>JACQDQ010000015.1 GCA_016201015.1 Pseudomonadota bacterium | reverse complement strand
GTCGCCGGCAGCGCCGGAAGCAGCAGACGCAGACGGTTGGGTCCGCCGTCGTTGACCTCGAATATCTGCACCGGGCTGAAGCCGAGATTGACCGGAACGTCGAAGCCGCCATAAGCAAAATTGCGCGCGACGAGGGGCGGCTGATCGTAGAGATTTGGCAAACGCACGACCAGTTCCTTATTGGCGATGCGGACATCCGACTTATCGCGCTCGGCGATCTGCAGGACCGCGGCTCGATTGGCGAGGACGCGCACCCGATCGATATGTTCGTTGGCCCGACGGGTGTAATCGAGCATCGCCCGGACCTGCCCGAGAATCAGCGTGCAGGCAACCGCGAGCACGGCAAGCGCAACGACAACCTCCAGCAGGCCGAAGCCCGCCGCGGCACGCCTGGCAAGCCTTGCGCTATTTCGTGGTCGTGGTGGCATTGGTTGTGGAGCTCGTGCTGGAACTCGTGCTCGTGTTCGTGCTGGTGTTCGTGCTGGTGTTCGTGTTGGTGCCGGTCGCCGATTGGACCTCCACGCGGAAGCGGTGCTGGCGCCCGTCGTTGAGCGCCTTGATCGCGTCGATCAGGTCGCGCGTGTTGATGATTCCATCGCCATTGACGTCGGCCTTCGGGTCCGGAACCTTGCCGGTCACGGCATCCCTGATGATCTTGATGTCGCGGTCGTCGAACACGCCATCGCCATTGACGTCGAATTGCGCGTTGATGATCGGCGTCCCGCCCGGCGTCGTGCTGCCGCCGCTGTTGCCGCCGCTGGGGTTATCGGGAGTGACCGTAATGAGATCACCGACCGTCGGGCTGATGTTGAGCCGGACCGGAAAGGGAAACCCGCCGGAATAGGAAAACGACACGGGCGTGGAATCCGTGACGAGCTGAAAAGTCTTGCCGCCAGTGACCACGCGCATCGACAACTTCGTGCCGTTGAAAGCGGTCGTCTTCGACATGTCGACGAAATAGGTGCCGTCCGCCGTCAGCACCGTGCCGCTACCCTCGGTCTGCCCGCCGCTTTCGCGGACCACCAGGACGTTGTCGTTAACCTTGATCGTAACGCCGGTCTTCGTGGTGATCGTGCCCGTGACCTGCAGATTGGACGGCACCGTTGCGGCATCCTGGGCATATGCCGCGCCGGTCGCGACAAGCTGGATAAGACCGCCGAACAAGGCCGACCATAGCGAATTAGGACTCAACGCGCGCATGGCCACGTAGCCACGCCCCCCTCTAGCCACCATAAACGCGACCTTTCTCTTGTCCCGACTGCTGCGGTATCCCGGCTGCGTCCGCTTCGACTTCGAATCGCCAATCCCGGCCTGCGCATGCCCGGCTTACAACCGACGGCACGACACGAAAGCAGCAACTTGACGAGCCTACCGCGCCTCCCGTACGACGACTGTGACACAGGTCACTGCAGTATTAACGATTTGAAAGCGCCATGCCAAGCGTTTTATACTGATGAATAATTAATGCATTGTTCTTGCATGTTGTCCAGAGATATATGATACATTCATCCATCAAATGGATGATGACGGGTGCCGTGATCGTCCGTGAAACTGCACGGCGCCCCATCGGCAAGCATCTGACGCGACGACGATGTCCAACCGCTAACTTCAATTTGAGCTGCCCCGCTCCTCACATCCATGCGTAAAGCCAATCTGACGGTGCACCGGGCGGGCGCGTTTGGTTCCCTGCTGCAGGACCTCTTTGCAGTAGCCCGCGCGCATGATCGGTGGAACGAGTGGCTAAGCCGGTTATGTGCCGCGCTCCGCTGCAACGGCGCGACCCTCACCGTGCACCAAAGCCACGGGCCCAGCGTCCTCGGCACATATCGATCGTCTGCTTCGGCGGCTGCGCCGGGCGGCACCGCGGTAGCGGCCGAGCAACGGCATCTCGTCGATCTATTGTGCCGAAGCTTCGACGCGGGCCGATTGCCCGACGGCGCCGCGCCCGCGGCCTCGCCGCGTCCGCGAGTGGCCGCGCCAGATCAAGCGGGGCGATGGCTTCCCGGCGCCGTCGACACCGACGAATTCGCAGCGACGCTGGAACTTATCCTCGACACCAGCCGCATCGCCCTGGGTCCCGATGAGCTTGATCTGCTCGATGCGGTCGCGGCGCATTTACAGGAGGCGCTGTCGTTGCAGCGACATGTCGCGGCTCTTCATAGCGCCCGCGACTCGCTCGTCGCCATCATCGACCGCCTGGCCTTGGCGGTCATTGCCGTCAACGGCGATGAGCGCGTCGTTTTTGCCAATGGCGCCGCGCGCGTCCTGCTTGAGCGCGGCGATGCGCTGCGACTTCATCGACAGACGCTCGTCGGCACCACGGCCGCGGCGACGGCGGAGCTTCGCAAGTTGATCGGAGCGGTCGTTCACATGGCAATCAACGACGATGCCGCCGCCGGCAGCGGCGCGATGCGGCTGATCCATGGCGGCGCGGGAACATCGCTGAAATTGGTGGCCGTTCCCGTGAACGCGCGTGGAAACGGCCCATTTTCCGAACCGGTTGCCGCGGTCCTATTCGTCGGGGACACCGGCGGCGATCACGCCCAATCGGCACGCATTGCCGCCGAAATCTTCGGTTTGACCAACGCTGAGACGCGCGTTCTTGCCGGCCTCATCTCCGGCGAATCGCTGGAGCGGATCGCCAAGCAGTCGAAGCTCAGCACGAACACGATTCGCTCGCAGCTCCAGCACATCTTCAATAAGACAAATACGCACAATCAGACCGATCTTGTGCGGTCGGTCTTATCGATCCCGGCGGTGCGCAGCTGAGAGGACCAATGCATCGGTACAGCCAGCGCCATTCTGCCGGCTTCACGGTGATCGAGCTGCTGATCGTCATGGTGATCATTGCCGTGATCGCCTCGATCATTGGACCGCGACTCAATCTGCCCTATCGCCCGCCCAAGCCGGAAATCGTTGCGTTCATCGAGAAGCAGCGGCTGCGCGCAATCGAGACCGGGGTCGGTGTGCGAGTCGTGCTCAACGACCATGAGCTCGTCGCGCAGCCTGGTGATGAGCACTTCAAGCTACCGCCGAACATTCGGCTGGTGATTGACCGTCCGATCCCGTCGTCGTATCTGGTGCAGCAGACGGTGTCGGTATTCTATCCGGATGGCACGGCGATTCTTGCCTCCGCTCGCCTGGCGGCCGATACCGGGACCGGCTCGACCCGAGACGTTGCGCGCATCGACATCAATCCGCTTCATGGGACGGTAACGTATGCTTCATTGTGACATCGTCTTGGCACCCTCCTTCCCCGGCGGGGCGGCGTCGGGGCAGCGCGATCAAGACGTGACGGTCGCATGCCGGCGGGATGGGAATGAACTGGCGAAGCGGCGTCGGCGCCAGGCCGGCTTCACGCTGATCGAGCTAGTCATCGTCATGGCGATCATCGCCATGCTCGCCGCCCTGATCGGGCCGCGACTGATCGGCCAGCTTGGCGAATCGCGGGTGAAGTCGACCAAGGCTCAGGTCGAAATGCTGTCGACCGCGCTCGATTCGTTTCGTATCGACAACCGGCGCTATCCGACGCAGCAAGAAGGCCTCAAGGCCCTGATCGAGAAACCCGACGGGCTCAATACGTGGGCCGGCCCCTATCTCAGCAAGCGGCAGTTGCCGAAGGATGGCTGGGGCGCCGATTTTCTCTATCAGGTCCCACCGACGCGCGGCGGGCTCGACTATGATCTGTTCTCGCTTGGCGCCGACGGACAACCGGGTGGCCAGGGCGAGAACGCCGACCTCGGCAACTGGTGAGGCAACACGGCAGTATCGCATATGACTGAATTCGCCCTGCATTCGACCCGGCCGTGGCGCGACCCATGGCGGCGCTGAGCGAAAGGCTCACGCGCGCGTGGGGCCAGCTGCGCCACCGTGGTGCCGGCGCCACCGGCTCGGTCGCCCGCAACAACGATCTGCGGCTGTCGGAGGCACTGGCGCGCGCTGGACTGGTCGGCGAGGAGACGCTGGCGCAGGCTGCGGAACTCGCTGCCAAGACGCATCGCAATCTCGGCAACACGCTCACCGACATGGGCGTGGTGTCCGACGAGCAGGTCTACACCGCTTGGTCCGAGGTCGTGGATCTGCCCGTGTGGAACGAACGCGGTGACGTGCCGGAGGAGGTGCCGTTCACGCCGGAGTTCCTGCTGTTCAACCGCATCTTGCCGGTCGCCATCGGCGAGGAGCGGTGGCTCATCATTGCCGATCCCGACGACAGCGGCCTGATCGACCTGTTGCGCCGCACGGTGCCGGACTGGCGCCTCGCCATTCACCCCGAAGCCGAGCTGGTGTATCGGCTGGAAAAGCACTTCGACCTCAAGCGCGAAGAAGAGCCGGAGGCGGCAAACCCGCAGACCGACATCGAACACCTGAAGGACCTCGCGCTCGAAGCACCGATCATCCGCCAGGTGAATGACCTTATCACCAGCGGCGTGCGCATGGGCGCATCGGACATCCATCTCGAGCCGTTCAAGTCGCGCATCGAGCTGCGCTACCGCGTCGACGGCGTGCTGCATGCGCGGCCGGGTCCGCGCATCGACGAATACTCGGCCGTCGTCTCGCGCGTGAAGATTCTCGCCAACCTCGACATCGCCGAACGCCGACTGCCGCAGGATGGCCGCTTCACGATCAGGACCGCGGGCAAAGAGGTGGACATCCGCGTCAGCTCCATTCCGACCTCGGCCGGCGAGGACGTGGCGATGCGCCTGCTCGACCAGAAGAAACAGCTTCTCGACCTCGACGCGCTCGGCATGACGTCCAGAATCGTCGCCAGCCTTCGCGATACGCTCCGGCGCAGCTATGGTTTGATCCTCGTCACCGGCCCGACCGGCTCGGGCAAAACGACGACGCTCTATTCGGGCCTGCGCGGCATCATCGATGGCGAGAAGAAGATCATCACGGTCGAGGATCCGGTCGAGTATGAGATTTCCGGTCTCAATCAGATTCAGGCCAATTCCGATATCGGACTCACATTTGCCAACGCGCTGCGCTCGATCCTGCGCCACGACCCGGACGTGATCCTGGTCGGCGAGATCCGCGACAAGGAAACGGCCGAGATCGCGATCCAGGCGGCGCTCACCGGCCACCTCGTGCTGTCGACCCTGCATACCAACAGCGCGCTCGGCGCCATCGGCCGCCTGCTCAACATGGGCCTGCCGGACTACCTCATCGCCAACAGCCTAATCGCTGTGAGCGGGCAGCGCCTGGTGCGCCGGCTGTGCCCGCATTGCCGCAAACGCAAGCGGATCGATCCGGAACTTGCGCGTCATGTCGGCGTCGAACCCGGCACCGAGGTCTATGCCGCGGTCGGCTGCGAGGAATGCGGCGATATCGGCTATCGCGGCCGGCTGCCGGTCGGCGAGTACCTTATTCTCAACGCCGGTGTCCGTCAGGCGATTTTAGAGAATCCGACCGACGAAGCGCTGATGACCGAGGCGCGCAAGATCGGCTTCAAATCCATGCTCGACGACGGTCTTGCCCATGCCCTCGGCGGCACCACGACCGTCGAGGAAGTGGTGCGCGTGGTCGGCTGATGCCCTACTACGCCTATACGGCGATCGGACGCGACGGCAAGTCGCTCGAAGGCCGCGAATATGCCGATAACCGCACGGCCCTTGAAGGCCGAGTGAAATCGCGGCGTCTCGTCCTCGTCAAATGCCAGGAGGTGCGGCGGCGGATCATCTCGGCCGGGCTCACGACCCGGTTCGTCGGCCAGCTCGCACGGCTGGTGTCGAGCGGTGTCATCATCGAGCGTTCGCTGCAGATCATCGGCGAGGACACCGAAGAGACGGCGATCACGCAGCTTGCCGGCCAGCTGCGCCAATCGATCAAGCGCGGCCTCACCCTGTCCCAGGCCTTCGCCGAGGCCGGCCAGTTCGATCCCCTGCTCGTGCCGCTTGTGCGAGCCGGCGAGGCGAGCGGCCAGCTGCCGCAGATCCTATTGTCACTGCAGCATTATTTCGAACGGCAGCAGAAACTGCGCGGCGACATCGCCGCGTCGCTCGCCTACCCGGCGATTCTGCTGTTCGCGGCCGTCCTGTCGCTGATCGGTCTCGGCATCTACGTCATCCCGATCTTCCGCGACCTCTTCGCCGATCGCCTCAGCGCCCTGCCGGCGACGACACGCCTGCTGTTTACGATCAGCGATCTGCTCACGCATTACGGCCAATATGTCTTGACCGTGCTCGTCGTCACCGTCGCCGGTCTTTACCTCGCGCATGGCCGCACCCCGGCGGTGCGGCGGAGCATCGACCGAATCGCGCTGGAGACGCCCTGGCTTGGCAATTTCATCGCCAAGGCGCAGTCGGCGAATATCCTCAGCGTGCTTGGCGTCCTGCTGTCGAACGGCGTCGCCCTTGCGCTGGCGCTCGAGCTCGCCCTCGCCACCGCCCGGAATTCAGTGATCCGTGCCGGCCTCGAGGAGACGCTGATCGGCGTGCGCAAGGGCCGGCGCCTGGTCGCGGCGCTCGATTCCGTGCCGAAATTCCCCAAGCTCGGCAAGCGGCTGCTCGCGGTCGGCGACGAGACCGGCGACCTCGGCGGCATGAGCACCAACGCCGCGGAAATCTTGCGCGACGAAATCCAGGCACGGCTCAAGGCCGCCGTTTCGCTCCTCGAACCGGCCATCATCCTCTTCATGGGGGCAACCGTCGGTTTCGTGGTCATCTCGATGCTGCTCGGCGTCTACAGCCTGTCGTCGCTGCAATAGGCGGTCGGGCAAGGTTTCTTAACCATCCTGACGTATCACTTTGCAGACGCGCGCAGCGGCGTGACGACGACAGAGGACGCGACGCCGGCGGTGGACGGGTCGTTGACTATCCGGATGGGGGTTGCGTGAAAACGGCGTTGGTCTTGGGCGGAGGATTCGCCGGTTGTGCTGCAGCCCATCAACTCAGACTGATGGGCGGGTGGGACGTGACGCTGGTCGAAGCGGCGCCGTTCCTCGGCGCCGGCGTGCGGACGATGTACTACGGCGGTCACCCGCACACATTTGGCCCGCGCCATTTCCTCACGCCGTGGCCGCATATCTTTGAATTCCTCAACACTTACGTGCCGCTGCGGCGCTGCGCCGACCACCAGTTCCTCACCTATATCGAGCGCGACCAGACTTTCTACGACTACCCGATCCACATGGACGACATCGGCCGCATGCCCGACCGCACCGAGATCCGGTCGGAGCTGTCGGCGATCACCATGGAGGCGCTGCGCGGCCTCGCCCCGAGCGAACTTGCCAAGCTCGATCGCGATCAGCTGCTGAAGCTCAATGGCGCCGCTAGCGCCAAGAATTTCGAGGAGTTCTGGGTCCGCTCGATCGGTCGGACGCTGTACGAGAAGTTCGTCGACGGCTATTCGCGCAAGATGTGGATGATCGACGACAACAAGCAGATCGACGACTTCACCTGGTCGCCCAAGGGCGTGACGATCAAAGAGGGCCCGCGCGCGGCGTGGGACACGGCGATTTCCGCCTATCCCATCGCCTTCAACGGCTACGATGATTATTTCCGCATCGCCGCCGACGGTGTCGCCGTCCACCTGTCGACCAGGATCGAGCGCTACGACATCGCCAACAAGGCGGTCGTTCTCAAGGGCGAGAAGCGTCGCTTCGACGTGATCGTCAGCACGATCTCGCCCGACATCCTGTTCGACCGCTGCCACGGCGAGCTGCCCTATGTCGGGCGCGATTTCCATCGCATCGTGCTGCCGGTGGAGTTTGCGATGCCCGAACACGTATATTTTTGCTACTACGCCGGCGCCGAACAGTTCACGCGTATCGTCGAGTACAAGAAATTCACGCTGCACCGGGCGCCCACGACGCTGATCGGCCTGGAAATTCCATCGCGGAACAACAAGCTCTACCCGCTCCCGCTCGAATCGGAGAAGGCGAAAGCCAAGAAGTATTTCGACATGATGCCCGACGGCGTCTTTTCGATCGGCCGCGCCGGCAGCTATCTCTACAACGTCGACATCGATGACACGATCGACCACGCGATGAAGGTCGCCAAGGCACTGAAGTCATGACGACCGGACGCGCCCCCCGCAAGAACCCGAAGGTTGAGGCCGCCATGAGCCGAACCAGCCCCTCCCCGATCGCCATCGAGCCGGTTGCCGGCGAGCCGTGGGTCAAGCTCGCCGATGGCGCAGCGCTCGCCCACTGGACGCGCGAGGACGAAATCGCCCTCAATCAAGCCAACCGCCAGACCGAGAAATATGGATTCTTCGTCAAGGCCTTCGATTTTCTCACCGAGAATCGGGTTCGCGGGGACTACCACGAGTTCGGCTGCCACCGCTGTCGCACCTTTCGCATGGCGCTCACCGAGGCGCGGCGCCATAACCAGGATCAAATGAAGTTCTTCGCCTTCGACAGCTTCGCCGGCCTGCCCGACGCGGCCTCCGATCCCAGCGTCGAGCTTTGGAAGCGCGGCGCGCTTGCCACCTCGGAGGGGGAGTTCATGCAGATGGTGCGCGAGCACGGCATCTATGCCGACCGCGTCGTCACCATCAAAGGCTTCTATGCCGACAGCCTGACGCCGGCGCTGCAGCGCCGCTTCCGGGACAATGAAAACAAGATCGCGCTGGTCAATATCGACTGCGATCTTTACGAATCGGCGGTGCCGGTTTTCGACTTCATCGAGCCGCTGCTGCAGGAAGGCTCTGTCCTCTACATCGACGACATGTTTTCCGGCTATAAGGGCTCCCCGGCCAAGGGGGTCGCCCGCGCCTTTCGCGAGTTCCGTGCCCGCAGCCGCTTCAAGTTCGTCCGCCACCTCGATATCGGCTGGTGGGGAAGGAGCTACATCGCCTATATCGACCCCGACGGACCAGCCGCGGAGGAGTAGCCCTGTGCGGGCCAACCCATAGATCCATATTGGTAAATTTGAACTCCGAGCGACGAACGCGTGCCTGCGGGGAAAGGGTGAGCCGCCGCCCCGCCGGCGCCCAATATTTTCTTAACCAAACCGGCGCGAAGATCGATTATATCGATCCGCCCGCTCCCCGCGCCGCCGGGCGCGGCAGGAGCGTGCGCAGATGCGGTCAAATCTCTTGCCACGCATGCCCGACGCGACGATGAGTCACAGCGAGACCTATTTCCGACAGGCGGCCGATGTCGCCAATCGCATCGACCATGCGGCGGTGGAGCGCCTGGCCTTGCGTCTGGCGCAACTGCGCGAGCGCGGCGGCCGGCTGTTCCTGCTCGGCGTCGGCGGCAGCGCCGCGAACTGCAGCCACGCCGTCAACGACTTCCGCAAGTTGTGTGGCATCGAGGCGTATAGTCCCGTCGACAATGTCGCCGAGCTTACCGCGCGCACCAACGACGAAGGCTGGGACACGGTGTTCGCCGCCTGGCTACGCGTGAGCCGGGCCGGACCGAAAGACGCCGTCCTGGTATTCTCGGTCGGTGGCGGCGACGCCGAACGCAATGTCAGCCGCAACATCGTCTGCGGCCTCGACGAGGCAAAGGCCCGCGGCCTCGAGATTTACGGGGTGGTCGGGCGCAACGGCGGCTATACCAAGCAGGTGGGCGACGAAGTCATCGTCGTCCCAACCGTCGATGCCGCGGCGGTCACTCCGCATACAGAGGCGTTTCAGGCGGTCGTCTGGCATGGCCTGGTGTCGCATCCGGCGCTCAAGTTGCGGCCCAACAAATGGGAAGGGATGAGCCGGCCATGAGCGCGGGCAACCCCCTGCGCCGCGAGCTGCCGATAGACGACATCCCCGTGTGCTATCATGTCGATGCGAACGACTACGGCTGTGGCACGCCGAAGCCGGGATTGCTGCTCGATGCCGCGCGCGACTGGCCGCTCGACTTGGCGCGTTGCTTCATCGTCGAGGATCGCTGGCGCGACATTTATGCCGGTCGCGCCGCCGGCAGCACGAGCATCCTCGCCGACGCCGGCTACGATGAAGGGCGCGCCCGGAACCCGGATTTCACGGTCGCCTCGCTCGCCGAAGCAGAGGCAATCGTCCTCGATCGGGTGTCGGCACGCGCCACGGAAGGACATTGACTCATGCGCTCGCTCACCGATCTCAAGATCAAGATCTTCGCCGATGGCGCCGACCTGGACGGCATCCGCAAGCTCTACGCCAATCCGCTGGTCAAGGGCTTCACCACCAACCCGACGCTCATGCGCAAGGCGGGCGTGCAGGACTACGCCGCTTTTGCCCGCGAGGTGCTGCGGGCGGTTCCCGACCGCCCGATTTCCTTCGAGGTGTTCGCCGACGAGTTCGGCGAGATGGAGCGCCAAGCCTTCGAAATCGCCTCGTGGGGCAAGAACGTCAACGTCAAGATCCCGGTGACCAACACCAACAAGGTCTTCGCCGGACCGCTGATCCGCCGCCTGTCCGAGGCCGGTATCGTCGTCAACGTGACGGCATTGCTCACCCTGAACCAGGTGCAGTCGGTGACCGAGTGCCTGGCGCTGGGAACGCCAGCCTTCGTCTCGGTATTCGCCGGCCGTGTCGCCGACACCGGACGCGACCCCGTACCGATGATGGCAGAGGCGGTGCGCTTGTTGCAGGCCCGCCCCAAGGCCGAGCTCATCTGGGCAAGCCCCCGCGAGCTTCTCAACATCTTTCAGGCCGATGAAATCGGCTGTCACGTGATCACAGTGACCCATGACGTGCTCGGCAAGCTGCCGTTCATCGGCAAGGACCTCGACGCCTATTCGCTCGAGACCGTGCAGATGTTCCACCGCGACGCCGCGGCCGCCGGCTTCACCATCACCCCGACACGGCGCGCCGCCGTCGGCTGAACCAGATCCATCAACGGAGCGATTTGAATGATCAAGAGCGTCCTCGTTACCGGCGGTGCCGGCTATGTCGGCAATGTCCTCACGCCCCAGCTCCTTGCCAAGGGCTTCAAGGTCACCATCTACGACTCGCTGTGGTTCGGAAATACGCTCGCCCCGCACCCCAATCTCACGGTCGTCGAGGCCGACGTGCGCGACACGCGGCGCCTCGCCGCGGCGATGAAGGGCATGGATGCGGTCATGCACCTTGCCTGCATCGCCAACGATCCGAGTTTCGACCTCGATCCCGGCCTCGGCACGTCGATCAATTTCGACTGCTTCGAGCCGATGGTGGTGGCGGCGAAGGCGGCCGGCGTGCAGCGTTTCGTCTATTGCTCATCGAGCTCGGTTTACGGCGTCAGCGAGAAGCCCGACGTGACCGAGGAGCATCCGCTCGTGCCGCTGACCGACTACAACAAGTTCAAGGGCATGTGCGAGCCGCTGCTGTTCAAGCACCAGGCGCCCGGCTTCACCTGCGTCACCATTCGCCCGGCGACGATCTGCGGCTACAGCCCGCGCACGCGGCTCGACCTCTCGGTCAACATTCTGACGAACCACGCGGTGAACAAGGGCAAGATCACCGTCTTCGGCGGCGAGCAGATGCGCCCCAATCTGCATATCAACGACATGGGCGACGCCTACGAGCTTCTGCTCACCGTGCCAAGCGACAAGATCGCCGGCCAGATCTTCAATTGCGGCTACCAGAACCTCAAGATCAAGGACATCGCGCTGATCGTGCGCAAGGTCGTCGCCGAGGAATTCCCGGAGCGGAAGGAGATCGCGATCGAGACGACGCCATCCAATGACCTGCGCTCCTACCACATCAACTCCGACAAGATCGCGCGCGTGCTCGGTTTCAAGGTCAAGCGCACGGTCGCGGACGCGGTGCGCGATCTGTGCCGCGCCTTCAAGTCCGGTAAGCTGCCCAACAGCTTCGAAGACGATCGCTACTACAACGTCCGCATGATGAAGGTGCTCAAGGCGGCATGAGCCCGCGCCCGATCGCCGTCGTCACTGGAGGCGCCGGCTTCATCGGCAGCCATATGGTCGATCTCCTGCTCGATCGCGGTTATGCGGTAAGGGCGATCGACAATCTGGTGGGTGGGCGCGAGGCGAATCTGGCGCATCGCGCCGGGGAGCCGGCGCTCGCCTTCGCGCACCGCGATGTGCGGGCGCTGCAGCCCGGAGATTCGTTGTTCGCCGGCGCGCGCTACGTTTTCCATTTCGCCGGCATCGGCGATATCGTGCCGTCGATCGACCATCCGACCGAATACATGTCGGCGAACGTGCTTGGCACCGTGCATGCGCTCGAGGCCGCGCGCGCCGCCGGCGTCAAGAAGTTCGTCTACGCCGCCTCGTCCTCCTGCTACGGCCTGGCGACGACGCCGACGCGCGAAGACCATCCGATCGCACCGCAATACCCCTACGCGCTCAGCAAGTATCAGGGCGAGCAGGCCGTGTTCCATTGGCGGCAGGTCTACAAACTGCCGGCGAACGCGATCCGCATCTTCAATGCCTACGGCATCCGCTCGCGCACCACCGGCGCCTATGGCGCGGTATTCGGCGTGTTTCTGCGCCAGAAGCTCGCCGGCAAACCGTTCACCGTGGTCGGGGACGGCACCCAGCGCCGCGACTTCCTTTATGTCACCGATGTCGCCGAGGCCTTCCTTGCCGCGGCGGAGTCTTCGCGCGAGGGCGAGATCTACAATCTCGGCGCCGGCAACCCGCAATCGGTCAACCGCCTGGTCGAGCTGCTGGGCGGTACGGTTACCTATATTCCCAAACGCCCCGGCGAGCCGGATTGCACCTGGGCCGATATCGGCAAGATCACGCGCGAGCTCGGCTGGCACCCCAAGTTGTCGTTCGAGGAGGGCGTCGCCCGCATCGTCGCCCGCATCGACGATTGGCGCGACGCGCCGCTGTGGGATCCCGACTCGATCGCCGTCGCCACCAAGACCTGGTTCAATATGCTGACCCCCGCAGCCGGGGCGAGAAAACATGGTTGATCATCCTTATCGACACAAGGTCAAGACGGCCGAGGAGCTGTGCGCTGCGATCGGCAAGCGGCCGCGCAAGAAAAGGGTGATCATGTGTCACGGCACCTTCGACGTCGTGCATCCCGGGCACATCCGCCATCTGATGTATGCGCGCGGCAAAGGCGACATTCTGGTGGCGAGCCTCACCTGCGACGCGCACATCGCCAAGGCCAATTTCCGGCCGTTCGTGCCCGAGGAGTTGCGGGCGATGAATCTTGCCGCGTTGGAGATGGTCGACTACGTGATCATCGATCGCGATCCGACGCCGCTCAAGAACCTCGGCATGATCCAGCCGGACTATTTCGCCAAGGGCTATGAATACACGGATGGCGGCGTCCATCCGCGCACGCAGGAAGAGATGAAGGTGCTCGAATCCTACGGCGGCGAGATCATCTTCACGCCGGGCGACATCGTCTATTCGTCTTCGGCCCTGATCGAGCTGGCGCCACCCAATCTCGCGTCCGACAAGCTGCTCGCCGTGCTCGAGGCCGAGGGACTGACTTTCGTCGACCTCCACAAGGCGCTCGACAAGCTCGCCGGCGTCCGCGTCCACGTGATCGGCGACACCATCGTCGACACCTACACGCAGTGCACGCTGATCGGCGGCAACACGAAGACGCCGACCTTCAGCGTGCGCTACGAGGGCAAGACCGATTTCGTCGGCGGCGCTGCCATCGTCGCGCGCCATTTGCGCTCCGCCGGCGCGGAGGTCACCTTCTCGACCGTGCTCGGCGACGATGTCCACAAGGATCTCGTGCTGGAGGAGCTTAAGAAGGCGGGTGTCACCTGCCACGCGGTCATCGACCGCACGCGCCCGACCACCAACAAGAACGCGTTCATCGCCGGCGGCTACCGCCTGCTGAAGGTCGATACGCTCGACAACCGGCCGATCTCCGACAAGATCGCCGGCCAGCTTTGGGAACATCTGTCGTCGACGCCGATCGATGCCGTCGTCTTCAGCGATTTCCGCCACGGCCTATTCAACCGCCATACGATCCCGGCGCTGATCACCGGCATTCCCGAAGGCGCCTATCGGGTCGCCGACAGCCAGGTGGCGAGCCGCTGGGGCAACATCCTCGACTTCAAGGGCTTCGATCTTCTGACGCCGAACGAACGCGAGGCGCGCTTCGCCCTCGGCGACCAGGACGTGACGGTGCGTCCGCTCGCCTTCGAGCTCTATCGCCGCGCCGAGTGCAAGACGCTCATCCTCAAGCTCGGCGACCGCGGCCTCATCACCTATCGCCAGCGCGCGCGGGTCGACGATCTGCGCTCGTTCTTCGTGGTCGACAGCCTGGCAGACAAGGTTGTCGACGCCGTCGGCTCCGGCGATGCGCTGCTCGCTTATGCCACACTGGCGATGATCGCCACCGGCAACGAGGTGATCGCCTCGGTGCTCGGTTCGGCCGCCGCCGGCATCGAATGCGGCTATGACGGCAATGTGCCAGTCGGCGTCGATAGCGTCCGCAAGAACCTCGAAGCGCTCGAAAAGCGCGCCAACTACAGCTAAGGCCGATGCGTGTCATCGTCGTCGGACTGGGCGTGCAGGGGCGCAAACGTCGCGCCGTTGCCGGCATCGACGTGGTTGGCGTCGTCGATCCGGTGGCGAGCGAAGTGAATTACCGCGCCGTCAATGACGTGCCGGCCGCCGCCTACGACGCCGCGCTCGTCTGCACGCCGGACTCGGCGAAGCTCGATCTCCTTACCTTCCTGCTGACGCTGGGCAAGCACGTCCTCGTCGAGAAGCCCCTGGTGAGCGAGCGGCAAGAGGACCTCGATCGGCTGGCGGCGCTGGCGCGATCGAGCGGCGCCGTGTGCTACACCGCCTACAATCATCGCTTTGAGCCGCATTTCGTGCGGATGAAGCGGCTCATCGAGTCGGGCGAGCTCGGGCGCCTCTACCATGCCCGGCTGTTCTACGGCAATGGCACGGCGCGCGATGTGCGCAATTCGCCCTGGCGCGACCAGGGCGCGGGCGTGCTGCCCGATCTCGGCTCGCATCTGCTCGACACGCTGCATTTCTGGTTCGGCGATATCGGCACCGACATGCACGTCATCGCCGCCGACCGCTTCGAGAACCGCGCCTTCGATCGCATCGTCTTCGCTTGCCGCGGCCGGCTGCCGATCGAATGCGAGATATCGCTGTTGTCCTGGCGCAACCATTTCACCGCCGATATCTACGCCGAACGCGGATCGATGCATATCGAATCGCTGTGCAAGTGGGGGCCGTCGATATTCACGCATCGCCGCCGCGTGTTGCCGAGCGGACGCCCCCCCGAAGAGGCCGTGACGCTCGTCCAGGCCGATCCGACTTGGGAGCTTGAATACGCGCATTTCAAGCAGCTTTGCGCCCAGAGCGGACGCGGCAACATCGACAACGATCTATGGCTCAATCGCGTCCTCGCCGGCCTCGCGCGCGAAGCGCTCGAGTAGCGCGCCGGGCCGCCAGGCGGCTTGCGTTGTTGCCGGCGGATGCCCAAATTTCCTTCGTCATCGCGACGCAATGACCTTAAGAAGACGAGGGGAATTTTCATGGCATGGACCGCGGCGATCGATCTTTCCACGCTTGCGGCCAAGGGTCGCGCCGTCGCCCGGGTCGGCGGCCGGCAGATCGCCCTCTTCCACGTCGAAGGCCGCATCCATGCCTGCAATAACCGTTGTCCGCATGAGGGCTATCCGCTGATCGACGGCGGCCTGGCTGACGGCCGCGTCCTCACCTGCAACTGGCACAATTGGAAGTTCGACCTCGAGTCCGGCGAGACCCTGGTCGGCGGCGACCGGCTGCGCCGCTATGACACGCGGATCGTCGACGGCAAGGTCGAGATCGATCTCGTCGAGCCGCCCTTGGCCGAGCGCCGCGCGGCGATCCTTCAGGGCTTCGCCCAGGCGCTTGAGGACAATAACTACGAACACCTGGCGCGGGAGATCGCGCGGCTCGACCACATCGGCGCCGATCCGCTTGACGCGGTGCGCGCCGCGATCATCTGGGCGCACGACCGTCTGGAATTCGGATGGACCCACGCCTTCGCCGTCACCGCCGATTGGCTCGCTCTCTACGCCGACCAGCGGCGCGATGCGGCGGAGCGTCTGGTCGCCCGCGCCGAGATCGCCGGCTACATCGCCGACGACGCGCAGCGGGCGGAGCGTTATCCGTTCGCGGAGGGGGAAAGGCCGTTCGATGGCGAAGCTCTCGTTGCCGCCATCGAAGCCGAGGATGAGAACGCGGCCGTCGCCCTCGTCCGCGGCGCATGCCGCACTCCGCAGTTGCCTGCCGATCTCATGCCGGCTCTGGCGCGCGCTGCGCTCACCCATTACCAGGATTTCGGCCATGCGCTGATCTACGTCACCAAGGCCGAGACATTGATCGCCGCGCTCGGCCGCGAGGTTGCCGAACCATTGTTGCTGTCGCTCGTGCGCGGCCTCGTCTACGCCACGCGCGAGGATTTGCTGCCGGAGTTTCGCGACTACGCCGACAAATTGGCGTCATGGGGCAAGGTCGGCGACGATGCCAAGCTGGAGTCTGCCTCGCTGCGCGGGCTGAACGCGCGGCACGCGATGGCGCGCGTGGCGGGTTGGGGCGGGCGACACGAACCCGCGGCGATCTACGCGATGCTGCTCGAGGCGTTGGCCTGGAACATGCTGCATTTCGATTTGTCGTTCGACACGCGGACCGAGGGGCCGATCGGCGACAACATAAATTGGCTCGACTTCACGCACGGAGTCACCTTTGCCAACGCCGTGCGCAAGACCTGTGCGCACGTGCCGGCGCTATGGCCCGCCGGGCTGCTGCAGCTTGCTTGCTTCGTCGGGCGCAACGTCGGCTATGTCGACGCCGCGCTCGACGAGGCGCCATGGCGGGTCAGCGATCCTGCCGCGTTCCTCGACCGCGCGATCGCCGGCTTGTTCGATCATGGCCGCGAGCGTTTCATCGTCGCGGCGCACCTGGTCAAGACGCTGCTCGCCGCACGACAGGAAGGTGCCGCCGTGCCGGTTGCCGCGCCGACCGTTCTCGCCGCGGCAAACCGCTTGCTTCATTCGCCGTTGAAGGGTCGGCACCGGTTGCGCACGGCCAAACAGACGCTCGCGTTCGTGGCCGAGGATTAGATCAGGCTCCAGACGCGTCGGCGCGCCGCCAGCTCGCATGCGATCAACGCGAAATCGCACCTATACCTTGAAGCGTTCCAGCGATGACGGCGCGAATAACTCGGCCGCGGTCATGCGGCGCGCCGACAGACCCTGAACGTGGGAATAGCGCAACAGCGCATCGAGAGTCTTCTCGTTGCCTTCCAGGCCGTACGGCCAGAAATCGTCGCCCATCAGCGCGCGCGTCGCCTCGGCCTCGGCGATAAACCAGGGCAGCCCGACCTTGAGCGCGGCGGTGTTGACAAAGTTCGGCGCCGCGGCGGCGATCGCGTCGATTTCGCCCTCCGCCAGCATTGCCGATAGGATTTTTCCCGGCGGTGCCGGCGCGATCGACAGCTTGGGCGGCAGATCGAGCGCGACCTTCTCCGGCCGCCCCGGCTCCTCGACGCCGCCGGTCACCCAGTTGATATCTGTCGGCGCGACGCCGTACTCCTCTTCGAGCATGCCGCGGATCCATACGGCGGCGGTGACCTGATATTCCGGCACGCCGACCTTGCGGCCTTTGAGGTCCTGGGGCGTGCGGATGCCCCTGTCGGTGCGGATGAAGATGCCGGAGTGACGGAAAGAGCGCGAGACGAAGGCCGGAATGCCGATATACGGGCATTGCCCGCGCGAACTCTTGACCAGATAGCTGCTGAGCGACAGCTCAGCCACGTCGAAATCGAGATGGCGGAAGGCGCGGAAGAACACCTCCTCCGGTTCGAGCGGGATATAGGTGACGTCACAGCCTTCGACGCCGATCCGGCCTTCACGCAGCGCGCGGGTGCGGTCGTAGTCGCCGCACGCGATGGTCAGGGGGATATTCGCCATGAAATTTATCTTTCCTCGATCAAACTCCCGAAAAGCCGGCGCGGGAACTCCAATATTCCCAGGCGCGGTCTTGCGACAGCGCGCCCGACAGCGCGTCCGCGGTGAGCTTGATCTCGCCCGGGCTCAGTCCCTTGACCTCGCCCAGATTCCGCGCCTGGAGCAAGAGTCCGGCATTGACCTGCAGGTAGATCGCGGTGAACACAGTCTCGCGCACGGTCCGGCCGCCCACCGTCGCGCCGTGGCCGCGCATGAGGGCGACGCGCCCCGCGCCGACGCCGCGGGCGAGGGAGTTGCCCTGCTCGCGCGTGGTCACTAGCAAGTTGGTGTCGCCGAACTCGTCCCGAATGTCCCAGATCGGCACCTCGGCGCCGATCATCGCCGCCATGTGGATGATCGGCCGCAGCTTGGTCCCGGTGACGCCGAACGGAATCAGCGAATGCGCGTGGTTGTGGCAGACCGAGTTGATGTCGGACCGCGCCGCGTAGAGCGAGCCGTGGATCGGCCGCTCCGCGTACATGGCGCGCCCGCGCTGGTCGATCGGCTCGTTGTCCAGCGCGAACTCCATGAGATCGTCGATCGTGACCAGCTCCGGGCTGCGCGAGCGCGACAGGAAATAGCGCTTGGGATCGCCGGGATGGCGGATCGAGATGTGCCCGAAGCCGTCGATCACCCCCTCGCGCGCCAGGATGCGGTTGGCGATCACCAGATCGCGCAACGCGGCGCGCAGCTCAACTGTCTGCGTCATGCTTTCCCCCGAAGCGGTTGCTACGCCGCCCGCGCGGCCGTCGTGAAATGCGGCATCACGTCGCGCGCGAACAACCGCATCGACGCTTCGGCATCGGCGACCGCAATGTCATGGAAGTTGACTTGCAGCGAGGCGGTCTCGAAGCCGCCGACCTTCTTGTCATATTCATTGATGATCCCGCGGATGTCCGTCGGCGTACCGACCCAGGCGGCGCCGGACTCTACCTGGGATTCGAATGTCTCAGCCTTCAGCTTGGCGATGATCTTGTCGTAACCGGGATAGTCCTTCGAGCTCATCCCTCCCATCCAGTCCGAAGCCGCATCGACCAGCGATGTAAGATAATCATTGAGCGGGCGACGCGCAGTAACCACCGCCTTGTCGCGAGTCTCGGCGCACAGCATGTGGAAGGCGAGCATCACCTTGCCGTTGCCCTTGTGGCCGGCGGCGCGCCAGGATTCGCGATAAAGACCGAGCAATTCCGCCATTTTTCCGCCGGCGAGCGGAATCGCCATGATGTGATATCCCGCCTTGCCGGCGCGCTCGAACGACTCCGGCGTGCCGAGCGCCGCGATCCAGATCGGCGGGTGCGGACGCTGGGTCGGCCGCGGCAGTGACGTGACATTCTTGAAGCTGTGAAATTTTCCATTCATCGTCACGTTCTCTTCCGCCAGCAGACGGATGACCTGCGCTACGCCCTCGTCGAAGCGTTCGCGGCTCTCGTTCACGTCGACCCCGAAGCGGGCGAATTCGTGCGGCAGGAACGCGCGGGCGAAACCCAGTTCAAGCCGACCGTGCGAAATTGCGTCGATCATGCCGGCCTCACCGGCGAGCTTGAGCGGATTGTTGAACACCGGCAACACCGCGCCGGTGACGAGCCGCGCCATCTTCGACGCCATCGCGGCTGCCGACAGAAAGACGATCGGATTTGGGCTGTAGCCGCCGTAAGGGTGAAAGTAGTGCTCGACGGTGCGGATATGCGTGAATCCGAGCCCGTCGCACAGGCCGCACAGATGCAGCGCCTCGGTCCAATATTGCTCGCCCGACTTCTTGTCCGGCCCCACGTCCGGGAAGAACTGAATGCCGAATTCCATCGCCGCCTCACAGCGGCAGCATTCCGGCGCTACCGCGTCAATTTCCGGCGAGCGTAACGAAATTCCGTGTACGGTACAATTTCTTCTTTCGCCGTGAATTCAGCGCAGCGCGGCGGCGTCAGGGACGATGATCGCGAAGCGATCGGCCAACTCGGTCAGCGCGGCGCGATGCAGGTCGGCCGCCTTGATCACGCCGCCGTCCGGCGCCGGCAGATCGCGCGTGCCGGCCGCCTTGGCGACCACGGTCGAGCGGTAGCCGAGATCGAGCCCGGCGCGCACGGTCGAGGACACGCACATGTGCGTCATGAAGCCGGCGATGACCAGCTCGGTGCGCTTGAGCGACTTCAAGAGATCGTTGAGATTGGTGTCGGCGAAGGCGTTGGGCTTGCGCTTGGTCACCGTCGCTTCGCCGGGACGCGCCGCCACCTCGGGCGCGATCGCGCCCGAGTGTCCGGTCAGGTCGAACATGCCGCCGGGCGCGCCCTGATGCACGACATGAATGATCGGCGCCCCGGCCTCGCGGGCTTTGGCCAGCAGCCGACCGGCCTCCTTCAGCGCCGCATCGACTCCCGGCAGCGCCAGCCGCCCGTCAACATATTCGAGCTGGCAGTCGATAAGGATGAGTGCCGCGACGGCCAGGCGCGGCTGCTCGGTCTTGGCGCCGGACATCTGTAAAAGGGTCTGCGGCTGGGCCATTCTTCCGTTCTCCGGGTTGGTCGGTCCTGTGGGATCGAGGTGCGCGCTTATACAACCGATCGAATGGCTTGCCCAGCCTTGCCGCCGGCTCCCTCCGCATCGCCCGCCCGCCCGTATCGCATTCGAATCACAGCGGATATCGGGCGCTTATGGTATGCCTCCGCGGCTGCCGCCATTTACATATCCTTCATCAATTAACCAACATTATGAGATACTCGCGCCGTCCCGACGCAGGGGCTTCATTGCACACGACTTTTTTTGGTTAAGGCATGGCCGGGAATCGGGAAACGACGGTGGTGATAGACGCCGGGGCGCGCTACGGCATGCACCCCTCCTGGCGTGAATTCCGCGCGCCGCTCGACTACATCGCCTTCGAGCCGGACCAAGAGGAGGCGGCGCGCCTCAAGCGCGACGCGGCCGACATGACCGTGGAGGCCGCCGCCCTCGGCCGCACCGAGGGCACCGCGACGCTCAATCTGCACCGTCATCGCGGCTGTTCGTCGATGCTGACGGTCAACGCCGAGAGCGACTGGTTCGGCCGTTATCGCCCCGGCGAGGGCGACGTTGTCGGCACCGCGGCAGTGCCGATGCACACGCTCGACACTTATGCGCGTGGACACGGCATGCGCGTCGATTTCCTCAAGATCGATACCGAGGGCACCGAGCTCGACGTGCTCGCCGGCGGACTCGAAATGCTCAGAACCGATGTGCTCGGCCTTCGCATCAACACGACATTCCAGGAAGTCTACAAGGGCCAGGCGCTGTTTTCCGACTTGCACCGCTTCCTGGTCGAGCAGGGTTTTTTCCTGTTGAACCTCGATTATTTCGGCCGCGGCACGCCGCGCAACGGCCTGTTCCGCAACCCCGACCCGCTGGCGCCGGACACCATGCGCTATGGCGTGCTGATCGGCACCGACGGCGTCTGGCTCAAATCCTTCGCCGCGGTCTGTGCCAGCCGTGCCGGCGACGCACGAGCCGCCGGACTCGCCGCGCTCAAATACGCCTATTTCTGCTTCCTCAACTACGCGCCCGACGTCGCCGTCGACACCCTGCTCGACGCACGAAAGCGCGGACTCTGCGCGGCCGACAGCCCGGTTGCCGCGTCGGCACTCTATCGCAGCTTGAAGCTTCACTGTGCCGATTTCCTCGGCCGCTACAAGGCGATGCCGGATCATCAATGGGCCGAGGCGCGTGACGCCTTCGAGAAGATCTTCGCCCTGCGCCTCGAGGCGGGCAGCCGCTTCTGGGAGCAGCTGCGCGAGCTGCGCGCGGCCTTGTGAGTCCGGCGACGTCGAGCATGGCATCCCGAATCGGTTTCGTCGGCATGACGCATCTCGGCCTCGTCTCGGCGGTCGCCGCGGCGGCGAAAGGCTTTCCCACCGTCGCCGCCGACCCCGACGGCGCGCTCATCGACCGGCTGCGCCGCGGCGAGATGCCCGTCTCCGAGCCCGGCTTGGCCGATCTCCTCGCCGGCAACGCGGCGCGCGTCAGCTTCACCGCCGACGCCAAGTCGCTCAACGACTGCGACCTCGTCTACGTTGCGCCCGATGTGCCGACGGCCGAGGACGGCACGGGCGATGTCTCCGTCGTCGACCGTCTGCTTGGCTGGATGGAGCCGACGCTGACGCCGGTGGCGATCCGCGTCGTGCTGAGCCAGGTGCAGCCCGGATTCACCCGTGCCCGCCATCGCGCCGAACGGCCCCTCTACTATCAAGTCGAGACGCTGGTGTTCGGCCGCGCCGTCGAGCGCGCGATGCAGCCCTAACGCTTCATCATCGGCCTGCCGGATGCTGGCGACAAGCTGCCAGCCACCTGGGCCGCCTTCCTCCGCGCCTTCGGCTGCCCGATCCTGCCGATGCGTTTCGAAAGCGCGGAGCTGGCCAAGATTTCGATCAATTGCTGCCTCGTCGCCTCGGTCAGTGTTGCCAACACGTTGGCCGAGCTTGCCGAGCGCGTCGGCGCCGATTGGAGCGAAATCGCGCCCGCGCTCAAGCTCGACCGCCGCATCGGCCAGCATGCCTATCTGACGCCGGGGCTGGGCATCGCCGGCGGCAATCTGGAACGCGACCTTGCCGCCGTGCTGCGCATGGCCGGCGAGGTCGGCAGCGACGCCGGCGTCATCGCCGCGTTCCGCCGCAACAGCGCGCACCGCGCCGACTGGGCGCTGCGCACGCTCCATGCCAGCGGCGTCACGGCCAAGGCAGACGCCGTGCTCGGCGTGCTGGGCCTCGCCTACAAGGAAAATACGCACTCGACCAGGAACTCCCCGGCGCTCGCGCTCATCCGGCATCTCGCACTGTGGCGGCTCAAGGTCCATGACCCGGTCGTACCGGCGAGCGCCGTCGCGCATCCGGCGGCAACCGCCGCCGCCTCGCCGCTCGCCGCCGCCGAGGGCGTCGACGCCCTGCTGGTCATGACGCCGTGGCCGCAGTTCCGTGACCTCGCGCCCACCGCACTCGCGCGGGCCATGGCCGGCCGCACGGTGATCGATCCCTATCGTGTGCTCGATGGCGCCGGCATCACCGCCGCCGGGCTCGACTACTTCACCTTGGGCGTGCCCCCGCGGCGCGCGGCTCATCATGCTTGACCATCGCAATCCGACGCCGAAACCGCCCAGCCGCGCCGTCGTCATCGGCGCTGGCGGCTTCGTCGGCGGCGCGATCTTGCGCAAGCTGCGCGCCGACGGCATCGATGCCGTGTCGCTCACTCGCCGCGAGCTTGATCTCACGGTCGAAGGCGCGGCGGAACAGCTCGCCGCCATGCTTCGCCCAGATGACAGCGTTG
The DNA here is from genome assembly GCA_016201015.1 of Pseudomonadota bacterium. Taxonomy (GTDB): domain Bacteria; phylum Pseudomonadota; class Alphaproteobacteria; order CACIAM-22H2; family CACIAM-22H2; genus JACQDQ01. Next base: position 5,897 of record JACQDQ010000015.1, on the reverse strand, counting down.
TTGTGGTCTCCGCCGTCGCCCCGGCGAAGACAATTGCGCAACTCATGCTGAACCTGCGGATGGTGGAAGCCGCCTGTGCCGCCCTCGCCAAATCGCCGGTCGTGCATCTCGTCTATATCAGCTCCGACGCCGTCTACGCCGACGACGCCAACCCGGTGACCGAGCGCTCGTGCTGCCAGCCCTCGTCGCTGCACGGCATGATGCATGCGGCACGCGAGCTGATGCTCAAATCGGCGACGAAGGCGCCCTACGCCGTCCTCCGCCCGACGCTGATCTACGGCGCGGCCGATCCGCATAACGGCTACGGCCCCAATCGGTTCCGCCGCCAGGCGGCCAAGGGCGAGCCGATCGTGCTGTTCGGCGAAGGCGAGGAGCGGCGCGATCATGTCCTCATCGACGACGTGGCGCAGATCGCCGCGCTCATGCTCGCCCATCGCAGCGCTGGCGCACTCAACGTCGCTACCGGCCAATCTTTTTCATTCCGCCAGGTGGCGGAGATGGCGGCGGCCGAATATTCGCCGCGCGTGCCAATTCAGGGCACAAAGCGGCAAAATCCGGTCACCCATCGGCATTTCGACACCGCGGATTGCTTGAAAGCCTTCCCGCAATTCGGGTACACGCCGTTGGCCGACGGCATCAAACGAGTCTGCGCGGAGACGAGGGAGGCGCGCTGATGGCCGAAATCAACCTGCTGGCCCGCTACCCGCGCTCCAAGCGCAACATCACCAAGCGCAACGCCGCGCAGAGCGCGGAGAACGTCCGCGTCGCGCGACTATACGGCCGCGAGTATTTCGACGGTGCGCGCGAGCAGGGCTATGGCGGCTATCGCTATGACGGCCGCTGGGTGCCGATCGCCGAGGACATGGTCCGTCGATGGAACCTGAAGCCGGGCGATCGCGTGCTCGATATCGGCTGCGCCAAGGGCTTCCTGGTCAAGGATTTGATGAGAGTTTGCCCGGGACTCGACGTGTTCGGCATCGACATCTCTGAATACGCGCTGATGCATTGCGAGCCGGAAACGATTGGCCGCCTGCATCTCGGCGACTGCGTCAAAATGCCGTTCCCCGATCACAGCTTTCAAGCCGTCGTCGCCGTCAATACGGTGCACAATCTCGAGCGCGCGGATTGCATCCGCGCGGTGCGCGAGATCGAGCGCCTGGCACCGGGGCGCGGCTATATCCAGGTGGATTCCTATCGCACGCCGGAGGCGAAGTAGATCTTTCTCTCCTGGGTGCTCACCGCCAAGACGCATCACGACCCGGCGGGCTGGCGGCAGCTCTTCGCCGAGGCCGGCTATACGGGAGACTATTATTGGACGATCATCGAATAGAGGCGGCACCGCGGCCGGCATGCGGAAGGACCGAGGGCATGGCTGATACGAGGCGAGAGAACTTCTTCGACGTCGCTGCCGCGCGCCGGCGCTGCCTCGGCTATCGGCGGCGCATCCTCGACATCTCGCAGACGGTGAGCGCGCTGCACATCGCGCCGGCCTTCTCGTGCCTGGAGACGGTCGACCTCATCTATCACGGCCTGATGCGCAAGGGGGCCAACGGTAAGTCGCCGGACACCTTCTTGATGTCGAAGGGCCATGGCTGCATGGCGCAGTACGTGATCCTCGAGTCGCGCGGCGTGCTCACCGCCGACGACCTCGCCCGCTACTGCAAGCCGAACGGCCAGCTTGGCGCGCACCCCGATTACGGCGTGCCGGGCATCGAGGCCTCGACCGGCTCGCTCGGCCACGGCCTGTCGATGTCGGTCGGCATGGCCTATGCGGAAAAGGCGCGCGGTACCGGCGGCCTGGTCTATGCCGTGCTGAGCGACGGCGAAGTGCAGGAAGGGTCGACCTGGGAAGCCTTCATGATGGGCTCGACCTTCGGCGTCAACAACCTGGTCGCCTTCATCGACAACAACGACTTCCAGAGCCTGGGCCGCACCAGCGAGACGCATCCCAGCTTCTATCCGCTTGCCGACAAGTTTCGGGCTTTCGGCTGGGAGGTGGCGGAGGGCAACGGCCACGACGCCGGCGCCCTGTTCGAGGCGGTGGCCGGCCGCGCGGGCAAGAAGCCGATGGTGGTGATCTGCAAGACGGTGAAGGGCCGCGGCGTCTCTTACATGGAGAACGTGCCGATCTGGCATTACCGCGCGCCCAACAAGGACGAGTACAGCAAGGCCTGTGAGGAGCTCAAGGAGGTGGCGTCGTGAGAAACAAGTTCGCCGATACGCTCTACGAGCTGGGCAGAGCCGACAAGGACATTTTCATCGTCGTCGCCGACATCTCGCCGGCCGGCAGCATGGAGAAGTTCCGCAAGGAATTCCCCGAGCGTTTCCTCAACGTCGGCGTCGCCGAGCAAAGCATGATCGGCATCTGCGCCGGGCTCGCACTCAAGGGCTGCCAGCCCTTCGCCTACACGATCGCGACCTTCTCGCTCTATCGCCCGTTCGAGTTCGTGCGCGACGATCTCTGCTACCAGAATCTGCCGGTGACCGTGGTCGGCATCGGCGGCGGCGTCGTCTATTCGACGCTCGGCGGCACGCATCACTGCCAGGAGGACATGGCGATCGCCGGCGCCATCCCCAACATGTCGATCATCGCGCCGTGCGACCCCAACGAGACGCGCGAGGCGACGATCCATTGCGGCAGCCAGAAGCGCGGGCCGATCTATCTGCGCCTCGGCAAGGCGGGAGAGCCCGATCTGACCAAGGACGCGCCGGACAGATGGGAATTCGGCAAGGCGCGCTATCTGCGCCGCGGCCGCGACGTCTGCATCATGTCCTACGGCATCATCATGAAGAAGGCCTTCGAGCTGGCCGAGCGCCTGCAGCTTCAGGGCAAATCGGTATCGATCCTCAACGTGCATACCTTGAAGCCGCTCGACCAGGCCGGCATCCAGGCGGCGCTCGCCGCCCATCCGCACGTCGTGGTGATCGAGGAGCACGCGCCGCAGGGCGGTCTTGCGCCGCAGGTCAAGCAGATCGCCTGGGACATGCAGGCGCGCTGCAAGCTCAACACCTTCACCCTGCAGGATGCCTTCATCCACAATTACGGCAGCCACGACGATCTGCTCGCCGCGCACGGGCTCGACACCGGCAAGATCTACGCGGCCATCGCGTGAGCGTCGCTGCTGCGTCGCACGATCCATGCGCGTGGTGGTGACCGGCGCCGGCGGTTTCCTTGGCGGAAATCTGGTGCGCGATCTCGCGCTCCAAGGCGTCGATGTCGTTGCCGTCTATCGCAATGCGCGGCCGGAATTTACTGCGACGCCGGAGACCAAGGGAGCCATTACCCTCGCCCGCGCCGATCTTGCCGAGGCTGTCAACCTGCCGCAGCCGATCGATGCGATCGTCCACGCGGCGGCCACTTCCGCCTGGCCCGGCGTCACCGATGAGGACATGCAGCGCGACAACGTGACGGCGACACTTAACCTATTGGAGTACGCGGAGCGCGCCCGCGCCCGTGCCTTCATTTTCTGCTCCTCGATGTCGATCTATGGCCGCGTCTCGGTTCCCGTGGTGAACGAGGAGACGCCGACGGTCGAGCCCGATGTCTACGGCGCCACCAAAGTGCGCGGCGAAGCGATGCTCGCTGCCCGCGCTGGCCGGATTTCCAGCCTTGCCATCCGCCTGCCGGCCGTCCTCGGCCGCGGCGCCAAGCGCAATTTCCTGACGCGGGCGCTGACTGCCCTGCGCAGCAACCAGCCAGTCGCGGCGTTCAATCCCGACGCTCCATTCAACAACGCGGCGCATGTGCATGATCTTGGCCGGCTCGTCGGCAGCATTCTCGGCCGCCGTTGGGTCGGTCATGATGCGATCGTGGTCGCCGCGGCCGGCAGCACCACCATCCGTGCCGCGATTGAGCGCATGGCCCGCGCCTGCGGCTCGAACTCGGCCGTGTCGTTCGGGCCATCGCCGCGGCCGCCGTTCGCCATTGACTGCCGCAAGGCCATCGCCGAATACGGCTATAACCCTATGTTAATTGACAAAATGCTAGACAACTACGTGGCTGAGGAGACCGCGGAACGATGACCGAGCGGTCCGCCACGTTTGCATTTCTCAGCAGCTTGCGAGTACAAAACCCAAGATGACCACCATTGCCCCTGTCGCCGAGCGCCCGCGCCCCGACATCGAGGAGCGCCGCCGGCGGCTGCGCGCTCTGCCGGCGCCCGAACCTGTGCCGACGATGGCGACCTATGTCGCCGAACGCGAGAAGGCGCTCGCCGCCTCGCCCAAGCGGCGCGAGAATTATGAGCGCTATCTCGCCTCGATGCGGCGCAGCGCCACGGTCGACTATCTGCCGATCAAGCTCGACATCGAGAATGTCAGCCGCTGCAATTTCCGCTGCACGATGTGCGTGGTCAGCGACTGGAAGAAGGGCCAGCGCGCGGAAGACATGCCGGTCGAGGACTTCAAGCGCCTGATCGACGAGCAGTACGGCCTGGTCGAAATCAAGCTGCAAGGCATCGGCGAGCCGACGATGCAGCGCGACCCCTATTTCGAAATGATCAGATATGCGCGCGCCCGACATATCTGGGTGCGCACGACGACCAACGCCTCGCTGTTGCACCTCAAAGACAACCACAGGAAGCTGATCGACACTGGCGTCAACGAGGTGCAGATCTCGGTCGACGGCGCCGACAAGGGGGCGTTCGAGAAGATTCGCCGCGGCTCGGTATTCGAGCGCGTCACCGCCAACTGCAAGCTGATCAACGCCTATTGCCGCGAGAAGGGCGTCGACCGCACCAAGATGTGGACCGTCGTCCAGCGCGACAACTGCCACCAGCTGCCCGAGCTGGTCGATCTTGCCGGCGAGCTCGGCTTCAAGCGCACCGTGTTCTCGCTCGAGCTTTCCGATTGGGGCCTGGCCGACTGGAACGAGCGCAACAACCGGGTCAATGTCGAGGATACGCTCGATCCCGACACGCTGATGACGCTGGTCGAACGCGGCGCGCGGCAGGGCGTAACGGTGCGCTTCTGGAACGTAACCTCGAAATATTCGACTGAATCGTTGGACAAGCTGTGCGCCTGGCCGTTCGAGCGCGCCTATGTCTCGTCCGATCGGCGGGTGGTCCCCTGCTGCTACATCGGCAATCCCGACGTCTTCCAAATCGGCGACAAACCGCTCGGCAGCTTCACCGAAGTGTGGCAGAGCAAGGCGTATGAAGACTTCCGCCGCGACCATCTCGAAGGTCGAATCCCCAAAGTCTGCGAGGGTTGCTATCTGCGCAACGCCCATGGCGAAGCGCTCGACTGAGGGCGATCGAATCGGCACACTCCGCCCAGCCCCAAGGTAGGGGCGGGTTTGAAACCCGGCCCTACGAGCATGGCGATAGCGCGACATTCAAGATCATCGAGCCGATGTCTCCACCCAAGCTAACCTTCGCCGACAAGCTGCTGCCCGACCAGCCGCCGCATGCCGAGCTGTTCGGCGGCGATGCGAAAGCCTTGTGGCAGGCGCTTTACGACACGATCGCACGCTCCAGCGGCATCCGCTCGCCCTATGACGAGTTCAAGCTTGCCCAGACCGAGAAATTTACGGTCGAGGAAATGGCGTCGAACCCGGTGTCGCTGCGCCTCCTGCAGCTTCTCATCCGCATGATCGGGGCGCGGCGCGTGCTTGAGATCGGCGCCTTCATCGGCGTCTCGGCGATGTCGATGGCGAGCGCGCTGCCCAAAGGCGGCGAGCTGGTGACGATCGAGAAATTCGACCACTTCGCCGCGATCGCGCGCCAGAACTTCAAGCAGAACGGCTTGGCCAAGCGCATCCGCCTGCTCGAAGGCGATGCCTTCGGAGTCATCGACTCGCTGCCCAAGGCCAAGAAATTCGACCTCATCTTCATCGACGGCAACAAGGAGCGCTATCTCGATTATTTCGAGCGGCTCGAGCCTTTGCTGGCGCCGGG
>JACQDQ010000235.1 GCA_016201015.1 Pseudomonadota bacterium | reverse complement strand
GCCAGCGAGCACGACTCCGCGCACGACAAGCCGATCGCCCTGTTCGATCTGGTGCCGGACTACGGCACGGCGAAGCGCATCGCCCTCGCCTTTGCCGACGGCACGCCAGCGGCCCCGCGCCAGGCGGCGATCGGTTTCTTCCAGTCGCTCGGGCTCGCCGTCTCGGCGATCGACGACACCCCCGGCCTCATCGTCATGCGCATTGCCGCGATGCTGGCGAACGAGGCCGCCGAGGCCGTGCTGCAGGGCGTGGCGGCGCCGGCGGCGATCGATCTTGCCATGATCAAGGGCGTGAGCTACCCGCACGGACCGCTCGCCTGGGCCGACGAAATCGGCATCCCCTACGTCGTCGCCGTCATCGACCGCCTGGCCAAATATTATCCCGACGGCCATTATCGCGCCTCGGCGCTGCTGCGCCGCCGCGCGGCGACCGGAGGCCCCGTCCATGGCGGCTGACGCCGATAAATCGGCCGGCGCGCAGCGTCTCGCCGAAGCGGTTGCCGCCGGCATGTACGCGCGCGACCATGCGGCCCGGGCGCTCGGCATCGGCCTCGTCGCCGTCGGACCCGGATTCGCCAAGATGGCGATGACGGTGCGGGCCGACATGGTCAACGGCCACGACATCTGCCACGGCGGCATGGTGTTCACGCTAGCCGACACCGCGTTCGCCTATGCCTGCAACTCGCATAACCGCGTCACTGTGGCGCAGAATTGCGCCATCACCTTCATTGCCGCGGCGCGGCGCGGCGATGTGCTCACCGCGACCGCCGAGGAGCGCCACCGCACCGCCCGCACCGGCCTGTGCGACATCACGGTCAGCGACCAGGCCGGCAAGCTGATCGCCGTGTTCCGCGGCCATTCGCAAGAGATCAAGGGCGAGGTGGTGCCCGGCGCCGGCGACGGCTGAGCCCGGCGCGACGTTCGATTTGTCCCTATTTTTAATCAGTGTTAACGGCGCGTTAACAGCCGGCGCACGATAATCCTACATTGCCGATGCTGGAGTATTCAGCCGCTCATGACCGAATTCCTCGCCCAGATCCGCCACCCCGACCTGCGCCGTCTCTACGAATACTGGGACGCGCGGCGGGCGGGCCGTGCCTGTCCCGCGCGTCAAGAAATCGATCCGCTCGATCTCAAATACGCGATCGGCCATCTGATGCTCATCGATGTGCTGCGCGATCCCTTGCAGTTCCGCTACCGGCTGATCGGCACCCACGTCACGCAGCGCATGGGCTGCGATCTGACCGGCAAGACGGTGGACGAAGTTCCCGACCCCGCCTACCGCGAGCAGATTCGCAAGTCGTTCGGCGCGGTCGTCGAAAGCGGCCGACCGAGCCTGTCGCATTACGAGCGGCCGATCCGCGGGCAGCCCAGGCGCTTCGAGGTCTTGCGCCTGCCGCTCTCCGACGACGGCGCGACGGTCAACATGCTGCTCGTCGCCGCGATGTATTTCGAGCCGCTGCCGCGGCTCTCCCCGGTCGCCGACCCGTTCAGGGGCGCCGCCGGGGCGCTGCGCACGGTGGAGATCCCCTAGACCGTTTGCCGCGCGATTCTACACCGGCTGAAATCGCGCGCCGCCTGTGCTAAACCGCCCCCAAGGATAGGACCGTTGGGGGAGCGACGCGGACATGGCCGCGAAGAGAACGAATGCAAGGCGCCGGACGACGCGCGTCCCGCCAAAGGCCAATCGGCAAAAGAGCAGGCCGCGCAGCACCGTCTTCCGGCTGGTCCAGCGCCAGCCGCTGAGCGTCGCCGGCAAGGCATTGCGCGCCGGCTGCCCGAGATCATTGCTCGATCCGATCGAGATCGCCAGCCGCGACGCGATCACGGCACTGCAGACGCGCCGCCTCAAAAGGGTGCTGCGCCACGCCTATGCCAACGTGGCGCATTGCCGCAAAAAGTTCGAAGCGGCGGGCGTCCACCCCGACGACTTCAAGCGGCTGGAGGACATCGCCAAGTTTCCCTTCACCGGCAAGGACGATCTGCGCGCGACCTATCCCTTCGGCATGTTCGCCGTGCCGCGCGACAAGGTGCTGCGCATCCACGCCTCGTCCGGCACCACCGGCAAGCCGACGGTAGTCGGCTACACGGCCAACGACCTCGCCAATTGGGCGGCGCTCGGCGCGCGCTCGATTCGCGCCGCCGGCGGGCGGCCGGGCGACATCGTGCATGTGGCCTATGGCTACGGCCTGTTCACCGGCGGCCTTGGCGCCCACTACGCGGCCGAACAGCTTGGCTGCACGGTCATTCCGATGTCAGGCGGCCAGACCGAGCGGCAGGTGCAGCTGATCCAGGACTTCAAGCCCGACATCATCATGGTGACGACGTCCTACATGCTGGCGATCGGCGATGAATTCGCGCGGCAGGGGATCGACGCGCGCCGCTCGTCGCTCAAGATCGGCATCCACGGCGCCGAACCGTGGACCGACGCCATGCGCCAGGAGATCGAGGCCCGCTTCGCCATCGACGCCGTCGACATCTACGGCCTGTCGGAGGTTATGGGCCCTGGCGTCGCCAACGAATGCATCGAGACCAAGGACGGCCCGACTATCTGGGAGGATCACTTCTATCCCGAGATCATCGATCCGGTGACCGGCGCCCCGGTCGCCGACGGCAAGACCGGCGAACTCGTCTTCACGACGCTGACCAAGGAAGCGCTGCCGGTCATCCGCTATCGCACGCGCGATCTCTCGGCGCTGCTCCCGGGAACGGCGCGCACGATGCGGCGGATGGCGCGGATCGCCGGCCGCACCGACGACATGCTGATCGTCCGCGGCGTCAACGTCTTTCCGACGCAGATCGAGGAGTTGATCCTCAAGGACGAGCGCCTGTCGCCGCACTACGTGATCGAGGTGCGGCGCGAGGAGCGGCTCGACGAGCTTGACGTCGTCGTCGAATGCAAGCCGGACCATGCCGGCAAGGCCGACATCGAGGCGGACTGCGCCGCGCGGCTGGTGCAGCAGATCAAGTCCTATATCGGCATCAGCGCGCGCGTGCGGCCGGTGGCGGTGGGCCAAGTCGCGCGCTCGCTGGGCAAGGCCAAGCGCGTGATCGACCTGCGGCCCAAGGACTAGCGATGCCCAGCTACGCCTATCCGACCTATGCATATCGGCCGTCGCCCGACCAGGTCCGCACGACGCCGGCGCGCCACCGGGTGGCGATCGTCGGCGCCGGGCCGGTCGGACTCGCCGCGGCGATCGATCTTGCGGCGCAGGGCGTCGCATGCGTGCTGCTCGACGAGGACAATACGGTGAGCACCGGCAGCCGCGCCATCTGCCATGCCAAGCGCACGCTGGAGATCCTCGACCGCCTGGGCTGCGCGGCGCCGATGATGGCGAAGGGGATCACCTGGCAGAGCGGCAAAGTATTCTTCCGCGACGGCCAGGTCTTCGCCTTCGACCTGCTGCCCGAGGGCGGGCATCGCTTCCCGGCTTTCATCAATTTGCAGCAGTACTATTTCGAGCAGTTCCTGGTCGAGCATGCGGCGACGCTGCCGGCGATCGATCTGCGCTGGAAGAACCGCCTGGTGCGGGTCGATGTCAAGGCGGACTGCGTGCGGCTCGGCATCGAGACGCCCGACGGCACCTACGACATCGACGCCGACTGGGTGATCGCCGCCGACGGCGCGCGCTCGGCGACGCGGCGCCTGATGGGGCTCGATTTCCGCGGCAAGGTGTTCGAGGACCGCTTCCTGATCGCCGACGTCAAGATGAAGGCCGAATTCCCGACCGAGCGCTGGTTCTGGTTCGAGCCGCCGTTTCATACGGGCGGTTCGGCGCTGCTGCACCGCCAGGCCGACGACATCTGGCGCATCGACCTGCAACTCGGCTGGAACGCCGATCCGGAGGAGGAGCGGAAGCCCGAGCGCGTCATCCCGCGGCTCAAGGCGATGCTGGGGCCGAACGCCCGCTTCGACCTCGATTGGGTGAGCGTCTACACCTTTCAGTGCCGCCGGCTCGACAGATTCCGCCACGGCCGCGTCATCTTCGCCGGCGACGCGGCGCACCAGGTATCACCGTTCGGCGCGCGCGGCGGCAATTCGGGCATTCAGGACGCCGACAATCTGGTGTGGAAGCTCGCTCTCGTCCTCAAGGGCCTTGCTCCCGAGCGGCTATTGGACAGCTACGACGCGGAACGGCTCGTCGCCGCCGACGAGAACATCCAATACACGACGCGCAGCACGGATTTCATCACGCCGAAGGGCACGGTCAGCCGGACCTTCCGCGACGCGGTGCTCGGACTCGCTCGCACGCACGTCTTCGCGCGCCGCCTGGTCAATAGCGGGCGCCTCTCCACGGCGACCATCCTCGCGGACTCCCCCCTGAGCACGGCGGACATCGACGCCTTCGACGGACAATTGCGCCCCGGCGCGCCGGCACTCGATGCACCGGTCCTGCGCGACAGCCGCGAGGGCTGGCTGCTTGACTCCGTGCGCGGCGGCTTCAGCGGTCTTTACTTCGCCGAAGCCGGCGTCGATCCCACCGTCGCCATGGGTCTCGCCGCGCTCAAGCAGGCGCCGATTCCGGTGGCGACGACGGCCGTCGTTCCAGCCGGCCAATCGGCCGCGGACGGCCTTGCGGTCGTCGTCGACGCCGAGGGCCAGGCCGGCCGTCGTTATGATGGCGCGCCGGGAACCTTCTATCTCATGCGGCCCGACCAGCACGTCGCCGCGCGCTGGCGCAAGTTTGACCGCGCGCGCGTCGACGCCGCGCTCGCGCGTGCCACCGGACATTAGGATCACTCCCATGCCGAGCAAGCTCAGGACCGAAAGCGGCTTCGAACGACCCGACGATTTCTACGACGTGCTGATCGAGGCGCATCGCGGCCTGACGGAAGTGCAGAGCGCCATGGTCAACGCCAAGCTCATCCTGCTGCTCGCCAATCACATCGGCGATCTCGACGTGATTCGCGAAGCGCTCGCCGCGGCCAAGGCCGGGGTCTAGTCGACGGTTCTACGGCCGCTCGCCGCGCTCGATCATCTCCTGGATCTTGTCGATGCAGGGCATGAGATCGGCGATCGAGTCGATGACGAAATGCGACCCGCATTTGCGCATGCGGTCATAGGCGCGCTCGCGCAGCCGCGTGCGCGTGGCGGCGTCGAGCTTCTTGAGTTCGTCGAGCGGCAGGCCGACCTCGTTGCCGGACATGGCCAGGCCGACCGTCCACATGCCGGCATTCAAGCCCTCCTCGATGCCGGGCAGCGTGTCGTCGACCTTGACGCAGGCCTCGACCGGCGAAACGCCGAGCTCCATCATGTTCTTCATGCACATATAGGGATAGGGTCGGGCCTGCGGCACGTCGGTGGCACAGACGGTCGATTCCGGCTTGTAACCGCGCTTGGCGGCCTCGCGTTGCAGGATCTCCATCATCTCGCGGGTATAGCCGGTGGTCGAGCCGATCTTGATCTTGCGCTTGCGAATTTCCTTACATGCTTCGAGCGTGCCGGGAATGAGATCGCAGTAATCGGCGAGGCATTTGAGTTGCAGCGGGATGAAATCGGCGAACATCTTGTCGATGTCGCCCTCGTTCGGCGGACGCTTGTGCTTTTTCTGCCAGCGCTCGCGGACGGAATCGAGCTGGCTGACCTTCTGGATGTGGACGCGCTTATGGGCACCCATCGGCGCGCGCGCCTCCTCCATCGAGATCTCGACGCCGGCCCGCTTGTAGACATCGACGAAGACGACGGCCGGCGCCATGCAGCCATGGTCCATGGTGGTGCCGGCCCAGTCGAGAAGGACGGCTTGGATCGGGCCGCGATAGCGCCGCGCGTAGCTGAAGGTCATGGTTCGAGTCAGCTCCTGCTGAAGTAGGGGTGAAGGCGAGGGAAAACAGTCGGCAGCGGCCGCGGGGGTCACGCCGCCTTGGGGCTGAGCTTGGTCACGCCAAGCTCGCCGAGCGCGTCGCGGATCGCCGCCAGCGCGCCGCGCATGTCCGCCTCGCTCAGACGCCCGATGCAGCCGATGCGGAAGGAATCGGCCACGGTCAACTTGCCGGGGTAGATCACGTAGCCGCGCAGGCGCAGCATGTCGTAGAACTTCTCGAATTCGAAGCGCGGATCCTGCGGCGTGTGGAAGGTGACGATGATCGGCGCCTGCAGCGCATCCGGCAGCAGGGTCTTGAAGCCGAGCGCCCGCATCCCATCGACCAGCACCTGGCAGTTGCGGCGATAGCGCGCCCCGCGCCCGGCGAGGCCGCCTTCGGCGGCGTATTCGTTGAGCGCCTGATCGAAGGCGGCAATGACGTGAGTGGGCGGCGTGAAGCGCCACTGCCTGGTCTTCTCCATGTTGGCCCACTGATCGTGGAGATCGAGCGACAGCGAATGCGCGTTGCCGGCGCAGGCCTCAAGCGCCGCCCTGCGGCAGATGACGAAGCCGAAGCCCGGCGCACCTTCCAGGCATTTGTTGCTCGACGCAGCCAGCGCATCGAACGCCACGTCATGCGCGTCGCTGGGGATCGCGCCGAAGGCGCTCATCGCGTCGATCAGCAGCCGCCGGCCGGCCTTGGCGACGACATCGGCGATTTCGCGCACCGGATTGAGGACGCCCGACGTCGTCTCGCAATGGACGACGACGACATGGGTGATCGTCGGATCGCCGGACAGTTTGCGCGCCACGTCCTGGGGAGCGGGCGGCGTGTCTTCCGGCGTCTCCAGCGCAACATGCGCACGTCGCATGATCTGCAGCATCTTGACCATGCGCTTGCCGTAGGCGCCGTTGACCAACACGAGCAGCTTGCCGTCGCGCGGCAGGAAAGTGCCGAGCATCGCCTCGACGGCAAAGGTGCCCGAGCCTTGGACCGGTACCGCGACATGCGTGCCGACGCCGCCGGCAATTTCGACCAGGCGGGCCCGTACGCGGGCGTTCATCGCGATGAACTCGCTGTCGCGCGAGCCCCAGTCGCGCAGCATCGCCTGCTTGGTCGTGAGCGAGGTGGTGAGCGGGCCGGGCGTCAGCAACAGCGGTTCCTTCGGGGCCATGGGCTAACTCCGGGCACGAGGTGAGGACAAGCGTTCGTGAAGTCTGGACCCGCGCATTTCATTTGTCTAATCAATTGTATTTATATATCGTATAGATTGTGTCTATCAACTATTCGGCCCTGCGCGCCTTCCATGCCGTCGCCACCTCGGGCGGCTTCACCAAGGCGGCGCAGCAGCTCAACGTGACGCAGCCGACCCTGTCGAGCCAGGTCGCCGCGCTTGAGGCGCGCTACGGCGTCACGCTGTTTCACCGCCGCGGCCGGCGCGTCGAGGCCACCGCGCTCGGTCGCGATCTGCTCGGCGTCACGCGCCGGCTGTTCGACCTCGAGGCGGAGGCGATGGACCTGCTCGCCGCCGCGCAGAGCCTGACCGCCGGCCATCTGAGCCTCGGCGCCGACAGCCCGCACCACATCGTCGAGGCGCTCGGCGCTTTCAGCCGCCGCTACCCGGCTCTCACCGTTTCGCTCACCATCGACAATTCGGAGTCGGTCCTGCGCGACCTGCTCGACTATCGCATCGACCTCGCCGTGCTCGCCGACGTGACGCCGGACCCGCGGCTCGCCACACGCATGCTGCGACGCGATCCGCTGGTCATCATCGTGCCGCGCGGCCATCGCTGGGCGCGCAAGGGATCGGTCGCGCTGCGCGAGCTTGACGGCGAGCGCATGGTGATGCGCGAGGCGGGATCGGTGACGCGCGCCATCTTCGAGCGTGGCTTGGCGCGCGCCGGCGTGGCGGTCAAGGCCGTCATGGAAATCGACAGCCGCGAAGCGGTGCGCGAAGCGGTCGCCGCTGGTCTGGGCCTCGGCGTCGTTTCAGCCGCGGAGTTCGGCCACGACGCCCGCCTCAAGGCGGTGCCGATTCGCGGCAAGGACTTGGCCATGACGGAGTCCCTCGTGCGCCTGGCGGAGCGCCCGCCGTCGCGGCCGGTGCAGGCGCTGCTCGACTTGTTTCGCGAGAACCGCCCCGCTGCCACCCAGGTCGTTTGACCGCGCCAACGCGCCGCCATCCTCGGTCTCCATGTTCGCGGCAGCCGAATCGGCCGTTTGGCCGGATGAACCGGGGAAAATCCTTGACGAGCAAAGGACGAATTGCGCAGCATTCACGCGAAATTGGGGGGAACGGCGAGCGGCGCCTTCGGCACGACTGCGGCCACGGCGTCGGCAAGTTGCGCCAGGGAAATTTCGGCGACGAGATGTCCGTTCGAACCGTTCCACTCGGTTGGGACTGCCGCGGCGTCGACGTCCGGACCTAGTTGGTCCGGAAACACGGTGAAGGGGACCAGGCGTGTCGTCAGGAATCTGCCTATCGAGCGGCCGGCATACGGCCGCTCTCCTTCACCCAATCGACAACATCACGACCGGCGCCAGAGTCAGAACACCGCGATTTCTGGAATTGGACGACGTTCAGGCTCGATCGATCGCCGGACCAGACGACAGGCGCGTGCGCGCCAGGACACGCGATGCTTGACATCGAGCGCCTGACCAAGAAGTTCGGCGACGTCGTTGCGGTCAATGCCGTATCTTTCCGGGTCCCGACGGGCCAGATGCTCGGCATCATCGGCCGGTCGGGCGCGGGCAAATCGACTCTCCTGCGCCTGATCAACCGTCTGACGGATCCGACGACTGGCCGCATACTGTGCGACGACTGGCATGGCCGGGGCATCGATGTTTCGACCCTGCGAGGCCGCGAGCTCCGCCGTTGGCGCGCCCACTGCGCGATGGTGTTCCAGCAGTTCAACCTCGTGCCGCGGCTCAACGTAATCACCAACGTCTTGATGGGGCGCCTCAGCTACCATTCGACGCTGCGTACGTTGCTGGCGATGTTCCCGCAGCGGGACCGGGCGCTGACGATCCGGGCGCTGCAGCGGCTGGACATGGTTTCGCACGCGTTGCAACGCGCCGATGCTCTCTCCGGCGGCCAGCAGCAGCGCGTCGCCATCGCCCGCGCGCTTGTCCAGGAACCGAAAATCCTGCTCGCCGACGAACCGATCGCCTCGCTCGATTTGCTCAATGCGACGATCGTGATGGAGGCGCTCCGGCGGATCAATAAAGAGGACGTGATCACCGTAATCTGCAATCTGCACTTGCTGCAAACCGCCAAGGACTATTGCGACCGCATCATCGGCATGAAGGCGGGCGCCGTGGTCTTCGACGGCCTGCCATCGCAGCTCACCGATTCAATAGCGCGAGAGATTTACGGCAGCGGTCAGGAGGGCGACGAGGAACTGGCGCTGGCGTTCAGCGCAACGTCGGCGCCGCCGTCTCAGGCACCAGTGACGCGCACGGGAACCGGCCAATGATCCCGATGAACCGACGGCGCGTGGCACGACGTGCCGGGATACAAGAAACGAGGAACACGGGGCACAAAGGGAAGGAGACAACCATGATCGCACGGCGTCTGCTAAATCTGGCGACCGCATCTGCGCTTCTGGCGCTGCTCGGCGCCGGCACCGCGTCGGCCGACGAGTATATCGGCGACTGGAAGAAGAAGTATCCGGTCGTGAAATACGGCGTGATCCCGGTCGAGACCCAGAGTCAGACCACCAAATCGATGGACGAATTCATCAAGCACGCTGAAAAGGAAACCGGCGTGAAATGGGAGCTTTACACGGCGACCGACTACTCGGGCGTGATGAACGCGCTGATGGCCGGCCAGATCCATCTCTCCTGGCTGAGCGGGTTCAGCTATTGCCAGACGCACATGGACAGCAAGGGCGGCGTCGAGCCGCTTGTCGCCGCCCAGGAGCCGGACGGCTCGATGGGGTATTTCTCGGTGATCGTGGTGAAGGCCGAGAGCCCGTACCAGAATGCCGACGATCTCAAGGGCAAGATCGTGGCGCGAACCGATCCGCTTTCGGGCTCGGGCTATCTGATTCCGACGGCGGCGTTCCGCCAGATGGGCAAGCCGGTAGACGAGTATTTCCAGAGTCCGCTCGCCGGCGGCCATCCGCAGGCGGTGATCGGCGTGCTCCGGGGCACCTATGACGGCGCGTTCACCTGGACGTCGAAGGACGACAATATCGGCAATTTGCGCGCCATGATGAACAAGGGGCTGCTGAAGCGCGAGCAAATACGCGTCGTCTGGACCTCGTCCCCGCTCCCGTCGCCGCCGGTGGTCATCCGCAAGGACTTGCCGTTGGATATGCGGGTGGATCTCGAGAAGCTCTTCATTCGCCTCAAGGACCACAACATGAAGCTTGCCGAGTCGGTCGCTCAGGGCCGCACCAACGGCATGGTCCGCGTCTACCACGAGGACTACGCGCTGATGTGCCAGGCCGCCGAGCTGGAACGCGAGGCACGCAAGCAGAAAAAGAACTGAATGTCGCTACGCTGCTTTCATCTCTGAGATCGGGCCGGCAATGTCGATCGGACAGAACACGCTTGCCGCGCCGGCGGGATCAGCCGATGCGCTTTCCCGGTTCGAGGCGCAGTACGCTATCCACCGGCGGAATATAGCGATCTCGACGACGTTATTCTGGACGGCGTTCGCCGCCTGCCTGGTGGTCTCCGGCATTACGGCGAAGTTCGACGTGCTGACGCTGATCCACGGGCTTCCGCGAACGACGGAATTCATCGTCAAGATGATCCCGCCGATCAAGCTGGAGACATTCGTCGACGATATCGCCGAATGGTACTGGGGCATCGGCAAGTGGATGAACAGCCTGCTCAACACGCTGCTGATGGCGTATCTGGCAACAGTGCTCGGCACCATCATCGGCGGCGGGCTGAGCTTTCTGGCGGCGCGCAACCTCGCGCCCAGCTACGCCGTCTTCTGGATCACGCGCCGGGTTCTCGAGATCGCGCGAACGGTGCCCGACATCGTCTGGGCATTGCTCTTCGTTCTCGCTTTCGGCATCGGGCCGATGCCGGGCGTGCTCGCCATCACCATGCATACGCTCGGCGCCCAGGGCAAGTTGTTCGCCGAGGTCAACGAGAACATCAGCCCGTTGCCGAGCGACGGCGTCCGCTCCGCCGGCGGAAACTGGCTGCAGGAGATCCGCTTCGGCGTCCTGCCGCAGGTCTTGCCCAATTTCATGTCGTACACGTTCTGGCGCATCGAGCTCAACGTGCGCAGCGCCACGATCGTCGGCTTCGTCGGCGCCGGCGGGATCGGGCACGATCTGTTCACCTCGATCCAGCTTCTCTACTTCGCCGATGCGGGCGCCATTCTCCTCATCGTCATCTCCACGATCATGGCAATCGACATGCTGAGCGAGAAGTACCGCCACCGTTTGATCGGCAAGGATACCCTGGGACGCTGAGAGACCGATCATGAACGATCAACTCAGGCCGATGACGGAGGCCGATATTGCCGACGAGCGGGCGCGCTTTCCCCAGGCCTTCTCGCGCAGCCCGAAGGAGCTGGCGCTCTTGTGGGCGGTCTGGGGCGGCGGGACCGCCCTGACGGCATATTGCCTCTATCGGTTCGGCTTCTTTTCCGGCGGGTTCACGGGCGGAATGATGAAGTTTGCATCGGTCGTCGTCGTCCAGCTGTTCCCACCGAAAGGCTTCGAGCAATTGCCGACGTTCCTTATGGTCATCGGGGAAACGCTCGCCATGGCGTTCCTCGGCACGATTCTCGGCGCGGCGATGGCCTTTCCCCTCAGCTTCCTCGCGTCCAAGAACATGATGCCCTTCCGGCCGATCCAATTCGGAGCGCGGCGGTTTGCCGATCTGCTGCGCTCCTTCGACTATCTGATCTGGGCGCTCATCTTCGTCCGCGCAATCGGCCTCGGACCGCTGGCCGGAATCATGGCGATCGCCATCGTCGAGACGGGAACCTTCATCAAGCTGTACTCCGAGATCATCGAGAATCTCGACCGCAAGCAGATGGAGGGCATCCGGGCGTCGGGCGGCAATTGGCTGCAGGCCGCCCGCTTCGGCGTGCTGCCTCAGGTGCTGCCGATGATGCTGTCGAACACGCTTTATATGTTCGAGCACAACACGCGCTCGGCCTCGATTCTCGGCATCGTCGGCGCCGGCGGAATCGGCTTCCTGCTCAGCGACCGATTGCGCGCCTATGAATTGGAAGAGGCGTGCCTGATCATCATTCTCGTCATCTTGACCGTCTACGCCATCGACTATTTGTCGACGATCCTGCGCCAGCGGTTCATTCGCGGCCAGGCCGAGACGGGCAAGCTGGCGACCCACAAACCGTCGCCGCCCGCGGCATCAGCCGGGTCATTGCGGAACTGATGCCGGCCGTCCCGCGTCATCGATCTCGCGCCATGGACTAAACCGCGAAAATTCCAACAGCAGACAAGGCCGATCAAAAGAATGCGCGCAATCATCATCGGGGCCGGCCGCGGACAGCGGCTGATGCCGACGACAGCCGACGCCCCCAAATGCTTCGCCAGGATCCAGGGCAAGCGCATCATCGATTGGATTTTCGCTGCGCTGCGCGGCGGCGGCGTCACCGACATCTGCTTCATCGGCGGCTATCGCATCGAGGCGGTGCGGGAGGCCTATCCGCATCTTACCTTCCGCCACAACGTGGATTGGCCGAACAACAACATCCTCGCCTCGCTGATGTACGCCGAGGACTTGATGGACGAGCCGTTCCTCTGTTCCTACTCCGATATCCTCTACAGCGAGGACGTCGTGCGCGGCCTCGTCGCCTCGCCGGCCAACATCGCCCTCGGCATCGACACGGATTGGGTCGAGCACTATCGCCCGCGCACGCAGCACCCGCCGCACGACGCAGAGAAGGCGACGGTGCGCGACGGGCGGATCACCCGCATCCACCGCACGATCCCGGCCGACGATGCCTATGGCGAGTTCATCGGCGTGGCGAAGTTCTCGCGGCGCGGCGCCGCGCAGCTCAAGGAGCATTTTCACCGCTGCCGCAGGCTCTACGCCGGCAAGCCGTTTCGCGAGGCGGCCGTGTTCGAGAAGGCGTACCTCATCCACATGTTCCAGGAAATGATCGAGCACCACATCGAGTTCCGCAACGTCGATACGCCGGGACGATATCGCGAGATCGACACGCAGGAGGACTTCAACGTGGCGCAGACCCGCTGGACGGGATGACTATGGCGCAACTCTTCCCCGCCTCGGTCGTCGGCTCGCTGCCGCGCTCGGCCTTCGTCCTCGATCTCATCAATGGCCGGCCGGCGCTGTCGCCGGCGCGCCACGAAGCGGAGATGGACGCCGCCATCCGCTACGCCGTCGCGCTGCAGGAGCATGCCGGGCTCGACGTCGTGACCGACGGCGAATGGCGGCGCAAATCCTATATCGGCGTGATCGCCGAGCTGGCCCACGGCTTCGCGCTCGGAGTCAATCCCCTCGACGGCCGTCCGTGGACGATCGTCACGGACAAGCTCACGCCGGCGCAGCCGGGCTTCATCGCACGCGAGGCGAGGTTCGTCCGATCGATCACGCGGCGTCAGGTGAAGATTACGCTGCCGGCGCCGGCCTTGCTCGGCGAGCGGCTCTGGCATCCCGAGCAGTCGGCCAAGGCCTATCCCGCCCGCGACGACTTCGTGCGCGACTGCGTGCCCATCCTGCGGCGCGAAATCGAGCTCATCAAGGAAAGCGGCGCCGACATCGTGCAGATCGACGATCCGCATCTCTGCCTGTTCGTCGATCCGGCGGTGCGCAGCGAGTATGCCGATCCCGACCGCGCTGCCGACTTCGCCGTGGACATGATCAATCAGCTCGTCGACGGATTCACCGGCGTGAACTTCGCCGTGCATCTCTGCCGTCGCGCCGGCGCCCGCGTGCGCGGCGAACGGCGCCATGCCGGCGGCTACGGGCCGATCCTCGGCCAGCTCAACCGGCTGCGCGTCCGCCACCTGACGATGGAGTTCACCCACCCCGATGCCGGCGATGCGGCGGTGTTCCGCCGGCTGCGCCCCGATCTCGAGATCGGGCTCGGCTGCATCGACGTGACGCCCGGCCTGGAAGAGACCGTGGCGGGGGTGGTTGCCCGCGTCGAGCAGGCGCTCAAACATCTCGAGCCGGAGCGCATCACGCTCAATCCCGATTGCGGCTTCGCGCCGGGCTCGGCGGCAAAGCTCGACATGGACGAGGTCTATGCCAAGCTCAAGGTCGAGGCCGAGGCCGCCGCCGTGTTGCGCGCCCGCTACGGCTGAAGCGGCTGCGGGCGCTTGGACAGCGCCACCGCCGATTTGGTAGAAGGAACACGACAAGTGGCGCGCCGGGTTAGCTCAGGGGCAGAGCAACCGCCTTGTAAGCGGTAGGTCGTCGGTTCGATTCCGACACCCGGCACCAGGTTTCCGGCGGCCCGGGCTATTTTGGCCCGGTCGGTTTCCATTCCTGCGCGCGCTTCTCTCCCTCGGCGATCTGCTCCGGCGTCATCTTGCGGGTGATCTTGCGCACCTTCGCTGCGATCATCGCCGGGGTCACCTCCGCCCCGTTCGCCACCGAGAGGGTCAGCCATCTATAGGCCTCGACAAAGTCCTCGGTGAGTCCCTGGCCGTTCGCGTAGCGGAAGCCGAGGCGATACTGCGCCATCGCGTGCCCCTGATCGGCCGCCTTGCGGTACCATGCCACGGCCGTCTCGGGCTCGGCCGCCACGCCGCGGCCGTCGCGATACATGAGGCCGAGGCGATACTGCGCGGTCGCGTTCCCTTGGTCGGCGGCGGCACGATACCACTTGGCGGCCTCGGCATAGTCCTGCCCAGCGCCGCGGCCGGTGTAGTACATGAAGCCGACCATCACCTGCGCCTCGCCATTGCCGGCCTGCGCCGCCGGCAGCAGCTCCGGGAACGCCTTGTCGTATTGCGTCTTGAGCCACAGCGCCTTGCCGTCCTCGAAGCCGGCGCGGGCCGGGCCAATCAGACCGCACAGCAACAACCCGATCAGCACGAATATACGCATCAATCTTCCCCCACGCGTAACCGGCGCAACGCCTCTTCGGCCGGCGGCATCGTCATGATATCACCCAACGGCGCGTAGTTCCTCCCGCCAAGGCGTGCCAGCGGCCGCAACCGCCTCGTCTCGATCTTGCCATTGTCGAGCAGGTCATCGCGGATATGGAACATGACGATCTCGCCGACCACAAGCTGGCTCTTGAGCTCGCCCAGCTCGATGATCTGGTGCAACATGCATTCGAGATTGATCGGCGAGCAGGCGAGGCGCGGCGATTTGATGAACTTGCTCGGCAGCAGCTCTAATCCCAAGGCCGCCGGCTCGCCGAGTCCGGCCGGAAATTCCGCCGACGTCTCATGCATCGGTCCCGCCAGCTCCTCGGTAACGACATTGACCACGAAGCCGCCGCCGGCCGCGATGTTGCGGGCGGTATCCTTGAGCGCGCCTTCGCGCCGGCCGCAATTCACCGCGACCATCGGCGGATGGTTAGAGACGAAGGTGTAGCAACTGAACGGGGCCGCGTTGACCACGCCGCCGTCACCAACGGTCGTGACCCAGGCGATCGGCCGCGGCACGACGATACCGACCAGCAGCTTGTAGGCGGCTCCGGCGTCCAAACCGGCCGCAGAAATTTCCATACGAAGTCCCCCCGGCTATCCCGAAATGACGAAATGCGCTTCGGTCGGCTTGCAGGCTACCCCATTGATGGGAACGATGTCTTGCGGACAGGCCGAGAACGCGACGATGCAATCCATCTCCGCCCGCAACGCAACATGGTCTCCCGGCCGGCACACCGGCGGATCGAACGACAAATGGTTGCCGTCCAGAACCGGGATGTTCATGAACAGATTGAGCGGGCTCGGTGTCTCGGGCGGCGTCAGGCCCAGCGCCTTGAGGCCAGCCGCCAAGTTGTCCGTGCAGTTGTCGTGGTATTCGGCGCAGCCCAGCAGCTCATAGCGGTAGCGATCGCAGGCAGCGATCAGGGTATCGTGGATGCCGGGCGAGCTGTCCTCGACCAGCGTCAGGATCGGGCGGCGCCGGTTGGTAACCAGCGCATCGCCGATCTGCGGAATGATGCGGCCGATCGCCACCCGCGTGTGCTCCATCGACATGAACTCGGTGAGGTCTTGCGCGTTGAACGCCCAGGTGTCGACAACCTGTTGGCCATGTGTGTTGATGACCTTGACGATCTGTCCGCGCGCGACCCGCGCCGCCTTGCCGTGCCGCGCCGGCACCTGAATGGTTGGCTCTGCCATGGCTTGCACCCTCCGTACTCTGTCTTCACGTGCACCGCTCTCTCGGCGCGACGGACCAATTTTTCTACTATTCACCTTATTTGCGCGAGCGGAAAATATATGATTTGATCGTTCATTGTTACACATGCCAGAAGCCCGTGGCGCGCGCGACAAAAGACCGCGCGTGAGATCGCGGCAGATGGTGCCGACAGCACTGCCGCCGAACCGCCGGGCATCGAGTCCGTGGTACGCAACGGAGACAGCCTATGCTCGACCAGTGGACTGACCCCAGCGACGGCGATGAGCACAGGATGTTCGCGCCGTCGAGCTATGCGGGGGTACGGCGCGGGTTGCTGGAAGCGGAGACGATGCCGGCATGGTGCTACACCTCGGAGCGGTTCTACCGGCGCGAGGTGGAGCGCATCTTCATGAAGGTGTGGAACTTCATCGGGCGCGGCGATCGCATCGCCAAGGCGGGGGACTACTTCACGCTGGAGTTTGCCGGGGTGCCGGTGATCGTGGTGCGCGGGACGGATGGCGAGGTGCGGGCCTTTGCCAACACCTGCCGGCATCGCGGGTCGCTGGTGGCGGTGGGGGAAGGGAACTGCCGGGCGTTCCGCTGTCCGTATCACAGCTGGGCGTACGGGCTGGACGGGGCGCTGCTGAGCGCGCCGGAGATGGAGAAGTCGACGGGGTTTGACGGACGGGCGCACGGGCTGGTGGGGCTGCGGCTGGAGAGCTGGGGCGGGTTTCTGTTTCTCAACTTCGACGCCGAGGCGGCGAGCCTGGGCAGCTATCTGGGCGATCTGCCGGAGGTGTTGGCCTCGTACAATTTCGACGACATGGTGTGCGTGCGGCGCAAGGAATACGACATCGCCTGCAACTGGAAGATCTACGTCGAAAACGCGATGGAGGCATACCATGTCCCCACCGTCCATCGCTCAACGCTGCAGCGGCAAAAGGGCGCCTTCGCCCAGCCGCAGCCGACGCGCGGCGAGTGGATTGCCCTATTCAAGGAGCATGAGGGCAGCCGCGCCCTGCTGACCGGCGATGTCGGCTTCCCGCGCATCGAGAGCCTCGACGGCAACGCCGCCAAGGGAACCTATTACCCCTTGATCTATCCGAGCACGATGTTCGGAGCCACCACCGACTGCATGTGGTGGCTCGAACTGCATCCGCTGTCGGCGTCGCGGACGCGACTCATCGTCGGCTCATGCTTCCCGCGCAAGACCGTGGCGCGCCCCGATTTCGAGGAGGTCGTGCAGCGCTACTACAAGCGCTGGGACATCTCAATTCCCGAGGACAACACGATCTCCGCGCTGCAACATAAGGGGCTGACCTCGCCGTTCAATCGTGCGGGGCGACTGTCGCATCTCGAGCCGCTGGTCCACGCAATCGACAATTGGGTGCTCGACCGCGTCGTGGGAGGCAACGCCGGTCCGTAGCACCGGTCGCAAGGGGGCGGGACGCGATGGGCTATACGTGGCATTTCAACGTCATTTGGGACTACCGCATCGTCTTCGTGCGCGGCGCGACGATCACCGCGCAGCTGACAGTGGGCTCGCTGCTCATCGGTGTCCTGCTTGGCCTCATCCTCGGCATGATGCGATCGTCGCACCTCAAGTTGCTGCGCGGTCCCGCCACCTTCTATATCGAGTTCTTCCGGGCGACGCCCGTGCTCGTGCAGCTTGTCTGGCTCTATTACTCGCTGCCGATCCTGACCGGCGTACAGATGGGAAACGTCGCCTCGGTGACGGTCGGTCTTGGTCTCCATGCCGCTGCCTATTTCGCGGAGATTTTCCGCGCCGGAATCAACTCGATCGATCGCGGCCAACTCGACGCTGCAAAATCTATCGGCATGATCTATTGGCAGATGATGTGGCGAATCGTGCTGCCGCAGGCAGTGCGCCGCATGATTCCACCCTTCATCAACGAGTTCGCGACGCTGATCAAGCTCACCACGCTTGGTTCCGTGCTCGCCGTCTACGAGCTCTTGCACGAATCGAACAATCTCATCAACAACACCTACCGGCCGCTCGAAGTCTACACGGCGCTGGCGGTGGCATTCGCCGTCATCATCTATCCCTTCATCTACCTGTCGCAGCGGCTCGAGCGTTATTGGCAGGTCCGTTCCTAGCGTTGGCTCATGATTAGGGTCACCAATCTCCACAAGCGTTTCGGCGCGCTGCACGTCCTCAGAGGCATCGACCTCAAGGTCGAGCGCGGCGAAGTGTTTGTCATCATCGGCCCGAGCGGCTCGGGCAAAAGCACGCTGTTGCGCTGCCTCAACTTTCTCGAGGAGTACGACCAGGGCGAAGTGTTGTTCGACGGCGAGCTCGTTGGATATCGCAAGGCGAATGGCGGAAAGCTCGTTCGCGACCGCGCCGCCAACATCGCCCGGGTCCGCGCCCAAATGGGCATGGTATTTCAGAGCTTCAACCTGTTTCCGCACAAGACGGTGCTTGAGAACGTGATCGAGGGGCCGCTCATCGTCCAGCGCCGTAACCGGGCCGAGGCGATCGCCGCAGCGGCCGCCTTCATCAAGAAGGTCGGGCTCGACGACAAGACCCACGTCTATCCGAGCAAGCTGTCGGGCGGCCAGCAGCAGCGTGCCGCGATCGCCCGCGCGCTCGCCATGCAGCCAAAGGCGATGCTGTTCGACGAACCCACCTCGGCGCTCGACCCCGAACTCGTCGGCGAAGTGCTGGCGGTCATGAAGACCCTCGCCGCCGACGGCATGACCATGGTGATCGTCACTCATGAGATGGCCTTCGCACGCGAGGTCGCGGATCGCGTTATGATGATGGACGAAGGCGCGGTCGTCGAGCTCGATACGCCCGAGCGCATGTTCAACGCTCCGGCGCATCCGCGCACCGCGGATTTTCTGCGCCGAGTGCTGCATTGAGGTGCCAACGATCATGAATGTGCACGGTGATGTCCTTTTCGATCAGGTCGTGCCGCCCGGCACGCCGTGGTCGCGGGTGATTGCGCGCGGCGACGTGTTGCGCGTGGTCGATCTCGAGGGCTGCCAAGCCGTCGATTTCCTCTGCTACAACGCGGCCGACCCGCAGGAGCGCTACAACGCCGCCGACACCATGAAGATCCAGGGTTCCGTCTACCTGACCAAGGGTACGGCTCTTTACTCCGACATGGGCAACAAGCTGTTCACGGTCATCGCCGATACCGTCGGCTATCACGATACGATCGGCGGCTGCTGCAGCGCCGAAAGCAACTTCGTGCGTTACGGCGTGCGCGGCACGCCGAATTGCCGCGATAATTTCCTGCGTGCGCTCGCCCCCTTCGGCCTCGGCAAGAAGGACGTCGTCGCCAACATCAATTTCTTCATGTACGTGCCGGTCAAGGCCGATGGCGGCATGGCAATCGTCGATGGCCGCTCGAAGCCCGGCGACTACGTCGATCTCCGGGCCGAGATCGATGTGATCGCCGCGCTGTCGAACTGTCCGCAGATTCACAACCCGTGCAACGCCTATCGGCCGACGCCGATCCGCGTCATGGTTTGGCGTCCCGAACCGGGATCGGCCGCATGATTGCCGAACCCGACAATCTGTTCGCGCCGTCGAGCTATGCGGGGGTACGGCGCGGGTTGCTGGAAGCGGAGACGATGCCGGCATGGTGCTACACCTCGGAGCGGTTCTACCGGCGCGAGGTGGAGCGCATCTTCATG
>JACQDQ010000226.1 GCA_016201015.1 Pseudomonadota bacterium | reverse complement strand
GCGGGCAGGCTGGCAAACAATCTTCTCGCCGGTCGGCCGGGACTCGTGGGCCAAGTCGGCGCGGTCGTGCCGGACTATGGAAGCGGCAGGCGCGAGGCCGGCAATCGCACGACGCGCGATGCAAGGCTGGCTGATCCGACAAACTACGATGTTCGTCTGCTGCCGCGGTCTCCGGCAATCGACGCCGGCGTCGATCCGGGTCGGGCGAATGGCGTGAACTTGTGGCCCGAGGCCGAATACGTGCATCCGGCGAGTGAACGGCGCCGGCAGCGCGTCGGTCGGATCGATATCGGCGCCTACGAATTTGCCCGCCCCGCCCAATAAGGGCTATCGCGAGAACGCGCCGACTACTCTCTCTCCTTAGTGCCGGCGCCATCGGTCCGCGCCTCGATGATGTAGGCCGGCCGGCGGCGCGACTCGTCGAGCGCGCGCCACAGATACTCGCCGAGCACGCCCATCATCACCATCTGGAAGCCGGAAACGATGAGCAGCACGACCATCAGCGAGGTCCAGCCTTCGGCCGGGCTGCCGGCGATGATGAATTTGCCGACCAGGAAGACCGCGTAGATGAAGCCCAGCGAAGCAACCAGGAAGCCGACATATGCCATTAGGCGGATCGGCAGGTAGGTGAACGAGGTCAGGGAATCGACGACCAGCTTCAATTTCTTCCGCATGTTCCAGCCGGACCGGCCGTGCAGGCGCGCCTGCTTGTCGTACGGGACGCGGACTTGGCGGAAGCCCATCCACGCCACCAGAGCCAGCATGCTGACATTGGTTTCGCGGAATTGCTTGAAGGCGTCGATGACGGCACGATCGAGCAGTAAGAAATCGGCTCCGGTCGCGGTCATCTCGGCCAGGCCGGCAATGCGCCGCATCATCCAGGTGCGAACCGAAATTGCGCGCGAACCGCGCGCCGCGCACGCGGGGATCGCGTCGCGCCAGGTCGCAGATCACCGCGTATGTCGTATCCTGCGAGTGGTCGTCGATGACGATCCATTCCCAGTCGGCATCGACGCCATCCATCACCTTGAGCAGGCGCTCATACATGACGGGCAGATTCTTCGCCTCGTTGTAGGCCGGCGAGATGATCGAGACGAAGGTTCTGGCCGACAGCTCGGCAGCGACTGGCGGCCCGGGCTGCATCAACTTTCCGGATTCCACGCTATGCATGCGTGATCGTACAGGTCAGGATTTGATCGCGGCGTGCAACGCCTTGGCGACCCTGTCCTGCTCGGCGTCGGTAAATTGATAGAGCGGCAGCAGGATGCAATGGTCCTGCGCGGCTTCACTTTCGGCAAGGCGCGCGCATGTGCCCGGCGCGCAGTTGCAGCCGGCGCGCCGCCGACCGCAATCCCAATTCTTGTCATGATAGGCCGCCTCGCGATGCGCGCACATGATGCCGCGGCGGGTCGACACGCCGTCATCCAGCATATGCTGCATGACCTTCCGCTGGTCGGCTCCGGGCGGCAGGCGCACGCAGAAGCTCTGCCAGTTGCTGCGCGCCCATTCCGCCTCGCCCGGCAGGCCAAGGCCGGGAATGTCCTTGAGAATCTCTTGGTACCGCGCCGCCTTTTGGCGGCGCTGGTCGACGATTCCAGGCAGGCGCTTCAACTGCTCGCGCCCGACGGCGGCCTGGATGTCGGTCATGCGGTAGTTGTATCCAAGCGTCGGATAGGACTCGAAGATCACCTCGGTTGAGCCATGACGCACCGTATCGGGCACGCTCATCGCGTGTTGCCGCAGCAGGCGAAAGCGGCTGTTCCATTCGGCATTGGCGGTGGTGAGCATGCCGCCGTCGCCGGTGCTCATCACCTTGCGCGGATGGAAAGAGAAGCAGCAAATGTCGCCATGTGGCCGGCCGATCCTCTCCCACGCGCCGTTCCAGCGGACCTCGCTGCCCACGGCACAGGCGGCGTCCTCGACGATAGCCAGCTTGTGTCGGCGCGCCAGCTCGACGATCGCCCGAACGTCGCACGGCATGCCCATCTGGTGGACGCAGAGAATCGCGCGTGTCCGCCTGGTTATCGCCGCTTCGATCAGCGCCGGATCGATATTGTAGGTATCGGGCGCGATGTCGACGAAGATCGGCGTTGCGCCGCAATAGCGCACGACATTGGCAGTGGCGATGAAGGAATGGCTGGCGGTGATCACTTCGTCGCCGGGCTGGACGCCGACGGCAAGCAGCGCGACGTGCAGCGCCGTCGTGCAATTGGACATGGCACAAGCGAACGGCGCTCCGACAAAGGCGGCGAATTCCTTCTCGAAGGCGGCGACCTCCGGTCCCTGGGTCACCCAGCCGCTCAGGATGACGCGCCGCGCCGCGTCGGCCTCGGCTTCGTCCATCAACGGCTTGATGATCGGTATCATGTTAGCGGGGGCTGCCATGGCTCTCCTTGCGCTCCCAGTTGTGCACGATCTCGCTTTCCAGCAACTTGTCGGGCGAATCGCCGCGTTCCTGATACCAATTCTTCAGGCGCGTCAATCCCTCGCGCAGCGACACCTGCGATTCGAAGCCGAGCAGCTTCTTCGCCTGCGTGTTGTCGGCATAGAGCCTGAGCACGTCGCCGGGCCGCGGCTTGTCGTGGACCACCTCGGCGCTGTTGGCGCCGACGGTGTTGATGACTTGTTTCGCCAGGTCGTTGATGGCGATCTCGCGTCCGCTGCCCAAATTTATGGTGTGGCCGATCGCGGCATCGGACGTCCCGCACGAGATTATGCCGCGGGCGGTGTCCTCGACATAGGTGAAGTCGCGGGTCTGCGACCCGTCGCCGAAGACGACCAGCGGACGGCGGGCCATGGCGCGCAACAGGAATTTGGGGATGACCTCGCCGCTGTCCCCCTCGTGATGGCAGCGCGGCCCGAAGGAATTGAACGGCCGTACGACCACGGTCGCGTACCCATAGGTCTCGTGATAGGCGCGCGTGTAGCACTCGCCGGCAAGCTTCGCCGCGCCGTACACGGTCATGGGGAAGGTGGGATGCTCCTCGGTCATCGGTGCCCAGCGCGCGGTGCCGTAGACCTCGGAGCTGGAGACATAGACGAAACGGCGCACGCCCGCCTCGCGCGCCGACCGCAGCAGATTGAGCGTCGCCGTCGCGTTGACCTCGTGGTTCTCGACCGGCGAGTGGATCGAGTGGCGCACGCCGAGACAGGCCAGGTGATAGACCAGATCGACTCCCTGCACGAGCTGCCGCATGCGTTCCACGTCGCGGATGTCGGCGACCGCGAGCTGGACGCGATCCGGCGGCAGCCCGTCGAGATTCTCGCGCTTGCCGTTGCGCAGATTGTCGACGGCGACGACCTTGCCGCCGGAAGCGGCGAGCTGCCGCACGAGTTCCGATCCGATGAAGCCTGC
>JACQDQ010000225.1 GCA_016201015.1 Pseudomonadota bacterium | reverse complement strand
GTTGCCGCAAGCGAGCGCCGGCGCCACCTTCCACGTCATCAGCAGCAGCGGCAGGTTCCAGGGACAGATGACGGCGATGACGCCGCGCGGCACACGGATGGCGTAGTTGAGCGCACCGGCGCCGTCCGGCGTCGCCATCTGGAACGTTTCGGTCGAGAACGCCGTGACGATGTCGGCGAAAGCGTTGAAGTTCGCAGCGCCGCGCGGAATGTCGATATGCGAGGCGAGCGTCGCCGGCTTGCCGGTGTCGCGCACCTCGGCCTTGAGGAAGACGTCGAAGCGCTTGCTGACGCCGTCGGCGACGCGGCGCAGGCAGGCGATGCGCTCGGCGAGCGCCATCTTGCCCCATGGACCCTTGAGCGCGGCGCGCGCCGCCTTGACCGCGCGATCGATCTCGGCCTCGCCCGCCTCCTCGACCAGCGCGATCGGCTCGTTATCGATCGGGTTACGGTTCTCGAAGGTGCGGCCGCTCGCCGTCGGCGACGGCTTGCCGTCGATGAAACTGCGCAGAACCGGCAGGTTGTGCGCCCGCGTCACTTGGCCTTCTCGTCGAAGATCTTGTTGATCACCTCGGCCGCCAGATTGAACGCCGGCAGACCGCGGAACAGGAAGGCAAGTCCAGCGACCGCGTGCAGCTCCGCCTTGGTCGCGCCGGAACGCTGCGCCGCGCGCGCGTGATACTCGGAAGCCGGCGACACTTGCGTCAGCAGCACCGCGAACAAGATGAGCTGTGCCGTCTTGACGTCAAGGCATTTGGGATACATCGCGCTCTCGCGGATCGCCTCGACCTGGTCCAGGAGCTCGGGATCGACCTCGCGGCCGAGCCGCAGGCGGTGCTGGATGCGTGGCGGCACGAAGCCGATGAGGTCCTTGTAGATCTGCTCGTAATTGTCCTGGGCCATGGAACCTTTCCTTGTTGTGCTCAATGCGCCGGCCACACGGCGACGGACGCGTTGCCGGTGCCGGAGGACTGGCCGTAGGCGCCGAACTGGCGCCCGGCATATTTATTCCCATTCGCGGTGTCGAACGTGCCGAGAAACGTCGCGAGATTGCGACCGCCCATCTCGGCGACGACATTCTTGCTGTAGGCCGGCAGCCAGCTCTTCGCTTCGTCGATCTTTCCGGCACACAGCAGTTCGATGAATTTGTGGTCGTCGTCGATATGCTGCTGCGGCGGCCACAGGCTGGGCCCGCGCGCCAGCTTATGCGCCAACGCTGTGCTCGAGATGAATATCACGCGCTTGCCGCTCGCCTCGGCGGCGCGGCGCACCACGGCACCGGCACGCATACATTCGTCATGCATCGCCATGATACAGGTGCCAAGCAGCACGATCGGAATCTTCGAGCCGGGATCGATGTATTGCAGCGGCACGAATGTGCCGTAATCCCACTCGAAATACTCGCAGTCGTTCCGCTCGGCAGGAATCTCCGACGCCTTGAACGCGTCGACCAGAGCGCGGCCGAATTCGGGGTCGCCGGGCCGGTCGTACGGGACTCCGGGGATCAGGTCGGGCGCCTCGTCGGCGACGCACCGGCCCTTATGCCGCTTCTGGCAAGCCGCATACCACAGGAACGTCGTCACCCAATGCGTCGAATGGATGACGATGACGTCCGGTTTCATCGCGCGCAGCTCCTCGCCCAAGGCGTAGCTGCCGGCGATGACCCCGCGCAGGAACTCCGGCGCCTTCGCCTCGATGCCCATGCGCGGCGTATGCGGCGTGACAACACTGCAGATGATCGAACCGCTCATGATCGTCTCCCGATGCGGGCGAACCAGCCAATAGTTACAGAATGTTATGTTGGAATTCTCGCCTATCGCGGCAGATCGGACAAGGGCTGTGGCATGGCCGTTGGCGGGGGCTGTCGCCAATCCATTGCCACAAGCCATTGCCTTCAAAGGAAGTATTCCGAGCGGCGGGGTCCCGGTGGCCGTGCACCGGCGAGCCGGCATGTCTGTGCACGGTCCCCGACAATTTCGCGATCGAAACAACTGAAACGTCGCCGACGCATGCGCGGCATGAAACGGAAACGGGCGGATGCCAGGCTTCGACCCGACGCGACGCTTCAAGAAGGGGGGGGACGGGACATGCGACTTGATCTGAATCTGCCGCTGTTCGCCGCCGCCTATGCCGGCACGCGCTCGATGAATCTGCTGTTGTGGCAAGAGGCGCCCGGCTGGCCGCAGGTCAGTCTCGGGCTCGATCTCCCGATCTGGGCTGCCTTGTTCTGGCTGCTGCTTGGCGTCGCGGTGCTGGGTTGCGCCGTCTTCGCGGGATTCGATTGGTTGCCCGCATCGCTGCGCGGCTTCCGCCTGCATGCCGTCGTGCTCGCGGGATATGTCGCGGTCGTCCTCCTGTTCATCACGCCATTCAATATCGCCACCGCCGGGGATGCGTGGGCGGCAGGCATTGACGTGTCGCTCAGCGCCACGGTTTGGGCGGCACGCGTCGTCGCCTGCGGCCTGCCGCTCGTCGCGTTTGGCTACATCGCCTGGCTCGTCAACGCACCGGTTGCCCTGCGCGATGCGGCGGCGCCGCGCTATGTGACATTCGTCGCCGTTGCCGCGCTGGGCTTGGCCGTCGCCGGTATCGGAGTCATTTTCTTTGTGGAGGACGTTGCGCACCGAAACCAGGTCGCCGCAAACCACAGGCAATTGGCCGAGCCGGGCGCCGAAGTCCGCCAAGCTCTCGCCAGACAGTCCTACCAGCAGCGACGCCAAGCGTACCCGGCGTTCACCAGCACCGCCCAGTTGGCGCAGTAGGACATCTGCGCGTCACCGTGCCCGCGGATATGCGTGCGGAGGGCGGCCGGGCGCTTGCGCGAATCTGGCGGGCCTTCCCGAGCGCGGCAACATACCGAAGGAGTTGCAGCCGCTCGGCATCGACGAGCACCGCGAGGCCCATAACGGATCGTAACGGATCATCTACCGAATCTTCGGCCGGAAGGTCGTTGTGTACTGCGTTCTGGATGGCCGCCGCGACATGCAGACGCTTCTCGAGAGACGCCTGTTGCGCTGACACGGCATGATTGCCCCGGTCGAATGCCTTGCCGCGACGAAGAAGGTTCGATCCGCGACCGCTGCCAGTCAGGTGCGGCATGCGCACTGATGCCGTTCGGCCGATGCGCCGCCTTCCGACGTTGACGTAGGCTGTTGGCGGAAATGGTCGGAGCGGCGGGATTTGAACCCACGACCCCCAGTCCCCCAGACTGATGCGCTACCAGACTGCGCTACGCTCCGACCGGCGGGCGCACTATAGCCGGCGGCCGGTGCCGGGTACAACGCCCGCACGCCGGACGCGACTGCGACAGATTCTGCGGCTATATTTCCACAGCGGATGCTACCTTGGCGGGCAAACGGAGGATGAAGATGCGTCTGATTGGTGTTGGTCTCGGTGCCGCAGTATTTCTGATCGGCGCGGCAGAGGCGGCGGCGCCCGATCTGTCAGGCCTGGCGCCGGTGGCGCGCAACAGTATCGAGCGCGCATGCTCGGCCGCGGCCAAGCGCAGCGCCGACGCCTATGCCGACTGTCTCAACAAGCAACTCGACGGCATGAAGGCCGGCCCGGCGATGCCGAGCCTCGACAGCCTGTCGGCCGACGCCCGCGCCAAGGCCGAGAAGGCGTGCACAAATGCCTTCAACCGCGGTCCGGCGGCATACGCGACCTGCCTCAACGAGCAGGTCGCCGGCGCGCAACCCGCAACCGGCGCCAAGACCACGGCGCCGGCGACGGCCGCCAGGTCGGCCGCCTTCGCCTGGCCGGCGTGGCAGGGCCAGCGCCCGCCGATGCCCGCCGGGCTCGGCAAGAAGGAATTGAAACCAGCCGAGGTGTTCAATGCCGCGGCGCCCTCGGTCTATGTCGTCATCGCCGGCAAGACCT
>JACQDQ010000224.1 GCA_016201015.1 Pseudomonadota bacterium | reverse complement strand
GACGGCCGGCCGGCGCCTGCTCGCGGGCTGGGACATGGTCGCCGTGGTCGCCAGCTTCAAGGCGGTGATGCTCGAAGGGCTCGAAGTGGTGTTCATCGTCATCGCCGTCGGCGCCGCCGGCGGAATGCTCGTTCCGGCGTCCGCTAGCGCGGCGACGGCGGGCGTTCTCGTGATTTTCTTGGGCCTCGTTCTGCATCGGCCGCTGGCGCGCGTACCCGAGAACACGCTGAAATTCGCCGTCGGCGTTATGCTGTCGGCCTTCGGCGTGTTCTGGATCGGCGAGGGTCTGGGAATGACCTGGCCTGGCGCGGACCTCTCGATCCTCGGCATCGCGCTGGCGGTCCTGCTGGTGGCGCTGCTATCGGTCCGCGCAATTCGCCAGTGGGTCGCGCTACAGGCGCGGGCCGTGTCGGCGAATGAGCAAGCAGGAGGGAACCAATGAGCGCGCCTGCGACGATTCTGCGTGAGTCGTGGGGCCTGTTCGTCGACGACGGTACGCTTGCCGCGGTCCTGATCGTCTGGATCGGCATCGTGGCGATGGCGTCGGCCAGCCTGCCGTTCCCGCGCGGCTGGCAGGCGCTGATCCTGCTGCTCGGTTGTCTCGCGATCCTGGTCGAAAACGTGTTGCGCGCGGCGCGCCGGTCGTGACGACTTGCGGCGCCTAGTCCGCTCCGACGCGAACCGCCGCGGCGCCGTTGCTGGCCCCATTGCTGGCCCCGTTGCCGTTGCGCGCTACGCTGGCTCCGGCCGGTGCGGCCTTTAACGCGGCGCGGGTCGGTACCATGACCACCGCCTCGCCATCGAGCACGACGCGACCGCCGACCGATACGGTGGTCGTCAAGGTGGCGCGGCGCTTTTCCGGCGCTAGCTCGGTGATGGTGGCGCGCGCCTCGATGGTGTCGCCGATCCTGACCGGCGCCTTGAAGCGCAGGGATTGGCTGACATAGATCACGCCCGGACCCGGCAGCCGCGTGCCGATCAGCGTCGAGATGTAGCTCGCCGTCAGCATGCCGTGGACGATGCGGCCGGAGAACATGGTGCCGCTGGCGAACACCTCGTTCATGTGGACGGGATTGGTGTCGCCGGAGATGCCGGAGAACAGCACGACATCCGCCTCGGTGACGGTGCGGGCATAGAGGGCCGCCTGCCCCACCTTGAGGTCTTCGAAGAACAGGCCGTGCAGTTCGAGGAGATCGCTCATCGGCAAAAGGTTAAGACAGTGAGGTAAAATTTCACTTAATCATTCCGCGACCCCGCACCGCTGCCGTTAGTAACTTGGGAGGATGACCCGCCGGCAAGATGTGGTATGGTGGCGCTGCT
The DNA here is from genome assembly GCA_016201015.1 of Pseudomonadota bacterium. Taxonomy (GTDB): domain Bacteria; phylum Pseudomonadota; class Alphaproteobacteria; order CACIAM-22H2; family CACIAM-22H2; genus JACQDQ01. The sequence continues at coordinate 7,341 of JACQDQ010000224.1, read as the reverse complement.
GTGGACCCGGCCTGGAGGGGGGCCGCCCTGCGATGTACGAACGCGCGCGCCCGCAATCGCCGATCATTCCCAAGGTCAAGGAATACGCCGAAGTCACGCTGACCAACGGAACGGTCATCTCCGGCCACGTGTTCCTCGAGGCGCGGCGGCGCATTCAGGACATGCTCAATGACCCGGCGCCGTTCTTCGCCTTCATCGACGCCAGCGAGAAAATAATCCTGCTCAACAAGGCCGGCGTGCTCAGCGTCCGCCCCCTCGATAAGCACTGACATGCAGACAAAGGGGACCATGACGAACCCACCCGCCCAGACGCTTGCCGGGGTCGAATTGCTCGCCGGCCTGGCGCCGGAGCAGATGCAAGCCATCGAACGGCGCTGCCGTTGGCGCAGCTTCACCGAGGGTGAGCAGATCATCGATCTCGAGACGGATTCGCGCGATGTCTATTTCATCGTCAGTGGCGCCGCCCGCGTGGTGAACTACGGGCTGTCGGGGCGCGAGGTGACGCTTGACGATATCGGCCCCGGCGGCAATTTCGGCGAGCTCGCGGCACTCGACGGCCAGCCGCGTTCGGCAAATGTCGTCGCAACGTCCGAGACGCTGGCCGCCTCCCTGCCGGCGGTCGCCTTTCGCGAGATTCTCGCCGGTTATCCGCAGGTCGCGTTGGCCCTGATGCACCGCCTGACCAAGGTGATCCGGCAATCCACCGGGCGGATCATGGATCTGAGCACACTCGGCGCCCATAACCGCATCTTCGCCGAGCTGTTGCGCGAGGCGCGCAGCGGCGAGATCGTCGGCAATAAGGCGGTCTTGCGCCCGATCCCGCTGCACGCCGACATCGCCTCGCGAGTCAGCACCAGCCGCGAGACGGTGGCGCGCGTGCTCAACGACCTCGCGCGCAAGAAGATCGTGCGCCGCGACAGCGATGCCCTCGTCCTCCTCGACGTGAACCGCCTCACCAACATGGTGCACGAGTTCCGCGGCGACTGAGTCGCTTGTCGCCAGCGGCTTGATGCCGGCGCCCGGTTCTCGACGGCATCGCGCCCGACGTCGACTTTCAGCCGAACATCCGTGTCCCAAAGACAGCCTTTAGACGGCCTGTGCCGCGCCGCGTTGGGCGTCGCCGGGCGGCCCGGACATGACGGTATGGCAAGCGAGAGCGGAATTTAGCCGAGGTCTCCTCGCAACCCTCTGATTCGCCGCGATTCGCGCTGTGACGTGGATCACTGCGCCCAAAGCCGAGTGGGCTTAGTTTATTTCCATCATCGGTTGTCCCCTCCGGCAACCGAGAATGCGGAGATCGAAGCCGTGACCAGCCTCAAGGCGCTCCTCGTCGCCCTGCCGATCACCCTGCTGTTCCTGGCCCTGAGTCTACCAGGCAAGGAATGGCTGTATCGGCCATTCTAGTCGAGGTTCGTAGAGGTCACCTCACGATGCCGCTCGCCGTTGCTATGACTATGCGTTCCTAGCTTCCCTATCTCTCGCTACAGACTCAGCGGGCCGGGTCCCCCCTCTGGTCCGTTTTTTTTGACTCCGGCATATCGCGGCGTGGGATCGAGCGCCGGAACAACGCACAATTCCGCCTTCCCGCCCGGCATGTCGCCGTCTCCCGAATGTCCTGAACGGCGCGCGCGCCCGGCGCGGCGGCGGCGTGTATGATCGCCGCATCCGCGGCGGCGCGGCGTTTAAATACGGCACGGCGAGGAACGCGTGACAGCGCCGGATATCGCGAGCCCGATCGTCTTCGGCGCGGCTTACAGCGTCTATGTGCGCATCGCGCGCCTGGCCCTCGAAGAAAAGGGCGTGGCCTACAGGCTCGTCGAGATCGACGTGTTTGGCACCGCCGGACTCGGCGCCGACTACCTGCAACGCCAGCCGTTCGGCCGCATTCCCGCCTTCGAGCATGACGGCTTCCGCCTGTACGAGACCGGCGCGATCAGCCGCTATGTCGACGAAGCGTTCCCCGGTCCCGCCGTGCAGCCGCGCACGCCCAAGGGCCGGGCGCGGGTCAATCAGATCATCAGCATCCTCGACAACTACGCTTATCGCACGCTGGTCTGGGACATCTTCGTCGAGCGCGTGCGGGGCCCCGCCAATGGCCGGATCGCGGACGAAGCGCGGATCGCCGCGGCGCTGCCGCGGGCGCAGACCTGCCTGCGGGCGATCGAGGAGCTGATGGACGGCGGCGCCTTCCTCGCCGGCCCGGCTCTCACCCTTGCCGATCTCCATGCGGCGCCGATGTTCGCCTATTTCCGCCGCGCCGCCGAGGGGGCTGATCTTCTGGCGCGGCATGCCGCTCTTGCGCGCTGGTGGGCGGCGATGGCCGGCCGCGCCAGCCTCGCGGCGACCCGCTCGCCGCTCGAACAGGCCGGCGCGTGAGGATGCTCTATTTCTCGGTGGCGCGGGTGACGCCGTCCCAGTCATTGGGCGGCGGCTGGAAGCGATACTCGGCGATGCGCGCCACGTAAAGATCGTAGACGGGATCGAGCTGGCCGTTGGCCAGCTTGCGCGCCGCGGCGATCAGCTCGTCCGCCCGGTCCCAGTCCTGCGTACGATAGGCGGCGAGCAGCGCCGTCTGCATCTCGTCGAGCTGCTTGAACCACGACTCCTTGCCCGTCGCCTCGTCGCCGAGCAGGGTGTAGATGCGCTCCGGCCGCTCGCGGCCCTTGACCCGCAGCAGGTCGAGCTCGATGGCGGCGAAGCCGTTGAGGCGCGAGCGTGTGTTCGAGCCGATGATGATCGAGGTGCCGTAGGTCTTGCATTGGCTTTCGAGGCGGGACGCGAGGTTCACGTCGTCGCCGATCACCGAATAGTCGAAGCGCAGATCCGAGCCGACATTGCCGACGCAAATCGGCCCGGTGTTGAGGCCGACACCGATCCTGACCTGGTGGAAGGGGCGATTTTCCGCCTTGGCCTCGGCCCGCCAATCGGCATTGAGTCGGGCGAGATCGCTGATCATCGAGAGCGTCGCCCGCGCCGCGTTCTCGGCGTGGTTGGGATCGTCGAGCGGCGCATTCCAGAACGCCATGATCGCGTCGCCCATGTATTTGTCGATGGTGCCGCCGCGCTTCATGATGATGTCGGTCATCGGCGTCAGGAAGCGGTTGATGAAGCGAATGACGCCGGCGGCATCGAGCGTTTCGGAGATCGAGGTAAAGCCGCGGATGTCGCAGAACATCACCGTCATGTCGCGGATTTCGCCGCCGAGCTTGAGCTGCGTCGGATCGTCGGCCAGGCGCGCGACGAGGTCCGGCGACATATAGCGGCTGAAGGCGGTGCGCACGCGGCGGCGCTCGCCCTCGGTGTCGAGATAGACCAACAGCGACTGGCTCAAATAAAGCAGCAGCGCCACGGCCGAGGGATAGACCGGATCGATCAGCCAATTCAATTCCTTGAAGGCGTACCACGAGACGCCGAAGGCGGCGAAGATGCCGAAGGTGGCAAGCAGCGCGCACCACGCCGCGCCCCACCGCGCCAGCAGCAATAGGAGGATGCCGCCGAAGAAAAACAGCCAAAGCAATTCGGCGCCAGTGATCCAGTCCGGCCGCTCGAGATAGTGCTCGAGCACGATCTGCTCGGCGATCTGGGCGTGGACCTCGACACCCGCCGCCGCCGGGTTGAGCGGCGTCGCCCGCAAGTCCTTGAGTCCGGCGGCGCTGGTACCGACGAAGACGATGGTGCCTTCGACGCGCTTGGGATCGAAGTCCTTGTCGAAGATCTCCCAGGCCGGAATCATCCGCTCCTTGATCGGCCCGGTATCGTGCAGCCAGACCTCGCCCTTTGCCGTGGTCGGCACGATGATGCGGCCGACGCGGACATTGTTGAGCCCGGTATGTTCGCCGAAGGCCTGCTCGCCGCTGGCGCCAGAGGTCTTGATATTGTAGGTCGATGCGCCTTGCGCCACCCGCAGCGACTCGGCCACCAGCGACGGGAAGATTTCGCGCGTTCCACCCAGCCCCATACTCAGCCGATACAGCAGCGGCACGCGGTGGATGATTGCATTGCGCTCGACCTCGATGCTGAAGCTGCCGATGCCGGCCGCCGGCGCCTCTAGGATCGGGAGGTTGGTTACGGAGCCGGTAAAGGCCGGCAGGAAAGCAGTGGGATCGTCGCCGCCGAAGGTTATGCCCCACTTCGTCGTTGGCGCGCGGATCAGCGGATCGTAGGTCATTATGGTGCCGAGCACGGTCGGAACTTGCGCAATGACCTCCGCCAGCCTCTCGTCGTGGTCAGGCAGACGTTTGATGAGGTCGAGCAGCGCCGGATTTTGCGTCGTTTCCGCCCATTTCGGCAGGATCGTGCTGGGCGACGTGCGGTCCGGCTCCGGGAACACGGCGTCGAAGGCGACCACCGCCACGCCGAGTTCGCCCAAACGCTTGAGCATCGCTGCGACCTGCACCCGCGGCCACGGCCACTGCCCGAGTTTCTCCAGCGACTGGTCGTCGATGTCGAGGATGCGGATGCCGGCCTCCTCGTAGACGCGCGGCGACAGACGCTGATATTCGTCGAAGGTCACTAGGCGCAGTGATTCGACGATCGGCGGATCGGTAATGCGCAGGGTCGCGGCGACCGCAATGATCACCAGCGGAGCCAGTACGTAGAGTAGGCGTCTCATCGGGCCGTGCCCGTCCCCCCGGGGAAGCGGCGGCGGTCCAAACTATAGCATTCCGCGGGGCTGGCGGTACTTTTCCGGCGCCATCTGACGGCGCAAGCGTCGCAGCTCGCGTTCTGCGTCGATATGGAGCAGAAGCGACTGCCCGAGATACAGCGCCAGCGCAGCCAGCGACGGGTATACCGGGTCTATCAACCAACCCAGCCGCCGAAAGGCCAGCCACGAGGCGCCGAAAGCAAGGCCGGTGCCCAACACGGCCAGCCCAGCGCCCCAGGCGGCTCCCGCCCGCGCCAGCAGCAGCGCCATGGCCACGCCGAAGACCACGAGCCAGGATAGTTCGGCGCCGGTCAGCCAGTCCGGGCGTTCGAGATATTCGCCGAGCACGATCTGCTCGGCAATCTGCGCGTGGACCTCGACGCCGGCCGCCGCAGGATCGAGCGGCGTCGCCCGCAGGTCCTTGAGGCCGGCGGCGCTGGTGCCGATGAATACGAGACTGCCGACTAGACGCGAACGGTCGAATTTCGACTCGAAAATCTCCCATGCCGGGACGACGCGCTCGCGCACTGGGCCGGTGTCGTAAAGCCACAGCTCGCCCCGCGCCGTCGTCGGCACGATGATTCGACCGATGCGGATATGATTGATGCCGGTGTGCTCGCCGAAGGCGGTCTCGCCGTCGGCGCCAGACGCCTTGATGTTATAGACCGAGGCGCCCCGCGCCACGCGCAACGCCTCGGCAGCCAGCGACGGATAGAGCTCGCCGGTGCTTTCGGCGGCGGCCTTCAGGCGAAACAGCAGCGGCACGCGATGAATGACGGCACCGCGATCGGCGGCGACATTGAAGCTGCCGATGCCGGCGGCGGTGGCCTCGAGGATCGGCAGGTTGGTCACCGCTCCGGAATAGGTCGGCAGGAACTCGGCGGGACGGTCGCCAGCCGTCGCGATGCCCCATTTCCGCGCCGGCGTGCGAACCACCCCGTCGTGAGTGAGCGCGATGCCCAGCACGGTCGGTACGCGGCCGATTGCCGCGGCGAAGCGCGAATCGTGATCGGGAATGAGCTGGATGAGATCGCGCAGCGCCGGATTGTGCGCCGCCTCGGCCCATTGCGGCAGGAGGTTGCCCGGCGACGTGCGATCGGGCTCGGCGAACACAGCATTGAAGGCCACCGCCGCCGGCGCAAATTCGGCTAGGCGCGCCAGCAGCGCGGCCAACTGGGTGCGCGGCCACGGCCACTGGCCGAATTTCTCGAGCGTGCGATCGTCGATATCGACGACGCGCACGCCGGCGTCGACATAGGCTCGCGGCGCCAAGCGCTGATACTCGTCGAAGGTAGCGAGGCGCAGCGCCTCGATCAGCGGCGGATCGGCGATGCGCAGCGCCGCCGCAGCGACGATGATCACCAGCGGAGCGAGAATAAATGTCAGGCGTCGCATGCGGCCGAACTTGTCCTTCCGGATGGACTAAGTCCGACACTACAGTATTCGGCCGATGGCGCAATCGCAGCCGCCGCGGCCAGCATCATCGCCGAAGCAATGGGTTAACGGGGCACTGCCGTGCCCCGCGGACAGGAAAGTCCTAGCGGCGCTACAGCATGCGCCGGGGGCACGCAGCTCCGAACCGGGCGCCGGTTACTGCTGGACGACGCGCCAGCTGCCGTCGGGCTGGCGGCAGGCGGTGCCGTAGCTTTGCTCGCTGCGGCCGCCGATCTGCACGGTCTGCTGGTACTCGCGGCAATACTCGCCTGAGGTCGGCGCGCGTCCCTCGCGGATTGGCGTCACCGTGCCGCGGTTGCCGCTTTCGGGATTGGTCCAGACGATCGTCTGGCCGATCGGTGCCGTGCCGGCCTGGGTCTGTGCCCGATTGGCGTACGCCAAATCAGCCTTGTCGAGCGAGCGTCCAACCTCCGAGCCGATCAGGGCGCCAATCAGCGTCCCGGCGGCGACGCCGACCAACTGTCCTTTACCCTTGCCGAATTGCGCCCCGGCGACGGCGCCGCCGATCGCGCCGAGCAGGCCGCCAGCCGCCGTCTTGTTCGCCCCATACTCTCCGGGCGCGCTGCCATTGGCGCATCCCACGAGCAGGCTTGCCGCCATCACAACCGCGACGATGCGCATCGGTGCTTCCCCACAAATCCATAGATTTCGACCGGCAATTGCCCCGGCCGGCCGGATAACGGCCGAGTCGCGGCGTTATTCCGCTCTGGGTGGACGGCGCCACGGCCGCCGAACGGCGTCGCGGCGATCGTATTCACGCCGACAATGTCTTGATCTGGCAACAATTTTGTCACTCTTCCACAAAAACATTCAGATTGAGCGAGATTCGCCCAAAATTAGTCACAAATTAACTCTTCACTCGTAGCGTGGAGGATAGAGCCAAGAACGTTTTGCTTGCAGGGACTCGAAACTGGAGACTGGCAATGGCGCGTTCAATCGATTTCGCGACCTGGGCCGCAGCGAACCGCGCAGCACACCGTGCGGAAGGCAGCAGGGCGTGGTCGCTGCGTCGGGCCTTCATCGCTTGGGTGGCCGCCTCCTCGACGCTATGGGGCGCGATCCTGGGCGGCGGATTGCTGGCCATCCTCTAGGCCGACAATAGCTTCCCGGCCGGCTACTCGCCCTTCGGCGAACCGGGTCGGCGTTACCCCCGCTTCGCCTAGATCGCCGGCTGCGGCAGCGCCGCCAAGGTACGCGCAAGCCCCTCTTCCAACTCCGTTTCCGCCCGCCACCCCAGCGTG
>JACQDQ010000223.1 GCA_016201015.1 Pseudomonadota bacterium | reverse complement strand
TCAAGATCGGCATCCTGGGCTCGCTCTCGGGCCCCTACGCCACATGGGGGCAGCATTACCAGCAGGCGGTCGATCTGTTCGTGGAGCAACGCCAGGGGCAGATCGGACCCCACAAGATCTCGATCATCTATCGTGATGTCGGCGGCAACAACCCCGACCGCGCCAAGCAGCTCGCCCAGGAATTGATCGTGCGTGACGGCGTCCGCTACCTTGCCGGCCTAGAGTTCACGCCGGCGGTGCTCGCGGTCGGCAGTGTGGTCGATCAGGCCAAGATGCCGTTCGTCATCTTCAATTCCGGCACCTCCGTGGTGACGCGCAAATCCCCGTTCTATGTTCGGACCGGATTCACGCAATGGTCCGTCGCGATTCCCCTCGCCCACTGGGCCTATGACAACGGCAAGCACAAATGCGTGATCGTCTCGGCCGACTACGCGCCGGGCTACGACGCGATCGACTCGTTTCAGCACGGCTTCAAGCAAAAGAACGGGACCATCTCCGAAGTCATCAAGGTGCCGATGGGCACCGCCGACTTCTCGAGCTATCTACAGCGCATTCAGGACGCCAAGCCCGACTGCACCTTCATGTTCATGCCGGTCGGACCGATGTCGGTCGGCTTCATCAAGAGCTATACCGATCGCGGCCTGCGTCGCGCCGGCATCGATCTCTTCGCCGCGGCGGAGACCGAGGAGACGGATCTTCCGGCCATCGGCGACGGCGCCGTCGGCATGGTGTCTGCGCTCCATTACAGCCCCTATCTGGACAATCCGGCCAACAAGGCCTTCGTCGCCGCACTCAAGGCCAAATACGGCGAGGCTGCCCTGCCGAATGTCGCCTCGGTCGCCGCCTATGACGGGATGACGGTGGTGGCGCACATGATCGAAACCGTCGGCGCCGCGGGCGGTGAGAAGGCGATCGACAGCGTCAAGGGATTCGCCTGGGTCAGCCCACGCGGACCGGTCTCGATCGATGCCAAGACCCGCGACATCGTTCAGAACATCTACATCCGAAAGGTCGAGAAGATCGACGGCAAGCTGGTGGACAAGGACTTCTTCACGTTCCGCGACGTGAAGGACCCCTGGAAGGAGCTGAATCCAGAGTGACACCAGCACAGTCCTGCCGAGCATGGCGAGCCGCCCAACAGACCGCCCGATCGACGGCGCCCCTTCGCCGGAGCGGCGGATTTGGTTCGACCGAATAGGGGACGATGACATCCCACCGACGGTGGGAAAGTGCGCCGTGCCAAATGCGAGAGGACGAATGCCATGACTGAGCGATCCACGCCGCCTTACCGCGCGGACCATGTCGGCAGCCTGCTGCGGCCGGCCAAGCTGCGCGAGGCGCGCGACGCCAAGCAACGCGGCGCCATCAGCTCGGCCGAATTGACCAAAGCGGAGGACGCGGCCATCCGCGCGGCGGTGAAACTGCAGGAGGACGTCGGCCTCAAGTCCGTCACCGACGGCGAGTTCCGCCGCACGCAGTGGCATCTCGATTTCCTGACCCAGTTCGCCAACGTCACGCTGGTGCCGTCCAAGCTGCAGATGCGCTTTCACACCCACGAGGGCGACATCGAGGTGGCGCCGCCCACGCTCCACGTCGCCGGCAAGCTCGCCCGGCCCCGCGGCATCTTCGTCGACCATTTCAAGTTCGTGAAATCGGTCACCCGCGCGACGCCCAAGCAGACCATCCCCTCTCCAACCATTCTCCACTTCCGCGGCGGCCGCGACGCGATCGACCGGGCCGCCTACCCCGACATGGCGGAATTCTTCTCGGACCTCGCTCGCGTCTACGCCGAGGAGATCGACGACCTCGCCAAGGCCGGCTGCCGTTATCTCCAGATTGACGAGACGAACTTCGCCTATCTGTGCGATCCCACCATGCGCGAGCAGGTGCGCAAGAATATCGGCGAGGATCCTGACACGCTGCCGCGCACCTACGCGGCCCTGCTCAATGCGACCATCGCCAAGCGGCCAAAGGACATGGTGGTGGCCATGCATATCTGCCGCGGCAACAACCAGAGCGCCTGGCTGGCGGAGGGCGGCTACGATCCGGTCGCCGAAGTGTTGTTCAACGAGATCAACGTCGACGCCTACTTCCTGGAATACGACAGCCCGCGGGCGGGCGACTTCAAGCCGCTGCGCTTCGTCCCCAAGGGCAAGATGATCGTGCTCGGCCTGGTGACGACCAAGCTGCCCGCGCTCGAAACCAAGGACGAGCTCAAGCGCCGCATCGCGGAGGCCGCCAAATACGTGCCGCTCGAACAGCTCGCCCTTTCCCCGCAATGCGGCTTTTCTTCGACCATCGAAGGCAACAAGGTGAGCGTGGAGGACGAGATCGCCAAGCTCCGCGTCGTGGTCGAGACGGCGCGCGAAGTCTGGGGCTAACCTTCGCGCGGCCGTCCGCCTTCGGCGGCACCCGTCGCCCGCTATCTTGATGGTCGTGCCGGCCGATCCCATAAGATCGGTCTCGGCGCGGGTGTAGCTCAATGGCAGAGCAGAAGCTTTCCAAGCTTACGACGAGGGTTCCGCGAAGGCCTGCGGCCTTCGCACCCGTTCACCCGCTCCAGCCATATTCTCAAGAGCACGTAACCGCCGCTTCATTGACCGGGCACGATCGTAGATCGCCGCGGCGCGCGACGGGCCGCGCCTGCTGCTTTTATCGTGTACGAATTTTCACCCCGGGATGGCCGGCAGCATCAAGCGAAGCAGCGATGTCGGGAATCGATCGAAAGAGGATGAGCGGATCGTCCTTCGACGGCATGAAGCCGCGACGCTTCCAGAAATCAGCGGCTTCCGCGTCGAGCGCGTTGACGACAAGTGCGCGACCGCCGATCAATCGAGCGCCGGCGACGGATCGCGACAGCGCGTGCCGCACAAGCCCTGTCCCGATGCCCCTTCCGGCCCAAGCGCTATCTGTTGCCAGCTGGCCGAGCAAGAGACATGGGACCGGGTTCGGCGGCTGCCCTGTCTTGATGGATCGTGGCATCACGGAGGAGACGATCGCGGTTGGCGCCAACCCGTAATAGCCGACCACACGACCGCCATCGTGGACGACCATGACGACCGTGAAGCCCTTCTCCTGATTGGAGAGCGCTCTGGTCTTGAGCCAGTTATCGAGAGCAGGCTTGCCGCACGAAAACTGGGCGACGTCGTGTTGCGCGCTCAGGGGTTCAGGGGACGACAGCGCCAAGGCCAAGCCGTCAGCCGTTCTTGCCGCCGGCCTCCCAAGGGGCCTTGCGCTTGAATAGATCGACCATCTCGGGAACCGCCGTTGCCGGCGCCGCGATTGCGGCCATGAAGGCGACGAAGCCCTTGGGGCTCATGCGGACGAGAGCGCTCTCCATGAGCACCTCCTCGGCCGCCTGCACCGCCGCTTCTCGCACGAAATCCGTGCGCGACCGGCCGCGCAGGCCGGCGGCACGATCGATGATGGCGATATCGGTCTCAGGCAACCGCATCGACAATGGATGATCCTTCTTTTTCCCGACGCCTGCCATGCCGCTCCTCCTCGCTGGCGGCAGGATATAACACGACGTAGTGCGTTTTGCAATACAAAGAGTGCAATCACGAGGAAAGCGTTAGAAGCTCAAGCCGTCTGCTGACCACCGGAGGCCGGTTTCACCCAAGCGGCGCGCCCTCGGCAAAACGGTCGTCGGCAGGCTGGCTGGCGCGCGGCGCGGCGCCGACCGCCTCGCGCAAGACGCTGGCCAGCACCCGTACACCATCGCGCATTTGGCCCGGCGTCACGGACGTATAGCCGAGCAACAGGCCCGATCGCTTCGCCGCCGCGACGTAATGGGCCGATAGCGGCCGGACGATGACGCCGCGCTTCGCCGCCGCGCGCGACACCGCGACATCGTCGACGCCCGCCGGCAGCCAGCCGATGACATGCATGCCCGCGCCGTGCGCCCGCACGTCGAGCAGCCCGGCCAACTGCGCGTCGGCCGCGGCGACGAGCATGCGCTGGCGGTCGGCATAAAGCTTCCGCATCCGGCGGATATGCGTCGCAAAATGACCGCGCAGCATGAATTCCGCGACCACCGCCTGCTCGAGCGGCGGCGGGTGGCGATCGATGATGCCGCGCGTGGCGATCAGCACTTCGGTCAGGCTTGGCGGCGCGATGATGTAGCCGAGGCGCAACGGGCGCAGCAGGCTGCGGCTGAAGGTGCCGATATAGATGACATTGCCGTTGCCATCGAGCCCCTTGAGCGCCGCCAGCGGCCGGCTGGCATAGCGGAACTCGCTGTCGCAGTCGTCCTCGAGGATCCAGGCGCCGGTCTCGCGTGCCCAGTCGAGCAGCGCCAGGCGGCGCGACATGCTCATCGTGCCGCCGAGCGGATACTGGTTCGACGGCGTCACATAGACCAGCCGCGCGTTGCGGCACAGACGGATGCCGGCGGCGACATCGACGCCTTCGCGATCGACGGGCACCGCGACGAGCCGCGCGCCGCAGGCGGCAAGATTGGCGCGCACGCCGCGCTCGCCCGGATCCTCGACCCATGCCGGATCGCCCGGCCCGAGCAGCGCGCGAACGGCGAGGTCGACGGCATGCTGGCTGCCCGCGGTGATGATCACCTGATCGGGGCTGCATGAGACCCCGCGAGCCGCACTGACGTAGTCGGCGATCGTCTTGCGCAGCGGCGGATGCCCGGCCGGGTCGGCAATCGCCAGCATGTCGCGCATGCCGGCGCGGAGCCGCTGGGCGATCAGGCGGCGCCAGGTTTCGAACGGGAAAACGTCGGTCGCCGGCAGATCGACCTCGAATGGCGCCGCCGGATGGGGATTGAGATCGCGCGGACCGTCCAGCGCCGCCTGTCCAAAGCGTGAGAAGACGATGCGGGGGCGCCGGCCCGCGGCAATCGCGAGACCGGTCTCGGCATCGACGCGGATGCAGGGGCGATCGTCCGGCAGATCGCGGGCGACGATCGTGCCCGAGCCGATATGGCCCTCGAGGTAGCCCTCGGCGCGCAACTGATCGAAGGCATTGATGACGGTGTTGCGGGCAACGCCGAGCTCGCGCGCGAGCGTGCGGGTGGATGGCAAGCGCTTGCCCGGCGTCAGCCGCCCCAGCAGGATGGCCTCGCGCAGCTGCAGATAGATCTGGCGGAAAAACGGCGCCGCCGCCGACTCGTCGAGCGCGAAGCTCATCAAGCTGCCGCCGGCGCTCTTCTTTCCCCGGCCCGAGAGTCCTCGCCGCGCCCGCCGCATCCGCCATGCCCCTCGTCGGCCAATGTGTTAATGTGGCTCAGTCAATGTACGAAAAATGGCCCTTATGGCAAGTCCGATTCGGGCGCATAATTGCAAAAATGGCGAGAGATGCCGCGACATCGGCAGCGAAACTCGATGACAGGAGGGGAAGCATGAAATTCGTTCGACGGGTCAGCAGCTCGTTGCTGGGTCTTGTGGGCGGCCTGATCATGACGGCGGCGCCCATGCCGCTGGCGGCGCAGGAAGTCACGGTGCTGTGCAACTTCGAGGTCGATTGGTGCGAGGGTCTGAAGGCGACTTACGAGAAGACCACCGGCCTCAAGGCGGTGTTCATTCGCCGCACCGACGGCGAAAGCCTGGCACAGATCCGAGCGGAGCGCGGCAACCCGCGCGCCGACGTTTATCACGCAGCCGAATCCGCCTCGGCCAAGCAGCTCGCCAGCGAAGGCCTGCTTGAGGCCTACAAGTCGCCGATGGTCGCCGAGCTGCACGATTGGGCTGTCCGCATCGCCGATCAAAACAAATACTTCCAGACGCCGATCTATACCGGCGTGCTCGGCTTCGGCTACAACACCGAATTGCTGGCCAAACGCAGCCTGCCCGAGCCCAAATGCTGGCGCGACCTCGCCAATCCGGCCTACAAGGACGAGATCCAAATGGCCAATCCCGGGTCGTCGGGCACCGCCTTCAACATGGTGTCCACCATCCTGCAGATGATGGGCGAGAACGAGGGCTTCAAATTCCTCGCCGCGATGAACAAGAACGTCAATCAGTACACCCGCTCCGGCTCCGCCGGTATCCGCGCGGCCGGCAAGGGCGAGACGACGATCGGCATCACCTTCCTGCACGATTCCGTGGCGCAGGCGGTCCAGGGCTATCCGATCAAGACCGTGGCGCCGTGCGAGGGCACGGGTTACGAAATCATCTCCTCGGCCATCGTCAAAGGCGGGCCGAACCCCGCAGGCGCGCGCAAATGGATGGACTTTGTTCTGGCGCCGGCCGGGCAGAACGTCGCCATCACGGTCGGCAAGTTCCAAATCCCATCCAACAAAACCGCGCAGATCCATCCGATGGCGCCGCGTTCCGCCGACGTCAAACTGATCGACATCGACTTGGACAAATACGGATCGAAGGAAGGCCGCGAGCGGCTGCTGTCGCGGTGGGAAAACGAGGTCTTCAAGGCGCCGAAGTAGTCTTGATGACGGCCGGGTGAGCCATCACCCGGCCATGCTTGGCGCGATGCGGCGTGTCGTCGGCTTGTGGCTCGCCGTCGGCTGGCTCGGCTTCGCGCTGCTGCCGTGGAGCGCCATCGGCGGCTCCGGTTTTTTCGCCTTTCAATGGCTTGTTAGATATCCGCTCGATGTGAGCGCGGCGCCGGCTTCCGTCCAGCTCGTCTGGCATGGCCGCATCTGGCTAGCGCCCGTCGCCCTGGCGCTGCTCGTTCCGCTCGGCCTGTTGCGGTGGACGACGACACCTGGGCGCGCTGCGCGCATGCTGGTCGCGGCCGGGACGTGCGGCCTGATCGCCGTTCTGGCGATCGCGCTGGCGATCGACATCAATGGCTGGACCTGGCCGCCGCTCGCCACGCTGTTCGGTCCGCTGCCGCGTCGGCAGCCGGGGCTGGGCTACGGCGCCGCGATGGTGGCGGCTTCGTCGCTGATGTTCCTCTGTCATGGGCTCGCCCTTCGCGGCTGGGTCAAGGGCGACGCCTTCGTCGCCGGCGCGATCGGCGCGGCCGTGTGCCTGGTCGGCCTGTTCACCGCCTATCCGCTGTCCCGGCTGTTCGTTCACGCGATCCTCGACCAGAACGGCAACCTCTCGCTGTCGGCGTTTCAGGCGCGCCTCGCCTCGAGCAAGATTTGGGGCTATGGCGGCATCGTCTGGAACACGTTGCAGCTCGGCCTGCTGACCGCGACGTCGGCGACCGCCCTGGCCCTCTGCTTCGCGCTGATCGTCACGCGAACGCAGTTCCGCGGCCGGCGGCTGATCGGCATCCTGTCGATCCTGCCGATGATCACGCCGCCCTTCGTCATCGGACTGGCCTTGATCCTGCTCTTCGGGCGGTCCGGCGCGATCAACGCCGTTCTCGAATGGGCCTTTGCCATTCGGCCGACGCGCTGGATCTACGGGCTGCCGGGGGTCTGGCTGGCACAGACGCTGGCGTTGACGCCGGTCGCCTATCTGATTCTGGTCGGCGTCGCCGAGGGCATCAGCCCGGCATTCGAGGAGGCGGCGCAGACGCTCCGCGCCTCGCAACTGAAGACCTTCACCACCATCACGTTGCCGCTGATGGCGCCCGGCATCGCCAACGCATTCCTGATCGTGTTCATCGAGAGTCTGGCCGATTTCGGCAACCCGCTGCTGCTCGGCGGCAACCTTGAGGTGCTGTCGACCGCCATCTACTTCGCGGTGGTCGGCGTGCAGCAGGACGCCGGGCGCGCCTCGATCCTGGCGGTGGTTCTGTTGTGCTTCTCACTCAGCTTGTTCCTTCTGCAGCGCCGCCTGCTGGGGCGGCGCAGCTTCGTCACCATCGCTGGCAAGGGCGACGGCGGCACGCGGACCAGGCTGCCGCGCAGCGTCGCCTGGGCGACGGCGGCGCTGGCCCTGCCGTGGGCGGCGCTGGCCGTCGTCATCTACATCATGATCCTGACCGGCGGCTTCTTCGAGAAATGGGGCCTCAATCATGCGCTGACGCTGCACCACTATGCGACCGCGTTCGCCATCGAGGTCGACAACAATCGGCTGCTGTGGACGGGCGGCGCTTGGAGCTCGTTCTGGACGACGGTGACGATCGCCGTCACCGCGGCGCCGTTGACCGCGACGTTCGGCCTGACGGTCGCCTATCTCCTCGATCGCCAGCGCTTCGCCGGAAAGACGGCGTTCGAATTCGCCACCATGCTGAGCTTCGCCGTGCCGGGCACGGTCGTCGGCATCGCCTATATCCTGGCGTTCAACGCGCCGCCGGTCGAGCTCGCCTATAGCGGCATCATTCTCGTCGCCTGCTTCGTCTTCCGCGACATGACGACCAGCCTGCGCGCCGGCCTGGCCTCGTTGAGCCAGATCGACCGCAGCCTAGACGAGGCGTCGACGACGATGCGCGCCGGCGCCTTCACCACGCTGCGCCGGGTGGTCCTGCCGCTGATGCGCCCGGCGGTCGTCGCGGCGCTGATCTACAGCTTCATCAGCGCGATGACCTCGATCAGCGCGGTGATCTTCCTCACCAGCCCGCGCTTCGACATGGCAACGGTCAATATCGTCGGGCGGGCGGAGGTCGGCGAGTACGGCTACGCCACCGCCTATGCCTCGGTGCTGATCGCCTTGATGGTCATGGCGGTCATCCTGATCCGGCTCGTGGTCGGCGAACGGCGGGTGTCGGCGCGTCAGTCGCTCGGTTGAGGCGGCCCGGGCGCGAGTCGGATCGGCGCACCCGATTCGGCCGAACGCATCGCCGCCTCGGCGATCATCAGCGCACGCCGGCCGTCCTCGATGCCGATCGACGGCACGGTGCCGCGTTCCAGCGCCTGAACGAAGGCGTCGAGCTCCCGGACATAGGAGTCCGCGTAGCGGTCGACGAAGAAGTGAAGCAGCCGATCCTGGCGGATGCCGTCCGCTCCGTAACGCTCCAGCGTCGTCGGCTGTGGGTTGCGCGAGACGATCATGCCCTTCTCGCCGAACGCCTCGATGCGCTGGTCGTAGCCATAGGCCGCGCGGAAGCTGGCATTGACGTGCACCAGCGCGCCCCGGGCCATCCGCAGGATGACCATCGCCGTATCCGGGGTCCGGTGCGGATTGTCCTTGGCGTCGAGCATGCGGGCGGTGCGCGCGAAGATTTCGACCGGCTCGTCCTGCAGCAGCCAGCGTGCCATGTCGAAGTCGTGAATCATCGTGTCGTAGAAGATCGCATGCGACATGGTGGCGATGTAGTCGGGCGGCGCAATCTCGGGGTCGCGGCTGCTGAGGATCAGCATCTCCGGCCGGCCGATCTCGCCGTTGCCCATGGCGTCGAACAGCGCCCGGTGGTTCGGATCGAAGCGGCGATTGAAGCCGACAAAGAAGGGGGTTCGGGTCGCGGCGAGGATTTTGGCGCAGTCCATCACCGGCTTCATGTCGAGATCGACCGGCTTCTCGCAGAACACCGCCTTGCCGGCGCGCGCCGCCGCCGCGATGAGCGGCGCATGCGTCCGCGGCGGCGTGCAGATGATGACCGCGTCGACCGCGGCATCGGCGAGCGCGGCATCGGCGCTCGTCGCGCTCTGCGCGCCGTGCTTCGTCGCAACTCGCCGCGCCGCCTCGGCATTGAGGTCGACGACCCAGCGCAGACGCGCCCGCGGATGCGCGGTGACATTGGCCGCGTGGACCGGGCCAATGAACCCGGCGCCGACGAGGCAGAAATTGATCGCCCGCGAGCCGCTTGAGCCATGCGCTTGCATCGGCCTAGCGCCGGACGACGGCGAGGCCCGCCGCCACTGCGGCGCGATGGAGATTGGCGAAGCCGAGCCGCGCATAGGTGAGCGGATGCGCCTTGGCCGGATCCTGCTCGGCCTCGACCACCAGCCAGCCGCCATAGCCGGCTTCGCGCAGCGCGCCGAGGACGGCGGAGAAATCGATCATGCCGTCGCCGGGCACGGTGAACACGCTGTCGAGGACGGCCCGCAGAAAGCTTCGATCCGCGCGCAGCACATCGGCGAGAACGTCGCGGCGGACGTCCTTGCAGTGAACATGGACGATGCGCGCGCCATGCTTGCGCGCCACGGCCACCGGATCGCCGCCGGCGAACGCGAGGTGACCGGTGTCGAGCAGCAGGCCGACATCGTCGCTCGTCATGGCCATCAAGCGGTCGATCTCGTCCGCGGTCTGCACGACCGTTCCCATATGATGGTGAAAGGCGAGACGGACGCCGCGATCGCGCAGCGCCTTGGCCACCGCGTTCAGGCGGCGGCAGAAGCCCGGCCATGCGTCGTCGGCCAGCACCGGCCGTTGCGACAGCGGCTTTACCGGGTCGCCGTCGGTGCTGCCGTGTCCTTCGGCGAAGACCATCACCCGGCAGCCCATCGCCGCCAGCAGCGCGAGATGATCTTCGACAGCCACCATCTCCTCCGCCGGCGTACGGCGGCAAAGCTGCGCGCTGTACCAGCCCGACACCAGCTCGAGCCCATGGCGGGCCAGGATCGGCCGCAACGTTGCCGCCCGCCGCGGAAACTTGCCGCCCATCTCGATACCGGCGAAGCCGGCCTGCCGCGCCTCGCTCAGGCACACCTCAAGCGGTATGTCGCCGCCGAGCTCAGGCATGTCGTCGTTGGTCCAGGTGATCGGGTTGATGCCGAGGGTGACGGCCATGACGCGTCCTAAAGCAGACCGAGGAGTTCGAGCTCGCGGCGAAGCTGTTCGGGCGCGCGGAAGTGAATGCCGTGAAGACCCTGCGCGGTCGCCGCCGCGGCATTCTTGGCCGCATCGTCGATGAAGACCGCGGTGTCCGGGGCGATGCGATAGCGGTCGAGGAGGATGCGGAAGATGCGGGGGTCGGGCTTGATCACGCCTTCGAGCCCGGACACGACGATGCCCTCGAACCACGACAGAAACTCGAACCGCTGGCGTTGCGGCGGAAAGGTCTCGGCCGACCAGTTGGTGATGGCGTAGAGCGGCACGCCGCGGCGCTTCAGCTCGGCAGCGATGGCGACCGTGCCGGCGACGGCACCGGGAATCATCTCGTCGAAGCGCCGGCCGAACGCCTGGATCAGCTCGGCCTTGTCGGGATGATGCGCGACGAGCGCGGCGGCGCCATCGGCGAAGCTGCGCCCGGCATCCTGTTCCTCGTTCCACGCCTCGGTGCACACGGTCGCGAGGAAATGTTCCATCGCGGCCTCGTCGCCGTTGAACAGCTTGCGGTACAGAAACCGGGGGTTCCAATCGATCAAGACGCCGCCGAGATCGAAGACGACGACATGCCGATTTGTCTGCTGCGCGCCCATCTTCCCCCGCCGCGATCGACTCATGCGCCGTGCCGCGCCGACCAATTGGAATATCTAACCGCACAGAAATTGCTGCTTCAATAGAACCACTTTAATGAATCCGGGATGATCCGGGGCGGAACGCGGCACCCCACTGTTCCGTTTGATCCAGTAGGTCCGATAGGTCCGATCGAAGCCGGCCGACCGAAACAATTGAAACCAGATTCGGCCGCCAGCGGCCTCGCCGCGAAACTTCGTTCGGCGACGGTAGCATCCTCGCCACGTCGCCTACCGCTCCGCCAGAAAGGCACCGGACATGAGATATCTGTTGAACCTGCCGCTCGCCGGCGCGCTCTTCATGGCCGGAATGTATTTCCATCTGGCGGTCGTGGCGGCGCCGCGGGGGGGCGATGCCGGCGTCGGCATGGCCTTCGCGATGTTCTTCTCAACGCTGCTCTGGGGGATGCTGTTCGCCATCACGCTTGCGGGCTGTGTCACAAATGGCGGGTTCGACTGGCTGTCCATCGGCCGGATCGCGGGCTTCGCCGTGGTTCTTGCGGCTTTTGCCCTAATATGCCTGCTGCTGTTCGTGCCGTTCGAGAACGTCACCGACCGGCAACAGAATGTCGGCATCCTACCGACCTGGACAAACTACCTCGTACTGTTCGGCGCGCCACTGATCCTCGCCGGCTACACTGGCTGGCTGATTAACGCGCCGCTCGGGCTGCGCGACGACACAGGCATCCGCTACGCGGCGCTCGGGTCCCTCGCCGCCCTCGCGCTCTTGGCGGCGGCAATCCACGTCACCGAAGCGGCCGGATGGGAGAGAAAGCAGGCGACCGAGTCCGCGGCCCAACAGCAGGCGAAAGACGCGCAGACCCAAAAGCTGCGCGGCGTGCTGGACACGCTTCGCGACAGCGATCCGCTGGCCGCGTGGGGCGATTTCGCGCAGTCGCGCGAGCTGCGCCAGGTCGAGGCGGTGTTCTACGAGGTCCTGCGGCGGATCGCGGCGCGGTCGACGCTCGAAGCCGATCTTGCCGCGGCACTTGCGTCTAGGGACACGCACCAGATCGCCGTGACATGGTGGCTGTTCCAGTGGTCGCCGTTCGAGCCGTCGGCGGCGTTGGACGGGCCGATGCGCGCATCCATCGCCGGATTCGCCGATCAGGTGCTGGGTGCCGCGGTCGCACTGCCGTCCGACGCGGAGCGCGCGCAGTACATAGAGCGGAACCTGGCACCCTATCTGGGCGACATGTTCATCGCCACGAAGCGGATGGCGTGGTTCGCCGGCGTCGATCTGCGCGACGACGTCAAGACGTTGCAGCGACGGATCGAGCAGGCCAGCCCCGCTTCGCAGGCGGCGCGCTCGTTCCCGGACAGCTTCGCCCAGTTCAGCGCGGAAATCGACTACTACCTGGCAAAGCGGCCCAAGCAGCCATAGGCCGCGGGAAGCCGGACGACCGCACGCCATTTCAAGACCGAAGAGACCGGGCATGAAATATCTGTGGAATCTCCCGCTGATCGGCGCCGTGTTTTCCGGCTATATGTTCGTCTACCTGACGATGCTGTCGGAGCAGCCCCGATTCGGCGATGCGGGCCTCGGCGCGAGCCTTGCCACCTTCTTGTCCGGGATCTTCTGCGCCCTTCTGCTCGGCGCCGCGCTGGTCGGCTGCGTCAACACCGGCGGGTTCGACTGGCTGTCGGTCGGCCGCACCGGCGCCTTGGCCATCGTGCTGGCCATGCATGCGCTGCTTGTCCTGCTCATTCTCTTTCCGATCGCCACCACTATCGATGCACACAACGAACACATCGTTCCTGGAAGCGATGTAAGCCTGTCGATCGTATGGCTGGCGCGCTTCGCCTTTTTCGGGCTTCCGATCGTCCTGATCGGCTATGCGGGATGGCTGATCAACGCGCCGATCGGATCGCGCGACGGTCTCGCGCTCCGCTGCGCGGCGCTTGGGGCGATCACGGCGCTCGGCATCATCGCCGCCATCGTCACCCATGCCGAGAACGAGAGAGAGAGCGCCAAGGCTACCGCGCAAAAGACGGCGGAAGAACAGAAGACGACCGCGCGCATCGACGCGCAGCGGACCGGGCTGGCGGCGCTGAGCGATGCCGATCCGCTCGACAAGTGGTTCGATTACGTCGCCCATGTCGGCATGTCGATAGCGCCGGATGTGCACGTGGAGGCCATACGGCGGCTTGCGGCGCGGCCGACGCTCGAAGCGGACCTCGCGACGGCGCTCAATTCGAAGGAGCGGCATCTGATTTTCGTCGCGTGGTCGCTGATCGACCAGCTCGACTTCGCGCCGTCAAAGGCGCTGGAAGGCTCGATGCGCGCCTCGATCGCCGCCCTCGCCGAAGAAATCGCCGAGGCGGCGACCGCGCAGCCATCGGAACGTCAGAGGAGCGCCTATCTATACGACACCTATGCCGCCATTCTGCTGATCCTGCCCCGAATCGTAAGGCGCATGGCGGTGAGCGCCGGCGTCGATCTGCGCGATGCCGTCGCGCCGCTGCAAAAGATCATCGTCGAGGCGTATCCGACATCCGGCGCCGCCGACTTCCTGCCGCGCCTAATGGCCGAAATCTCGGGCGCGATCGACGCGGCCCTGGCCGCGCGTCCCAAAAGTCCCTAGCCGGCGAAGGTCGGTCGCTCCGGTCAGCCGGACGATCGCCGGAAATAATTGAAACAATATCCGCCGCGGCGGCGTGTCGCGCGGAAACATCGGCCGGCGATGCTTGCCCGCGCCGATATTCACCCAATTTCTCGGCGAGAGGCCCTGGGCATGAAATATCTGTGGAATCTGCCATTGACCGGCGCCGCCCTCGCCGGTTGGGGCTTTGTCTACCTGTCGCTGCTGTCGCAGCCGCGCAGCGGCGATGAAACCGTCGGCATGGCCTTCGCCATCATCTATTCGGGAGCAACCTGCGCTGTCCTGCTTGGCGCCGCGCTGACCGGTTGCGTCGCCACCGGCGGTTTCGACTGGTTGTCGGCCGGACGAATCGGCAGCCTCGCCATCGTGCTTACCGTCTATGTCCCGCTCGTCTCGCTGCTGTTGCTGCCGGTCGGCACCGCGGTGGATGCGCATTTCGGGCGCATTGAGCCAGGAACGCATGCGAGCCTGCTGGTCGTGTGGTTGTCTCGATTTGCCAGCGTCGGGCTTCCGCTCGCTCTGCTGGGTTATGCCGCCTGGCTGATCAATGCGCCGGCCGAACTGCGCGATGTCTTGGCGGTGCGCTACGCGGCAATCGGCGCCGTGGCTGCGCTCGGTATCTTGGCCGCCGTCGCTACCTACGCCGAAGGCCGGAAGGAAGTGGCCAAGATGGTCGCCAAGACCACCGCGGAGCAACAGGAGATCGCGGAGCGCGACGCCAAGCAACGGGCCGGCTTCGCCGCGCTGACCGACGCCGACCCCCTGACCAAGTGGCTCAGATATGCCGACTCGATTGATCCGCCCGACGTATCTGTTGAGGCACTGCGCCGGCTCGCGGCGCGCCCCACCCTTGAAGCGGATCTCGTCGCGGCGCTCACTTCCCGAATTCTGGAAATGATCTACGCCGCCTGGTGGATGGTCGCGCATGTCGCGACGGCGCCAGCCGCGGCGCTCGAGCCGCCGCTGCGCCAGTCGATCGCGGCGGTCGCCGACATGCTGGCGCGGACCGCGGCGACGGAGATTTCGGAGCTCAAGCGCAAGGAATATGTCTACTACAACTTCACCGACCACCTGCGCGTGCTGCCTGACGTCATGTTGCACATGGCGACGACCACCGGCATCGATCTCCGCGACGCGGTCGCCCCTTTGCGGCAGATCATCGCCACGGCCTATCCGAGTTCGGGCGCTGCCGACTTCTTTGTGAAGGCGCTGGCCGGGACGGCGCCGCAGATCGACGCGGCCCTAGCCGCGCGTACCAAAAAACCCTGAACCGCGAGGATCGGAAAATGAATATCCCGACACTATTTCAAGGTTTCGAGCAGCCGCAGCATGAGCTTGGTGCGCGGCACCAGCGAGGAATAATAGGCCTGCTCGTAGTCGGTATGCGCGCCCTTGCCGTCGACGCCGAGCCCGTCGAGGGTTGGTATCCCCAGCGCGGCGGTGAAATTGCCGTCGCTGCCGCCGCCGGTGAGGGGCGTGTCCTTGAGCTCGAAGCCGATTTCCTTGGCGAGCTGTTTCGCGTGCTCGAATAGTTTGGCGATGCCCTCGTTCTTGCCGTAGGGCGGCCGGTTGAGGCCGCCGGCGATGGTCAGCTTGACGTCGGGATCGACAGCCTTCAGGCCCAGCACCTTGGCGCACATCTCATCCGAAATCGCCATGTCGGGGACGCGCATGTCGACGCCGGCCGTGCACTCCGCCGGCACCACGTTGACCCCGGTGCCGCCGGCGATCAGGCCGACATTGGTGGTGACGCCGCGCGCGTAGTCGGTCATCGCTTCGATCGCCAGGATCTGCCGCGCCATCTCGCGGATCGCGCTGCGGCCGTCCTCGTGGCGCACGCCGGAATGGGCCGGGCGCCCCTTGATGTGGACATCGAAGCGCGCGACGCCCTTGCGCGCCGTCACGATCTTGCCGCCGTCGCGCGCCGGCTCGGTGACCAGCACGTATTTGGCCCTGCGCGCCGCCGCCTCGATCGCCGCGCGCGAGGTCGGGCTGCCGACCTCCTCCTCCGGAATGAACATGAAGGTGACGGGCAGCGGCGTCTTCTGCCCGCTTCGCACCAGGTGGCGCAGCGCGTAATAGGCGAGATAGGCGCCGCCCTTCATGTCGTAGATGCCCGGCGCATAGACGCTGTCGCCCTCGCGGCGGAACTTCAGGGCGCCGGCCAACAGCCCGATCGGGTGCACGGTGTCGATATGGCTCAGCACCAGTATGCCCGGCCCATCGCCGCCCCACGGCATGCGCGCCTTGAGCACGTCGCCGTAGCCGTCGCGCCCCGGCGTGCGCTCGATTGCCGCGCCGATCGCCCGCAGATCGGTCGCGACCATATCCGCCATGCGGTTGACCGCGACAGCATCGTGCGAAGGCGATTCGACCTCCACCCACTGGCGGATGCCGTCGAGTATCTCGTCGGCATCGATGATCGGCTGGTTGGTCGCGTCGGTTTTCATCGGGTCCTCAATGGCGAGTGGCGTTTTGGTCGAGCGGATAGGCCGGCCGTTCGAGCCTGGTGAACTTGAACAGGCCGTAGTCCGAGCTGGTGACGCCGACGCCGTCGCACTCGACGATCGCCTTGGCGATCGGCTGGAAGCCGGCGCGGTAGTGGATGCGCGACTTGAGCAGCAAGTAGCGCCTGGCCGTCGGCTCGATGCCGACCGAGCGGAAGCAGCCGAGATCCCAGGGCTCGTGATGGCGCTCGCAGACGACGATGTCGAGGCCGTCCAGGGCGAGCACGGCAGCGCGGCCAAGACTCGCGCGGGTCCCCGTCATCATCGGGCCGGTGACGAGAAAATCGCCGTCGGTGATGGCGCGCACGCGGCCGGTCACCTCCAACGGCTCGCCCTTGCGGCCGATCGTCGGCATGTCGACCTTGCCGCCCAGCTTCAGGGTCAACGTGTTGCCGACCCCGGCTTCGATCATGCGGCCGACCGCCCATGGGTCGCAGATGGCGAACACCGCCACGTCGCGCAGACCTTGACGCAACACCTCGGCCAGCACCGCCATGGTGTCTTGCGTGCCGCCGGAGGCGCAGTTATCGGCATGGTCGATGAGCAGGACCGGCCCCTCGGTCATCTGCTTGGCGCGGGCGACCGATTGGGCGAGCTGCTCGCTGCGGTAGACGAAATCGGCGCGCCGCGCCCATGCCGCATCGAGGATCGCATCGACCGCGTTCCGCGCCGCCGCCGCGTCGCCGTCGGCGACCGCCACCGCCGAGAATCCCGGCCGCGGGATATCGACCATCGGAAAACCGCCGAAGACCGAGACGTCGAGCAGACCGTCGCGCTCCAGCCGGTCCGCCTGCTCGATCAAGCCTTTCATCGGCTGCTCGGCGCTGGCCATGCGCAGCGTATGCGCCAGCATCGGCAGCCAGCCCCACGCCATCTTCGGGTTGATTTCGCCGCGCAGGACGCGCAGCAGCATCCGCCCGGCGCGCAGGCCGGTGGCGCGGATATCGACATGGGGATAGGTCTTGTAGCCGGCGAGCACGGTGCAATTCTCGACCATCGCCGCCGTGAGATTGGTGTGCAGGTCGAGCGCGACGGCGATCGGCAGGCTTGGCCGTAGCGTGCGAATGCGTTGCAACAGCGTTCCCTCGCCGTCATC
>JACQDQ010000220.1 GCA_016201015.1 Pseudomonadota bacterium | reverse complement strand
GCGCCGCCGCGCGCCGGCGCCACGCTCGCCCCGCCGGTGCTATTCTGGCCCGCTCGCGACGCTGCCCAGGCGTGTCGTGCGGCCGCAACGCTGCTGTTACCGCGCGCTTGCGCTCGCCGGCATCGAACAGAAGCATCGTCGCGCTCGGCAAGGGAGAATCTCGCCATTGGCCTTATATCTGTGGATCGCCATCGGCAGCGCGCTTGGCGGCGCCGCGCGCTACTGGTGCTCCGGCATCGTCGCCGAGCATTTCGGCCAGACCTTCCCGTGGGGCACCATGGTGGTCAACATCGCCGGCTCGTTCATCATCGGCTTCGTCGCCACGCTGACCGGCCCGGACGGGCAGTTGCTGGTCGGCACGACGGCGCGACAATTTGTCATGGTCGGGATTTGCGGCGGCTTCACCACCTTCTCGTCGTTCAGCCTGCAGACCTTGACCCTGACGCGCGACGGCGAGTGGCTGCGCGCCGGCGCCAATATCTGCTGGTCGGTGCTACTCTGCCTGCTGGCGGTGCTGCTCGGCCATTTCGCGGCGGCCGGCCTCAACCAGATGAAAGGAGCCTGAGCCATGCAGGTGCCCCGCAATGCCGTGCTGCTGCGCATCTTCATCGGCGAGGACGATCGCCATGGCCATCAGCCGCTCTACGAGGCGATCGTGCTCAAGGCGCGTGAGCTGCACATCGCCGGAGCGACCGTGCTGCGCGGCCCGATGGGCTACGGCCATTCGAGCCGGCTGCACACCGCCAAGATCCTGCGCCTGTCGGAAGACCTGCCGTTCGTCATCGAGATCGTCGACAGCGAGGAGAAGATCAACGCCTTCCTGCCGGTGCTCGACACGATGATGGGCAGCGGGCTGATGACTCTGGAGAAGGTGCAGGTGCTGCAATACGGCGAGACTCACATCGGCTGACGCGATTGACGCTCTGAAAAAGATCGCGTAGCGTTCGTACGTCGTTGTCAAGGGGATGGGGTCCCCCAAAACCGCCGAGAGGCTGATGACTCCTGCCGCGTGAGGTCATGCGGTGGGAGCGCCGTGCAAACCCGCCGCGAGGCGGGTTTTTGCTGCGTACCTCGCGCACGCCGGTTCGAGTCTCACGCCGTCGCCAGCCGCGGCGGCAGAACGGGAGTGTGCCGATGAGTCCAGCCATTCGGATTCGCTGTATTGGATGCGGGGGCCGTCCATGACCGCGGTCTGGGGGTTGGCGGCGCTGTGGCTCGGGCTGGCGTTGCTCGCCAGCCTGATGTCGATCTGGCTGCGGGTGGCAACGGCGCTGTCGGAGATTATCGTCGGCACGATCGCGCAACTGATCATCGGCGCTCTCATCGGCGCCGCTGTCCTCGGCACCGACGAGTCGTGGGTCAAGTTCCTATCCGGCACCGGCGCGATCGTGCTGACGTTCCTGGCCGGCGCCGAACTCGACCCGGTGGTCTTTCGGCGGCAATGGCGAGAGGCGTTGGCCGTCGGCCTCGCCAGTTTCTTCCTGCCATTCCTCGGCTGCACGGCGGGAGCCTATTACGTCCTCGGCTGGGAACCGATGCCGAGCTGGCTCGCCGGCATCGCCATGTCCACCACCTCGGTCGCGGTCGTCTACGCCGTCATGCTGGAGTTCGGCTTCAACACGACGGATTACGGCAAGACCGTGCTCGCCGCCTGCTTCGTCACCGATCTCGGCACGGTCGTGGCACTCGGCTTCATCTTCGCGCCGTTCACGTTCAAGACGATGATCTTCGCCGGCGTCGGCGTCGCAGCCTTCGCAATCCTGCCATGGCTCACGCCGCGCTTCTTCAAGCTCTATGGCGGCCGGCCGTCGGAACTGGAGGCCAAGTATCTGCTGCTGATCCTGTTCGCGCTCGGCGCCCTGGCGACCTGGGCGGACAGCGAGGCGGTGTTGCCGGCCTATCTCATCGGCATGGTGCTGGCGGGCACCGTCGGCAAAGACCACGCGCTCGTCCGCCGCCTGCGCACCCTCACCTTCGGACTGCTGACGCCGTTCTATTTCATTCGCGCCGGCTCGTTCGTCTCGATCCCGGATCTGATCGCCGCGCCAGCCGCCTTTCTGCTCATGCTTGTGCTCAAGGTCGCCTGCAAGTTCGTCGGCGTCTATCCGATCACCAAGCTGTACCGTTCGCCCAACCAGGAGGCGATGTACACGACATTGCTGATGTCGACCGGCCTCACCTTCGGCACGATCTCGGCGCTGTTCGGCCTGTCGCATGAGATCATCGATCGGACGCAATATTCGATCCTGGTCGCGGCGGTGATCGCCAGCGCCGTCATCCCGACGATCATCGCCAACGCCTTCTACCTGCCGCGCCATCTGATGCCGAAGCCCAAGGCGGCGGTCGAAGAGCCGACGCTCGCCAAGGGTCTGGCCGAAGCCGAATAAGAGGGATGCGCGATGATCAGAAAAATACTGGTCGCCTATGATGACTCCGAACTCTCCGAGCGAGTCTTTGCGCAAGCGATCGAAATCGCGCGCCTGGCCAAGGCCGAAATCGCGGTCGTCGCGGTCGCTGCGGCGCCGATGGTCGGCGACGATGTCGAAGCTGAAGCGATCATCGAAAATTCGCGGGAATCCTATGAAAAGCGCTTCGCCGCCTTGAAAACGAACCGGGGCACCAAGGGGCTCAAGATGCAATTCGAGGTTTTGGTCGGCCACCCGGCGCAGCACATCGTCGACTACGCGAAGCAGACCAATGTCGATCTGATCGTGGTCGGACATCGCAGCCGCAAGCTGGTCGGTCGCCTGGTGATGGGTTCGGTTGCCAGGCACATGATCGACAATGCGCACTGCGCGGTGCTGGTGGTGCATTGATGATGATCGACTGGGCCCACGCCGCGCCGTCCGTGACCGCGGCATTTCTCGCCTCGCTCGTCGAGTTCGTCGAGGCGCTGACGATCGTGCTCGCGGTCGGCATGGTGCGCGGCTGGCGCTCGGCGCTGCTCGGCGCCGTCGGCGGCGTCCTTGTGCTCGCGTTGATCGTGGTCGTGCTGGGGCCGGCGCTCGATCGCATCCCGGTCGAGGCGCTGCAGCTCGTCATCGGCGTGCTGCTGCTGCTGTTCGGCATGCGCTGGCT
>JACQDQ010000217.1 GCA_016201015.1 Pseudomonadota bacterium | reverse complement strand
AACGTGACCGAGGAGATGTGGAGCACCGTCGTCCGCACGGCCTTCTCATTGACGATCTGCGAGTCGCAGGATTTCGCGTGCGAATTGCTGGATGCGGACGGCGACAAGCTGGTCCATTCGCCGGCGGCGATGCCGGTCTTCTACATGACCCTGCCGAAGGCCGTACGCGGAATACTCGCCGTCTGTCCGGTCGAAACTCTGCGGCCGGGCGACGTGCTGATCTGCAACGATCCGTGGTTGTGCGCCGGCCATCTCTTCGACGTCGCATTGATTACTCCCGTGTTCCGCGACGGCGCGCTGGTCGCCTTCGCCGGCTCGATCGGCCATGTCTCCGACATCGGTGGTACCAAGGAATCGCTGCGCGCCCGAGAGGTCTACGACGAAGGCCTGCAAATTCCGCCGATGAAGCTCTACAAGGCAGGCGACCCGAACCAGGATCTCATCAGGCTCATCGCCGAGAATGTACGCGAGAGCGACCAGGTGCTCGGCGACCTTCACGCCCTGATTGCGGCGAACGCCCGTGGCGCCGAGCGGCTGCTCCACTTCATGGACGAATACGGCATGCACGATCTGCGCGCGATCGCGCGGGTGGTGCAGAGCCGCTCCGAGCGCGCGATGCGCGAGGCCGTGCGCGCCTTCCCCGACGGCGTGTACGAGTCCGAGGTGTGGGGCAATCCGCTGGGCGAACCGCTGCGCTTGCCGCTGAAGATCACGGTCGAGGGCGAAACGGTCACGCTCGACTTCGCCGGCGCGCCGCCGCAGCTTTCCCAGGGCGGCCTCAACGTCGTCATGAACTACACGGCAGCCTATGCGACCTTTCCGCTGAAGTGCATCCTCAGCCCGAACGTCCGCGGAAACGCCGGCGATTTTCGCCCCATCACCGTCGACGCGCCGCAAGGGTCAGTGCTGAACTGCAACAAGCCCGCCTCGGTCGGCATCCGGCACCGCCTTGGCTGGTACGTCGCCACCTGCGTCCTGAACGCGCTAGCGAAGGGCGCGCCCGAGCACGTCAAGGCCTATACCGGTCTGCCGTTCATCATCTACTGGTACGCGAAGGGGGCGAATGGAACGATCTATTCGGACATGATGTTTTCCGGCGGCGGCGAGGGTGCGACTTTGCGCACCGACGGGAAATCCGGTCTGATCTGGCCGACCTCAGCCGCCAATACCTCGATCGAGCTGTTCGAGGTGCGCATTCCCGTGCTCGTCTTGGAGAAGACCTTCGCCGCCGATTCCGGCGGGCCTGGGCGGTCGCGCGGCGGACTGGGATCGCGCATCCGCTTCCGCAAGCTCGATGACGACGGGCTCGGCCTGCTGGCCGCGATCTTCCCCGAGGGCTACGGCGTCGAGCAACCCGGCCTGTTCGGCGGGCGCAGTGGACGGACAGCGGACGGCAGGGTCGTCGACGCCACCGGCGCCGCCGAGACCTGCGGCGCCGGCCGCATCATGACGATTGATTCGCCTGATCATGTCGTCGAGGTCCAACTCGCCGGCGGCTCGGGATTCGGTGATCCGCTCGAACGGCCGATCGAAAAGATCGAAGAGGACCTGCTTCACGGCTATGTCACCGCCGAGGGTGCAGTGCGGGACTACGGCATCGTGCTCGCCGCCGACGGGCGCATCGATCGCCGGGCCAGCGAACGCGCCCGCCTCCGGCAGGGTGTTGTCTTGCGCTTGCAGGCGGCACCATGATCTCGCTTTGGGGCCGCAGATGAGGGTGGCGACGGACGTTGGCGGCACCTTCACCGATCTCGTCTACTGCGATTACGACGAGGCCACCGGCCAAACCGGCCGCATCGTTGCCGTAAAGTGCGATACCACGCCGCCCGATTTCGAGCGCGGCGTGATGCAGGCGATCGAGCTGGCAGGTCTGCCGGCGAGCGACATCGCCTTCTTCGCGCACGGCACGACGGTCGTGATCAACGCCCTGACCGAGCGCAAGGGCGCCAAGGTCGGGCTGATCACGACCGCCGGCTTCCGCGACGCGTTGGAGATCGCCCGCGGCAACAGGCCGGACCTGTTCAACTTCGTGTTCTCAAAGCCGGCGCCCTTCGTGCCGCGCCATCTCAGGCTGGAAATCGGCGAGCGGATGGATCATCGCGGCCGCGTCGTCGCGCCGTTCGACCCCGCTGACCTGGCGCCGATAGTCGATCACTTCCGGGCCGAGAACGTCGAGGCCCTGGCGATCTGCTTCCTGCATGCCTACGCGAACGCTACTCACGAGGAACAGGCCGAGGCGGAGATCCAGCGGTTGTGGCCCGAGCTCGGCTCGGTGCTGTCCTCGCACCGCATCACGCGCGAATGGCGCGAATACGAACGGACCTCGACGACCGTGTTGTCGGCCTACGTGCACCCGCTGGCTCAGGGATATTTGCGGCGGCTGGGCCGCCAACTCAATGCGACCGGCGTGCGCTGTCCGGTGTACATCATGCAGTCGAACGGCGGCGTCGCGACCGTCCGCGCCGCCGGCGCCAACCCGATCAACATGGTGGAATCCGGCCCGGCGAGCGGCATGCTGGGCGCCATTGCGCTCGGGCAGATCATCGGCGAGAGCGATCTGATCGCGCTCGATATTGGTGGCACCACGGCGAAATGCGCGCTGATCGAGAAGTCGCGCGCGCGCATCACCACCGACTACAAGCTCGAATGGTCGCGGACGAACGCCGGTTACCCGATCAAGGTGCCGGTGCTCGATCTCGTCGAGATCGGCGCCGGCGGCGGCAGCATCGCGTGGATGGATCCGGGCGGCAAGCTGCATGTCGGGCCGCGCAGCGCCGGCGCCGTGCCGGGCCCGGCGGCATTCGGGCGCGGTGGTACGGAGCCGACGACCACCGATGCGAATCTGATCACCGGGCGCATCGATCCCGATTTCATCCTCGGCGGACGCATCGTCCCCGACATGGACAACGCGCGCAGGGCCTTCGCCGCGCTCGGCCAGCGCATCGGAACGACCGTCGAGGAGACCGCGCGCGGGGTCATCCGCGTGGCAAACGCCAACATGGTGAACGCGCTCAAGCTCGTCTCGGTCAACAAGGGTTTCGATCCGCGCGAGTTCACTCTGATGGCGTTCGGCGGCGGCGGCGGATCGCACGCTTGCGCGCTGGCGCGCGAGCTGGGGATCCCCAAGGTCGTGGTGCCGGTCAACGCTGCCGTGTTCTCGGCGTGGGGCATGCTGATGACCGACCTCAGGCGCGACGTCGTCCGCACGCGCGTTATCGGATTGCAGCCCGGCGCGGCGGCGGCAATTGCGGCGTCCTACGACGAACTCGCGGCCGAGCTCGCCGCGCAGTTCGCCGAGGACGGCGTCTCCGCGGAACGCCTGTCCCTCATCCGCTACGCCGACATGCGCTATGTCGGCCAGGAACACTCGGTGAAGATCGAGTTCCCCGACGGTCGGATCGACACGCACATCCTGGCGCGCGCGGCCGAACGATTCCACGTCGCCCATGAGCGCGAGTACAGCTTCCGCCTTGAGTCGCCGGTCGAGCTCGTCAACTATCACCTTGCCGGGTTGCTGGCCGTGCCGAAGCCGGGCCTGCCGAAGCTCCAGAACGATGAGCGCGGCTTGGAGCAGGCCGTGCGCGGCCGGCGACAAGTCGATTTCGACGAGGACGGCGTGCATGACACGCCGATCTACGCGCGCGAGAGGATGCCGGTCGGCATTCTGCTCGGCGGTCCCGCCGTCATCGAGGAGCCGGCGACGACCATTGTCGTCCCGCCGGACCACAGCGTGGAAATGGACGCCTACGGAAACATCCACATCAGCATCAAAGAACGGGAGAGCAAGTCATGATCAATCGACGAATGCTTTTGGCATGGACACTGGCGTTGACGCTCTGCGGCGTGGCTGCGACGGCCAACGCTCAGCAGAGGGTGCTGCGCCACGACGAGTCAGCGCCGGGCCGCCTCGATCCATCCAAGGTCGTGGACTACGCGTCGTCGGTCCTGGCGATGAACGTCTACGACACGCTGGTCAATGGCGATCCGAGCGGCGGCGTGGCACCGAGCCTGGCGGAGAGTTGGACGCTCTCGGCCGACGGCAAGGTCTACACATTCAAACTGAAGCCGGGAGTCAAGTTTCACGGCGGCGGCGAGATGACGTCTGAGGACGTGCTCTTCGCCCTCGAACGGACCCTGGCGCTCAACGCAGGTTACGCTCGCCTGTTCAAGGGCGTCACCGGGACCGCGCCCGACGCACGCACAGTGGTCCTGACGCTGCCGGCGCCGAATGCTGCGTTTCTCGCGACGCTCGTGCGGCTGCCGGTGATGCAGAAGTCGCTGGTGCTTAAGAACGTCAAGCCGGGCAACTACGGCGACAAGGGTGACTACGGCGAGGCGTTTCTGGCGGAGAGGGATGCCGGCTCCGGGGCCTACCGCGTGGTCGAGCACAACCCGCAAGAACAGTCCGTGTTGGCAAAGTTCGACGGCTATTTCGGACAGTTTGCAACCAACGCGCCGGATGTCGTCCGCATTCGCTACGGCGTCGAACCCGCGACCGTTCGCACCCTGATGGCGCGGCGCGAGTTCGAGGTCACCAGCCAGTGGATTCCGAGCGAGATCAAGCGGGCCCTCGCCGAGACTGAAGGCATGAGCGTCATCTCCGAGCGCGGTGCCGGATATTTCATCATGCCCATGAACACCACACGGCCGCCGACCGACGACCCGCATTTCCGGCGTGCGGTCGCGCTGGGGCTCGACTACACGGCGCTGATCGAACTGATGAAGGTCACCCCAAACTTCGCCGGCGCCGTTCCGATCACCGGGATGCTGCCGAGCGGGCTTCTCGGACACGACAAGACGCTGCCGGCCAACCGCCGCGACGTCGCCGCGGCCAAGGCCGAACTGGCGAAATCCAAATATGCGTCCAATCAGCCGATCATGGAGCTGATCTGGGTCGGCGAGGTGCCGCTTGAAGAAAAGATCGGCCTGCTGGTGCTGCAGAACCTGGCCGAAATCGGCATCAAGGTGAACCTGACGAAGGTGCCCTGGACGCTCCTAACACAGCAGGTCACAAAGGCGGAGACCACGCCGAACATGACGCAGCGCTTCGTCTCGGCGCCGTATCCAGACCCCGACGCGCTCATCTCGCAGAACCATTCGCGCTACAAGAGCACCACCTTGAAGATGGACTGGTACTCCGATGGCGAGAGCGACAAACTGATCGAGGCTGCGCTCGCGGTCACCGATCAGGGCAAGCGCCGCGAGCTTTATGGCCAGGTGCAGCGCCGGCTCCTCGACGCGACGTCGAGCATATACCCGTTCGAGACGGTCGCGACCTTCGTGAAGCAGAACTACACCGTGGCGCCGATGCTCGACGACACCTCCAAGGGCGTCGCCGTGCAAGGCGGTAACTGGATGTTCCGCACTTTCAGCGTGAACAAGTAGGGGTCGGGCGGGGCGGCAAGCGGAGCAGGCCATCGCGTGATCAAATACCTGTTGCGCCGGCTCGCCGCCTCGATCGTCGTGCTGATCGGGGTGTCGGTGCTGATCTTTCTGATCGCCCGTGTGATACCGGGCGATCCCGCCCGCATCGCCCTCGGCCCGATGGCCTCCGAGGAACAGGTGGCGCAGCTCCGCGCCGCGCTGTTCCTCGATCGGCCACTAATCGCCCAGTATGTCGAGTTCGCCCGCAATTTGCTGCGTGGCGATCTCGGGGTCTCGCTCTACACCAACCGGACGGTGACGACCGACCTGCGGCAGTTCCTGCCGGCGACTGCAGAGCTGGTCGCCGCCGCCTCGCTGCTGATGGTCGTGATCGGCATTCCGCTGGGCGTGCTGGCCGGCCATTTTCGCGACCGGTGGCCCGACCATGCCGCGCGGCTCGCGGCGCTGCTCGGGATCGTGGCGCCGAGCTTCGTCTGGGCCATCATCCTGGTGCTGGTGTTCAGCTACTGGCTGGACCTGACGCCGGTGATTGGGCGACTGAGCGACAGCATCGTCCGGCCACCGGTGACGACCGGGTTCGTCACCGTCGATTCGCTGATCGCCGGAGACTGGGCCGCGTTCAAGGACGCGTCGTGGCACCTCGTTTTGCCGGCGGTGGCGCTTTCGCTCTCGGGTGCGGGCCAGGCCGCCCGCCTGACCCGCGCCAACCTCGGCGAGACCTACGGTCGCGACTACATCGATCTCGCCCGCGCCTACGGCTTCGCCGGCCGGACGATCGCATGGAAATACGCGCTGCGCCCGGCCATGATTCCGACGCTCACGATCCTCGGTCTCGACTTCGCGGCAAAGCTCGGCAACGCCTTCCTCGTAGAGGCTGTCTTCGCCTGGCCGGGCATGGCCCGTTACGGCGTCAACGCGATCCTCAACAAGGATCTCAACGCCATCGTCGGCACGGTGCTCGTGATCGGTTTCGGCTTCGTCGTGATCAACCTGGTGATCGATCTTTTTGTAGCCTATCTCGACCCCCGGATCCGCTACCGGGCGGCGGTCTGAACGATGCTCTGGCCGCGGTCCCGGCTCTGGCACAGGTTCAGCCGAAATCCACTGTCGGTCGTCGGCTTCGCGATCATGTCGGTCATCGTTCTCGCGGCCCTGCTGGCGCCGTGGGTGACGCCGTACCCGCTTCACGCCGGCGCCGTGGTCGACATCTCGAACTCCGGCAAACCGCCCAGCCTCGCCCACCCGTTCGGCACCGACACCGTGGGCCGCGACATCCTGACCCGCACGGTGTTTGCCTATCGCCTCTCGCTGCTGCTCGGCATCGTCGTCCTGTCGCTCGCCACGCCGGTCGGCGTGATTGTCGGCCTGCTCGCCGGCTACTTCGCCGGCTGGCGCGAGACGGTGTTCATGCGGATCACCGACGTCTTCCTGTCGATCCCGCCGCTGGTGCTCGCGCTCGCCATTCTCGGCTTCCTACGCCCGAATATGATCAACGCCATGATCGCGGTCTCGGCGATGTGGTGGCCGTGGTACGCGCGCCTCACCTACAACGTCACCCGCCAGGTGGCGACTGAAGGCTACGTCGCGGCGGCCGAAGTGGTCGGCGCCTCGGCGTTCCACATTCTGTTCCGGGAGATCCTGCCGAACTGCGCGGCGCCGATCGTGACGAAGATGACGCTCGATCTCGGCTTCGTCATCCTGCTCGGATCGAGCCTCAGTTTCCTCGGCCTCGGCGTCCAACCGCCGACGCCGGATCTCGGATCGATGGTCGCCGAAGGCGCGAGATATCTGCCCGATCTGTGGTGGCTCGCCGTCTTCCCCGGCCTTGCCATCCTGTGCGCCGTGTTAGGCTTCAATCTGATGGGCGACGGCGTCCGTGACCTGCTGGACGTCGAGCGATGAACGACGCCGCACCGCCCCTGCTGGACGTCGATGGCCTCGCGCTCAGCCTCGCGCGCTTCGACGGCACGGCCCGCATCCTCAACGGCGTCGACCTCGTCGTCTTCCCGGGCGAACGGGTCGCGCTGGTCGGCGAGTCGGGTTGCGGCAAGACGCTGACCGCGCGCATGATCATGGGCCTGTTCGACGAGCGCGGCGCGTCGGTCGAAGGGCGCATCCGCTTCGACGACGACGATCTGCTGGCGCTCGACGCGCGGGGCTGGGACCGGCTGCGTGGGCGGCGCCTCACCATGATCTTCCAGGATCCGGTCGCGGCGCTGAATCCCGTCTTTACCATCGCCGACCAGCTCGCGACCGTGATCCTGAGGGGCGGACAGGCGCACACCCGTGTCGAGGCGCGTGATCTCGCGCGTCCGGCGCTCGCCGCCGTGGCGATCGCCGATCCCGATCGCGTGCTCGACTCCTACCCATTCCAGCTGAGCGGCGGCCTAAACCAGCGCGTCCTCATCGCAATGGCGTTGGTGAACCGGCCCGCGCTGGTGCTGGCCGACGAGCCGGGCACGGCGCTCGATGTGACGGTCCAGGCCCAGACCCTCGCGCTGATGCACAACCTGACCGACGCCTCGGGCGCTGCGGTGCTGCTCATCACCCACAATCTCGGCGTGGTCCGCAACTTCGCCCAGCGAGTCTACGTGATGTACGCCGGTTCGATCGTCGAGGAGGCTCCCGTCGCGGAACTCTTCGCCGCGCCGCGCCATCCCTACACGCAGGCCCTGTTTGCCGCGGTCCCCCGGCTGACCGGCGAAGGACTGCCGGTGGGCATCGAGGGCGGCGTGCCCGACTACCGCGTTCCGCCGCCTGGTTGTCGCTTCCATCCGCGCTGTCCGCACGCGCGGCCCCAGTGCCACCAACCGCCGCCGGTGATCGAAGTGGCGCCAGGTCACAAGGTCGCGTGCGTTCTTTTCGGCGAGAAGCGGGATGGCTGAGGTCACGCGCATCGAGGCGGTCGGGGTCAGCAAGGCCTATCGCGTCGGCGATCGGCGGGTACAGGCGCTGTCGCGCGTCTCCCTGCGCGCGGCACCGGCCGAGACGCTGGCCGTGGTGGGAGAATCGGGTTCGGGTAAATCCACGCTCGGCCGCATCCTGCTCGGCGTCGAACGTCCGGACGAGGGCGAAATCCGTCTCGACAGTGCGGCGCTATCCTTGCCGTTGCCGAAGGCGATGCGCCGGCGGTTGCAGGTCGTGCAGCAGAATCCGCTGTCGACCCTCAACCCGCGGCGGACGGTCGGCCAGAGCGTCGCCCTGCCGCTGCGGGTGCATCGCCTGGTGGCGCCGCGGCAGACAACGGCCCGGGTGCGCGAGCTGCTCGATCTCGTCGGCCTGCCGACCGACACGCAGGACCGCTACCCGAACGCCCTGTCGGGCGGGCAGCGCCAGCGCGCAGCGCTGGCTCGCGCTCTCGCCGCCGAGCCCGACCTGATCGTGCTCGACGAGCCCACCTCGGCCCTCGACGTGTCGGTCCAGGCCCGGGTCCTGCATCTCCTAATCGATCTCCAGGCCCGCATCGGCCTGACCTACATCTTCATCACCCACGACCTCTCCGTAGTCCGCAATATTGCCGCGAGGGTGGCGGTTCTCTATCGGGGTCGCGTGGTCGAGACCGGCCCGACCGAGGCCGTGTTCCGGCGACCGCGGCATCGCTACACGACGATGTTGCTGTCGGCCATCCCGGTCGTTTCCGCAGCCGAGGAAGCTGTAAAGCCGCAATGGCCGCAAGAGACTCGCGCGCAGACCGCCGAGGCGGAATCTGCGGGCTGCACCTTCGCGCCGCGCTGTCCCTTTGCGCTCGATCCGTGCTGGCGGACGCCACCGCCGATCGAGAGCGCCGACGGACGCCACTTCGCCGCCTGCTACAACCCGAAAGACGCTACATCATGAGCAAAGACTTCTTTACCTACGAAATCGTGCGCTCCTCGCTCGTCGCGCTCGGCGACGAGATGTTCTCGGCGCTGAAGCGCGCGGCGATGTCGCCGATCATTTACGAGACGCTGGACTTCGCCGTCGGCGCGACCGACGGCAGAGGCCTGCTCATCTGCCAGGGCAATGGCGGCACGGGATTTCTCGGCACGCTGGATGCCGCGGTGGGCTTCGTTCTCAAGCGCTACTCCGGCCGGATCTTCCCCGGCGACATCTTCATGACCAATGACCCCTACGAGGGCGGCGGGACTCACTTGTCCGATGTGACGCTGGTGCTACCCGTGTTCTTCGACGGCGAGTTGGTCGCCTTCGTCGCCAACAAGGCGCACTGGACCGAGGTCGGCGGCAAGAGCCCGGGCAGCTTCACCAGCGATGCGACCGAGATTTATCAGGAAGGCTTGCAGTTCCCCAACATCCGCCTGTTCAGCCGCGGCGCCATCGACGAGGCGATCGTCGATATCATCCGCGCCAACGTGCGGCTGCCGGACCAGTCGCTGGGCGACATGTGGGCCCAGATCGCCGGACTGCGCGTCGGTGAGCGCCGCCTCCTCGACCTGTTCGCGCGCTACGGCCGCGACATCGTGCTGGGCGCCATCGATCATCTGCTCGACTACGGCGAAACGATGGTCCGCCGCGCCATCAAGGACCTGCCGAAGGGAACCTTTGAGGCGAGCGATTCGATCGACGACGACGGGTTCGGGAACGGCCCGTTTCCGGTCCAGGTGAAGGTCACCATCACCGACGACGAGTTCGTCATCGATTACACCGGGAGCCATGCACAGGTGCCCGGGCCGGTGAACACGCCGGCGACCGGCCTCAGATCGCGGGCGCGCGCGATATTTCGCGCGATCACTGCGCCCGATGTGCCGACCAATGGCGGGATGTTCCGCCCGCTCAGGATCATCTGCCCGCCGCGTACCGTCTTCACGGCGGAGCGGCCGATGCCGACCTCGTTCTATTTCGAGAGCGGCGGTTCCTGCCTCGACCTGGTGTGGAAGGCCCTCGCGCCGCATGTGCCGCACCGGCTTCCGGCGGGACACTTCCTGTCGATCTGCTCCACCACCATCGCGGGTCAGCACCCCGAGACCGGACGGCTCTACGTCCTCTCCGAGCCGCTTTTGGGCGGATGGGGCGCTTGTCGCGACAAGGATGGACAGAACGGCCAGTTCAGCCATTCGAATGGCGAGACGTTCAACATCCCGGCCGAGATCACCGAAGCGCGATACGGCCTGCGCGTCGATCGCTACGCATTCCACGCCGACGACGGCGGCGCGGGCGCCTGGCGCGGCGGCAGGGGCGTGATGCTCGACTACCGCGTGCTGTCGGAAGAGGCGTTTCTCACCATCAATTTCAGCCGCAGTCGCACCCCGCCCTGGGGAATGGCGGGCGGCGCCGTCGGGTCGGGAAACTATGCCCAGATCCTGCGCAAAGACGGCAGCGTCGAGAGGTTCAGCGTCGCCGCGCGCAAACGGATTGCCAAGGGCGAGGTCGTACGGCTCGTCACCTCCACCGGGGGCGGCTACGGTGACCCGCGCGCGCGCCCGCGCGAGAAGGTGCTCGAGGATCTGAAGAACGGCTACATCACGCCGGCGCAGGCCGCGGCTCATTTCGGCCTCGATCTGGCTGCGGAGTGAGGCATGCCGCGCCATCGGCCCGCCGCCTTGCTGGATTTCGCCGCCGCCCTGCTCGTGAGCGCCGGAATCGACGCTTCGCATGCCCGTAGGCTCGCGGATACGCTGATCGCCGCCGATCTGCTTGGCCACGGGTCGCATGGCATCCGGCTCCTGCCGCGCTACCTCGACGAAGTCCGAGACGGACGTATGACGCGCTCGGGCATGCCAGAGATGTTGAAGGACAACGGAGCCACCTTCCTGATCGACGGGAGGATGCTGCCGGGCCCGGTGGTCGTGAGTCACGCCGTGGAGCTGTCGCTCGCTCGCCTGAGTGCGCATGGCGCCGTCACCGCGGTGATCCGTCGCAGCAGCCACATCGCCTGCCTCGGCACCTACCTCGAGATGGCGACCTCGCGCGGAGCGATCATGATGATCGCCTCGTCGAATCCCTGGGCGAAGGTCGTCGCGCCTTTCGGCGGCAGTCGGCCGGTCTACTCGCCGAATCCGATCGCTTTCGGCATCCCAACGGAGGGTGAGCCGATCCTGATCGACCTTAGCATGTCGATGATCTCCGCCAACGTCTGCCAGGAGTATCGCAGCCGGGGCGAGCTTCTGCCGGGGGAGTATCTGCTCGATCCACAGGGACAACCGACGCGCGATGCCGGCGTGCTCGTCGCCGATCCGCCCGGCGCCATCATGCCGCTCGGCGGAACCGAGCTCGGCCACAAGGGATTCGGCCTGGGGCTGATGGTCGAGGCGCTCACTGCCGGACTCGGTGGTTTCGGTCGATCCGACTCGCCGCAGGCCAGCTCGAACGCCGTACTGGTTTACGTGCTCGATCCCGACGCCTTCGGTGGCCGCGCTTTCCTGATGCGCGAAGCCGGATGGCTTGCGACGGCTTGCCGCGAAGCCGCCGTGGCGCCCGACCAGAAGGTGAGGCTGCCTGGCGAGCGCGCGCTGGCGCATCGCCGCACCGCGTTGGTCGAGGGCCTGGACGTCGATTCCCGGCTGATGGACGACCTCGTCCGCCGCGCGGAAATATTCGGCGTCGCGCCGCCCGCTGCACTCGACTTCGCGGACGCGAGACGAGGTTGATCGCCCGAGGTTGCGCCGGATCGACGACTCTTCAATACATAGCGGAACAAGGATCACATTCATGCTGGAACTCGACCAAAAAGACCGCGCCTGGGAGGAACTGCCGAATGACTATCTGGAACGCCGACCCGCCGAGTTCGACTGTCCGGCGCGACCAATATCCGTCTACGTGACGATGCGCGACGGCTGCCGTCTTGCCGTCGATGTCTATGTCCCGCAGCGGAAGGCCGGCTCGGCCGCCCCGCCGCAAGCATGCCCGGCAATTCTTATCCTCACGCCCTATTACCGGCGCTTCAAGATCGAGGGCGACACCGGCACCGCCGAACCTTGCCCCGGCGCCTGCCGTTTCCGCGATCTGCTCGTGCCGCGCGGCTACGCACTCGTCGTCGTGGATGTGCGCGGCAGCGGTGCCAGCTTCGGCACGCGCGACAGCTTCCGCTCGCCCGCCGAGCGCGACGACTTTCGCGAGATTGCGGATTGGGTGGTGCGCCAGTCGTGGTCCAACGGCGTGATCGGCTCGACCGGCATCTCCTATGTCGGCGCCGCGGCCACATTTCTCGCCAGCACCGGTCATCCGGCGGTGAAGGCGATCGCGCCGCTCTTCGCGGTCTGGGATACCTGGGCCGACCACTACTATCCCGGCGGCGTGCTGATGAATTGGCTTGCCGCAAGCTACGACGAGCTGATGGTGGCGCTCGACCACGACCGACGCGATCTCGTGCGGAAATACTCTTATTTCAACGAGCCCTGCTTCGCCGGGCCGCAGCCGGTCGATGAGGATGTCGACGGCGCGCTGTGCCGCTCGGCGGCCGCGCAGCATCTCGGCAATTTCCGCATGCCTGACTTCATCACCGAGTTCCGCTTTCGCGACGATCGGCTGCCCTACGATCCCGGCTTCGGCCCGCACTCCTTCAGTCCCTGCGGATTTGCCGACGGCATCTCCGAGGATGTCGCGGTCTACTCGATTTCGGGCTGGATGGATGGTGCCGGTTTCGCCAACGGTGCCGTCGTGCGCTTTCTATCGCTGCCCAATCGCAAGCGCCATTTGCTGCTTGGGCCGTGGGATCATGGGGCGCGGGCCAATGTGTCGCCCTGGCGCGACAGCGTCGAGCCGCAGTTTAGCGTCCTCGCCGAGGTTCTGCGTTTCTTCGACGAATATCTCATGGGCCGCAACACGGGGTTGGCCGCCGAATCGCCCATCCATTATTTCACGATGCGCGAGGAGACGTGGCACGCCGCTCCGGCTTGGCCGCCGCTCGCCTACACCCGCACGTTCTTCCTCGGCGCCGGCAATGCGCTCGCCGATGAGTCAGGACCAGCCGGCAAGGACATCCACCAGGTGGACTTCACGATGGGGAGTGGCGGGAAGACCCGTCATGAGAGACTCGCCACGGTCAATGCGCGCGAGTACTACACGGACTGGCAGAGCAGGGACGCGCGAATGCTTTGCTACACTTCGCCGCCGCTGGAGCGCGACGTCGAGGTATCCGGCCATCCGGTGGTGACGCTGTGGCTCGAATCGAGCCAGGGCGATGCCGCGATCTTCGTCTATCTCTCCGAAGTCGAAGCGAACGGGCAGGTACGCTACGTCACCGAGGGTGTGCTTCGCGCTCTCCACCGGCGCGAATCACCGTGTCCGCCGCGCGAGGTCCGCACTTGGCCCTATCACTCCTTCGCGCGGGCTGACGCGGCACCGATGGTCAAGGGACGCGTGGAACGGATCAGGTTCGGGTTGCTGCCGACATCGTGGGGATTCAAGGCCGGTAGCCGCCTTCGGATCGCCATCGCCGGCGCCGATTGCGATCACTACGCGCAAGTGCCGCATGGCCGTCCGCCAGCGCTTACGGTGCATCGCGGCGCCGGGTTCGGGTCGATGATCGAGTTGCCCTGGCGCGCAGCGTGACAGGAGTTCCTCGCCCGACGACCTGGCGCTCGGCGAGGACGACTCTCGCTACAATTCCAGTCACCATATCGACCAAATCAAGCTCACGCCCACCAACGGCGAGCCGAGGATCGATCTTTTCGGCGAGTTCATGGCCATCCTAGAACTGGCCCAAAGCAGGAAGCCCGGTCCTATTTCTGGGACACGGCTGTGCCAGAAAAAAGACCGGTTGCAGGGACCGGATTCGAACTTCTGACCTGGAGGTCGTGAACCAGAGGTTCTCAGGAAGCATTGTATCAGCCTCTTGCTTCGCGGCCTGGTTGGCATCCACGCTCCGTCCTCATTGGCCCGGACAGTGTTCTCGTCCGCGCCGAGCAGTCAGGAGACGGTTTGCCGTGGCTGTCCCGGCTCCCGCCTCCGGTTCCACCATGACACCTAAACTCGGTGTCCACGAAACCGGCAGCAGCCCAATTCATGCAAGTCGACCGTCAAGGCGACGAAATCGCCGGACTAGATGCGCGCCCGTTTGCGTTCGGGATCGTACGGTGCCGCTGTGCTGATGAGCCCCTGCTCGGTCTTGCCGTCCGCCGCCCGGCGTATGGTGACCGACAGTCCGGAGACAGCCGCGCCGGTTTCGACATAGCCCATTGCGAGGCTCTTGCGCAGATAATATCCCCGATCGCTGGACGTCACTTTGCCGATGGCGCGGCCATCGACCAGGATCGGGTCGCCCGCGGCGGGCAGGAACTCGATGTCCGGAAATTCCACCGCAATCAGTCGGCGCCGCACGCCCTCGTCGCGCTGGCGCAACAAGGCGTCGCGGCCGATGAATTCCAGCTTTTCGAACCTTACCGTCCAGCCGAGTCCGGCTTCGAGCGGGGTCGTCGTCACGTCGAGGTCCAAGCCGTAGAGCGGGTAGCGTTTCTCGATGCGGACGCTGCGCAGCGCGCCGAGCCCGCAGGGAACCAAACCGTCATCCTTGCCGGCGGCAAGGACCGCATCCCACATATGTTCGGCGTATTCGCCGGGATAAAACAGTTCATAGCCGAGTTCCCCGGAATAGCCGGTTCGGCTGATCACCGTGTCGGGGACGTCGGCGACCCTGCCGCGCATCCACGAATAGTAGGGAAGGCTGGCCGTGGCCAAATCGGCGTCTGTCAGGCGTGACAGGATGTCACGGGCGCGCGGCCCTTGAACTGAAAGAAAAGCGCGGCCGGCGCCGAGATTGGTGACGCAGGCATTCATGTCGCGCGCATTCTCGGACATCCACGAGGCAATAATGTCGACACGCGAGGGCGTCGGGCACAGCCAATAGTGATCTCGGTCCAGCCGCAGACAAGTCAAATCATCGACCATGCCGCCGGCGGGGTTGCAGACCGAGGAATACATGACCTTGCCGACGGCAAGCCTTGCCGCGTCGTTGACGAGCGTTCGCTGGAGCAGCCGCTCCGCATCGCGCCCTTTGATGTCGACCAGCACCTGGTAGTAGACATCATATAGCCCGGCGTGGTTGCGCGTGGCCAGGTGCTCTGCCTCGACCGCCGAAAATTTGAATGCCGAGTCGAAGCCGATGCGGTCAACCATCTCGGCGCCGAGCGCGACGAACTTGTGATAATAAGGAGTGTGCCTGCGCGCCATGAAGCCTCCCGATCGCTGTTGGCCATGCCGCAGAGCAGTGGCATAGTCGTGAAAAATGGTACAGGATTTTTCATCGTTATGAAAGATGCTTCCAGGGACGTCTCCGGATCGCGTCGCGAGCGACGCCATGTGCGTCGTTCGCCGAGCGGAAAAGTCAACAAGCCGAAGGCGGCCGACGGCATCGCCGACGATTCCGCCTATGCGCTCGGCGCCGAGATTCGCCACGTGCGCAAGGCGAAGGGCCTGACGCTGAGCGGATTGTCGCGGCGGACCGGACTGTCGATCGGCTATCTGAGCCAGGTGGAGCGCGGCATCTCCGGGCTCTCGATCAAGGCGCTCAAGCAGGTCAGCGACTCGCTCGGAGTCCAGGTCGCGCGGCTGTTCCAGGAATCTGGCCCCGTGCCCGAGCACGAACGCGGCATTATCGTTCGGGCCAACCGGCGGCGCCGCCTCAGTTTCAGCGGGCTCGGCATCAGCGACGATCTGCTCTCGCCGTCGCTGTCCGGCCAGTTGGAGATGCTGCTTTGCACGCTCGCCCCCGACGCATCGAGCGGCGAGGAGCCGTACACGCATAAAGGCGAGGAGGCGGGCTTCATCCTCTCGGGAAGTCTGGACCTGTGGGTCGATAAGCGGCATTTCCTGCTAAAGCAGGGCGATACCTTCACGTTCAAGAGCAGCCTGCCGCACCGCTATCGCAATCCGGGGCCGGTGGACAC
Source organism: Pseudomonadota bacterium (assembly GCA_016201015.1). Classification (GTDB taxonomy): domain Bacteria; phylum Pseudomonadota; class Alphaproteobacteria; order CACIAM-22H2; family CACIAM-22H2; genus JACQDQ01. The sequence goes on along the minus strand of JACQDQ010000217.1, from coordinate 12,568 downwards.
AGTCATCGTCTGGGTGATAACGCCGCCAACGTTCTGAATCGTCATTTTCACGAAAGTGAATTTTTTTGGGCTGTTTTTCATGGAAGATTTGGGCGTAGAGTGAGGCCGTCATCGCGATGGTGGCATCGTGGTGCCGGCAGGGGAGCGGCCGATGGGGGAGACGTACGACGCGATTGTGGTCGGTGGTGGCCATAATGGCTTGGTCTGCTCGGTCTATCTCGCGCGCGCCGGCCTCAAAGTATGCGTGTTGGAGCGGCGGAATGTCGTCGGCGGCGCGGCGGTAACGGAAGAAGTCTGGCCGGGATACCGGGTTTCGGTCTGTTCCTACGTGATGAGTCTGCTGCAGCCGCGGATCATCCGGGATCTGGAACTGGCCCGGCATGGGTTCGAAGTTCTGCCGGCAAACAATCTGTTCGTGCCGTTTCCGGACGGCCGCTACCTGGTTTTCTGGGACGACATCAAGAAGACCTGCGCCGAAATCGCGAAGTTTTCCGCGCGCGACGCGGAGGCCTATCCGTTGTTCGACGCCTATCTGCAGGACGCGGCGAAGCTGGTCCGCGCCCTGCTGTGGGAGACGCCGCCGAATCCGGCGTCGCGCCGCTGGAAGGATCTGAAGGAAACCGCCGGGCTGCTGTGGCGCTTCCGCGATGTCGGCGGCAAGCTGTTTCGTTTCGTCGATCTGTTGACGCAAAGCGTCAGCGATTTTCTCGATCGTTGGTTCGAATCGCCCGAGATCAAGGCGGTTCTCGCCTATTACAGTTCAATCGGCACGTTTCTCGGTCCGAAATCGCCGGGCACGGCCTATGTGCTGTTGCACCATGTCATGGGTGAACACGAAGGCGCCGGCGGCTGGGGGTTCATCCGCGGCGGGATGGGCGCGATCAGCGAGGCGATCGCCGCCTCGGCGCGCGAAAAAGGCGTGGTCATCCGCACCGCGGCCGAGATCGACCGCATCGTCGTGCGCGAGGGCGCCGCCGTCGGCGTGCGCCTCAAATCGGGCGAGGAGATCAGCGCCAAAGTTGTCGCTTCGAACGCCAACGTCAAGGCGACGTTTCTCGGAATGGTCGACGCTAAGGATCTGCCGCCGGAGTTCATCGCCGAGGTGCGGGCCTATCGGACCGTAAGTTCCGCCTTCAAGATCAATCTCGCGGTCGAAGAGCCGCCGCGATACCGCGCATTCGACGCGGCCAAGATCGGCATCGACTATCCGACCTACGTGCATATCGGCCCGAGCGTCGACTATCTCGAGCACGCCTACGACGACGCGAAATACGGCCGCCCGTCGACGCGCCCGTTCATCACGCCGGTGGTGCCGACGATCGTCGATCCGGAGCTCGCTCCCAAGGGCAAGCACATCGTCAATCTATTCGGCGGTCACGCGCCGTATTATCTCCGCGACACGACATGGGACGCGGAACGCGACCGCTTCTTCGACACGGTCATCGACACGCTGGGCGAATATGCGCCAAATTTGAAGGACTCGATCATTCACAAGCAGGTGCTGACGCCGCCGGACCTCGAGGCCCTGATCGGCTTGCCGCATGGGCATATCTTCCATGGGGAGTTGTCGCTGGATCAGCTCTTCTTCATGCGCCCGGTTCCGGGCTATGCCAACTACCGCAGCCCGCTGAAGGGGCTCTATCAGTGCGGCTCCTCCGCCCATCCCGGCGGCGGCGTGATGGGCGTGGCCGGGCACAATGCCGCCCGGCTATACCGGACTTTCGGCCGCCCTGCACCTGGCGGGAAGCGGCGCCGATGTCGCGCTGATCGAAGCCGGCGAGGTGGGATCGGGCGCGTCCGGACGCAACAACGGGCAGGTCATTCCCGGCTTCAAGTACGATCCCGAGGAGCTGGCCAAGAAGTTCGGCGAAATCGGCGAGCGCATGGCCGCCTGGGGCGGCGATGCCGCCGATCTGGTATTCTCGGTGATCGAGCGACATCGCATCGACTGCGCGCCGGTCCGCGCGGGGTGGCTCCAACTCGCCCACTCGCCGTCGATGGCGCGGGCGGTCGAGCGCCGTGCCGAGTTCTGGCGCCGCCGCGGCGTCGACGCGGATTTCCTGGATCGCGCCGCGACCGCCGCGATCCTGGGAACCGACCGCTATCATGGCGCCTGGATCGACCGGCGCGCCGGCAGCCTGCAACCGCTGAGCTATGTTCGCGGCCTGGCCCGCGCCGCCTCGCGGATGGGCGCGCGCATCTATGTGCATTCGGCCGCGCGGAAGCTGGAGCGGGCCGCGCGCGGATGGCGGGTGACGACCGATGCGGGAGCGGTGGCGGCCGATATCGTCCTGATCGGCACGAACGCCTATACCGACGACCTGTGGCCGGGGCTGCGCCGCAGCATCATCCCCGCCCACAGCATTCAAAGCGCGACACAGCCGCTCGATGCCGGCTTGCGCGCCGCGATCCTCCCGCGCGGCGAAGTCGCCTCGGATACCCAGCGGATCATCTTCTACTATCGGCTGGATCCGCAGGGGCGTTTCATCATCGGCGGCCGCGGCTCGTTCGGCGAAACCAACCCGCCCTTGCTGTATCGGTATATCGAGCGCGCGGCCAGCCGGTTCTTTCCGTTTCTGAAAGAGCCGTGCTGGGAATTCCGCTGGGGCGGCAAGATCGCCATGACCACCGATTTTCTGCCGCGCGTGCACATGCTCGCATCGGGCGTGTTCGCCGCGATCGGCTGCAACGGACGCGGCGTGGCGCTGGCGACCGCGCTCGGAAAGGTGCTTGCCGACCTGGCGCGAGGGACGCCCGCCGCCGACATGCCGCTCCCGCTGACGCCGCTTCGGCAAATCCCGTTTTTCGAATTGCGTCGGCCGGTGTTGTCGGCGATCACCCACTACTACAGGATTCTTGACGCGGTCGGATGAGTCATGGCGGAAAGTTGCATCAGGACGCGGATCGAGGGCGCCGTCGCGATCATCACGCTTGACCGGCCGCAAGCGCTGAATGCGTTGAACACGGCGCTGATGGAGCAGGTCACGGCCGCGCTCCAGGGCTTTGTCGCCGCGCGGGAGGTGCGGGCGATCGTGCTGCACGGGGCGGGCCGCGCATTCTCCGCCGGATTCGATCTCAAGGAATCGGCGGCGCGCGACATCACCGGGCCGGAAGAATGGCGCGCGGTGCTGGACGACGATTTCAAGTTCCTGATTCAGTTCTGGGACTGTCCCAAGCCGACCATCGCGGCGGTGCACGGATTCTGCCTGGCCGGCGCGTTTGAGATGGCGTTGAGCTGCGATGTGACCGTGGCGGCCGAGGGCACCCGCTTCGGCGAGCCCGAAGTGCGTTTCGGCTCGGGCATGGTGGCGCTGCTGCTGCCCTGGGTCGTCGGACCGAAGGCCGCGAAGGAGTTGCTGCTGACCGGCAACGACAAGGTGGACGCCGCGCGCGCCCTGCAGCTCGGCATCGTCAATCACGTCGTGCCGGCGGGGCAGGAACTCGACAAGGCGCTGGATATCGCCCGCGACATCGCGGCTGCGGCGCCGCTGTCGGTCGAGCTGACCAAGCGCGCGATCAATCGCACTTACGAGATGATGAACATGCGCCAGGCGTTGCTGGCGGCGTTGGATATCGACGTATTGATCGAAGCCGGCGCCGGCCCGGAGCGCACCGAGTTCAACCGCATCCGCCGGGAAAAGGGACTGAAGGCCGCGCTCGAATGGCGCGACGCACGCTTCAAGCGGGCGGGTCCGGGGTGAGGCCGTGGCGATGCCGGTGACGACGACCATGCGGCGGCATACGGCGACGGCGCTGCTGCTGCTGCCGGCGCTGCTGTTCCTGGCCCTGAGCTTCGTCGCGCCGATGCTGATCCTGTTCAAGCTCAGCGTGACGGCGAAGGAGGGCCCGCTCTGGGCCTACGGCGAAATCCTCGGCAATGCGGTCTATCTGCGCGTGTTCTGGAATACGTTGGTCGTGGCGGTGGCCGTTACGGCGATATCCGTGATCGCGGCCTATCCCACCGCCTACATGCTGACGCTGCTCAAGGGTTGGGCCCTGACGCTTGCCGTCTACGGCGTGCTATTCCCGCTCTGGATCAGCGTGCTGATCCGCACCTTCTCATGGATATTGCTGCTCGAAAAAAACGGCCCGGTGAACCGCGCGCTGGTCGCATCGGGCGTGGTTGATGGGCCGGTGCAGTTCCTGTTCAACAATACCGGCGTGCTGATCGGCATGATCCATGTGCTGTTGCCCTACGCGATCCTGCCAATCTACGCCAACATGCTGCGCGTCGACGGGCGGCTGATGTTGGCCAGCGACGGCTTGGCGGCCTCGCCGTGGATGACGTTCCGGCGCGTCTATCTGCCGCTGACGATGCCCGGCGTCGGCGCGGGCGCGGTCTTCGTGTTCCTGCTGTCGCTCGGCTTCTTCATCACGCCGGCGCTGCTCGGCGGCATCTCCAACCTGACCGTGGCGATGCTGATCGAGTTACTGGTCAATGAGCGATTGATCTGGTCGCTGGCCGCCGCCGCCTCGTTCCTGCTGCTCGCGGCGATCGCGGCGCTGCTCGCCGTGGCGGCACGCTTCGTGCCCTTGGGCACCGCCCTGGAGGCACGCTGATATGCGCGACCGCGGCGCCGGCTTCCGCTTCGCGGTGCACGGGCTCGGCTCGGCGGTGCTGGCGTTCCTGCTGCTGCCGATTTTGGCGGTGGTGCCGGCATCGTTCAACCACGGCACGTTCATCCGAATCCCGCCCGAGACCTGGTCGCTGCGCTGGTATCAGCGGTTTTTCGCCGATCCGGAATGGCTCAGCTCGCTATGGACCAGCTTCGAGGTGGCGGTGATCGCCACCGTCTTGTCGGTCCTGCTGGGCACGTCGGCGGCGCTCGGTCTCGCACGCGTTGGCGGGCGGCTGCGCGCGACGCTCACCGGACTTGTCCTGGCGCCGATGATCGTGCCGGTCGTGGTCACGGCGGTCGCGCTCTACTACATCGGCCGCTATTGGGGCCTGACCGGCACGATGCTGGGCTTGGCCGTGGCGCATGTGCTGATGTGCCTGCCCTTCGTGGTGCTCAACGTGGGCGTCAGCCTGCGCGGCCTCGACCCGACCTGGCTGCGCGCCGCCGAAGGGCTCGGCGCGTCGCCGGCCCGCGTGTTCCTGACGGTGACGATGCCGACCATTCTGCCCGGCCTGTTCGGCGGCGCGGTGTTCTCGCTCATCACCTCGTTCGACGAGGTGGTGATGTCCATCTTCCTGGCCGGCATACGCGCCAAGACCCTGCCGGTGAAGATGTGGGAGACGGTGCGGCTGGAATTCTCGCCGGTGCTGTCGGTCGCCTCCACCCTGCTGATCGTGCTGACCGTCGTGCTGTTCGGGCTGTTCCGTTTGGCCGACCGCCGGGCGCAGCCATGAGCAATCGCGGCCTTGCGATCTCGTTTCGCGGCGTCGCGCGCAATTTCGGCAGCGTGCGCGCGTTGCTGCCCATCGAACTCGAGATCGGCGCGGGCGAGTTTCTCACCTTGCTCGGCCCCAGCGGCTCGGGAAAGACGACGCTGCTGAACATCGCCGCGGGGTATATCGGGCCCAGCACCGGGCGCGTGCTGATCGGCGATCGCGACGTGACCGACCTGCCGCCGCGCCGCCGGAATATCGGCATGGTGTTCCAGAACTACGCGCTGTTTCCGCATCTCGCCGTGTTCGAGAACGTCGCCTATGGCCTGCACGCGCGGGGCGTGCCGGCCGCAGATATCGCCCGCCGCGTCGAGTCCGCGCTTGAGATGGTACGCCTCTCTGGCTATGGCGGGCGCACGATCCGCCAGCTTTCGGGTGGCCAGCAGCAGCGCGTGGCGTTGGCGCGCGCGCTGGTGATCGAGCCCGACGTGTTGCTGATGGACGAGCCGCTGGGCGCGCTTGACCGCCAATTGCGCCAACACGTGCAATTGGAAATCCGCCGCCTGCACCGGCAGCATGGGCGCACGACCATTTACGTCACGCACGATCAGGAAGAGGCCTTGGTCATGTCCGACCGCATCGCCATCATGCGCGACGGGCGGGTGGAACAGATCGACAGCGCCGAGACACTGTACCGGCGGCCGCGCAGCGCGTTCGTTGCAGGGTTCCTCGGCGAGTCGAACCTGCTGCGTGGTACGATCGCGGGCATCGACGGGGTCGATGCGCGGCTGCGCGTGGACGGATTCGACGACGTGATCGTCGGCCACGCGGCCGACGGCCTGAAAGCCGGTGCTCGCGCTGCGGCGCTGATCCGGCCGGAAGCGGTGAAGCTGGCGCCCGATGCCCGGATCAAGGCGCGCGTGATTGAAGCCATTTATCTCGGCGAGCTGCTCGCCCTGCGTTTGTCGCTTGCGAACGGGCAGGTCATTCTTTGCCGCCGATTCGCGTGCGATGGAGTGCCCGAAGGAGACAAAATCGGGATCGTTTGGCAACCGGCCGACGTCCGCATTCTGCCTGACGACGCGCCGGCAAGGCCGCAAGATCACAATGTGGAGGAAAACTGACATGTTGACACGTCGTCGTCTGATGGGCACGGCGGGCGCCGCCGCGGCCATGACCGGAGCCGTCGCACTGGGCGTTCGCCCGGCGCGCGCGCAGTCCCGCCCGTTCACGTTCGTATCGTGGGGCGGGGCGCTGTCCGCGACCGAGAAGGAAGCCTTCATGGATCCGGCTTCCAAGAAGCTCGGGTTCGAGATCGCCAACACATCGCCGACCACCTACGCCAAGCTGAAGGCGATGGTGGAGGCCAAGGCGGTGGAATGGGATCTGGTCGATGTGGGCGGCCGCTTCATCTTCCAGGGTCGCGACCAGGGTCTATTGGAAGAGATCGACTACAAGATCGTCGACGCCTCGAAGCTGGACAAGGGCTGGGTCAAGCCCTACGGCATCTTCACCAGCATTGGCGCAACCGTGATCGCCTGGAACACGAAGGCATTCGCCGGCGCCGCGCCGCAATCCTGGAAGGATTTCTGGGACGTGAAGGCCTTCCCCGGCGCGCGCGGTCTTTACAATCTGCTGTACTACAACTACGAAGCCGCGCTGCTCGCGGCCGGACTGAAGCGCTCGGAAGTCTATCCGGCGACCGACGAGAAGGTGAAGCAAGTCATCGCCAAATGCCAGGAACTAAAGCCGCATGTGAAGGTCTGGTGGACGGCCGGCGCGCAGCCGCCGCAACTGCTGTCGAGCGGCGAACTGGCGATGTCGTCGGCGTGGAGCGGCCGCATCCTCGACGCGAAGAAGGAGAGCACCGCGGTGGATATGACCTACAAGGACGGCGTCGCCTGGGGCAACGGCTATGTCGTTCCGAAGGGCACGCCGTACAAGGAAAAGGCGATGCAGTTGATCAACTATTGCCTTAGCGAGGAGGCGCAGCTGCGTCTGCTGCCGGTCGGAACGTACGGACCCGTGCTGTCCAGCGCGGCGGCCAAGGCCAGTCCAACCCAGGCGCGGAACCTGGTCATGCATCCCGACAACATCAAGGACATGCTGATCCTCGATGAGGAACAGGCCGCGCTGTACTCGGCCAAATACGAGGAAGCGTGGAAGAAGTTCCAACTCGGCTAAGCCGCGGCTGCGACCGTACCCGCCGCTTCAAGCGGCGGGTACGGCCGTGGGGACCACGATGCCGCATCGCCTAGATCCGCTCATGGCACCGCGCGCGGTCGCGTTCGTCGGCGCCACGCCACGTCCGAACTCGCCGGGCAACGACATGCTGCGCATGGTCAAGCACTCCGGCTTCCAGGGCGCGGTCTACCCGATCAATCCGAAATACGACAGCGTCGAGGGGTTTCGCTGCTATCCGAGTCTGGCGGCGCTGCCGGAGCGCGTCGACCAGGTGGTGCTCAGCGTCGCCAACGCCAGGCTGGAGTCGGCGTTGGAGGACGGGATCGCGCATGGCGCGCGGGCCGCCACTATTTTTGCGAGCCTCTATCTGGAGAACGATACCGACCCGCCGTTGGCGCAGCGGATGGCGCATCGTGCAAGGCAAGCCGGGCTGGCGATCTGCGGCGGCAATTGCATGGGGTTCTACAATGACGAGGCCCCCTTCTGGGCGGTCGGCTTTCCAGCTCCGCGGGAGCCACGCCCCGGGCCCATCGCCTTCATCAGCCATTCGGGATCGATTTTCGGCGCGATCGGCCACAACGACCCTCGCTTCCGCTTCAACATCTGCGTGTCGCCGGGCCAGGAATTGGCGACCACCGTGGCCGACTATATGGATTACGCGTTGGAGCTGGAGAGCACGCGCGTCGTCGGCCTGTTCCTGGAGGCGGTGCGCGACCCGGCCGGCTTCGTCAGCGCGCTGGAAAAGGCCGCGCGCCGCGGCATTCCGGTGGTGGCGCTGAAGGTCGGCCGTACCGCCGAGGCGGCGCGTATGGCCCTGGGCCATTCCGGCGCGCTCACCGGCGACGACGCGGCCTATGACGCGCTGTTCCGACGCTATGGGGTGCAACGCGTGAACACCCCGGACGAGTTGGCTGCGGCGTTGCTGATGTTCGCGCAGGGACGGCGTTGCGCGCCGGGGGGCATGGCGGCGTTGCTCGATTCGGGCGGCGAATGCGAAATGGTCACCGACTTGGCGCACGAGATGGGCGTCCCATTCGCGCGCATCGCCGACGGCACGCGGCAGCGATTGGCCGAGCGCCTGGAATATGGATTGGAGCCGCGCAATCCGCTCGACGCCTGGGGCACGGGGAACGACTTCGCCGGCATTTTTCGCGATTGCGCAAAGGCGCTGCACGACGATGCCGATACGGCACTGCTGGTGCAGTTCGCCGACATCCGCGACGGCTACTACATAAGTGAAGGCTATCTGGTGATGCACATGGCACTGATGAAGGACAGCTCGAAGCCGGTCGTGCTGGCGACGAACTACACGCAGCTTCGCCATGACGAACTGGTGCAGCGCTTCGCGGCGATCGGCGTACCGGTCATCGACGGCACGATTCCGGCGATGCAGGCGGTTCGCCACATGCTCGATCATCGCGATTTCCTGGCGCGATCGCCTTCGCCGCCCCCGCCGGCGCCGGCAGGCGCGCACGAACGCTGGCGCAAGCGACTGAGCGAACAGCGCGTGCTGGACGAAGCCGAAGGCCTGGCCCTGTTCGCCGACTACGGCATCGCGACTGTACCGTGCCGCATTGCCGACAGCGCCGCGGCAACCGCTCAGGCAGCGATCACGATCGGCTATCCGATTGCGCTGAAGACGGCCGTGCCGGGAATTCTGCACAAGAGCGACGTCGACGGCGTGCGGCTGAACCTTGGCAATGAGGGCGTCCTGCTCGCCGCCTATGCCGATCTTGCGGCGCGCCTGGGGTCGCGCGTGACTGTCTCGAAGATGTCGGAGAAGGGGGTCGAGGTGATGCTGGGCGCCAGCATCGATCCGCAATTCGGACCGGTCGTGGTGATCGGCGCCGGCGGGATTCTGGTCGAGACGCTGGCGTGCGTTACGCACGAGCTGGCACCGTTCGACGCCGCATCGGCGCGGCGCGCGGTGGAGCGGCTGGCGCCGTTGCGCCGAATTCTCGCGGGCGGGCGCGGCCGGCCACCCGGCGACCTGGATGAACTCTCAGGGTTGATCGCCCGGTTTTCGGTGATGGCCGCCGATCTGTCCGATCTGGTTGCCGAGATTGACGCCAATCCGGTGATCGCCGGTGCGGCCGGCGCGATGGCGGTTGACGCGGTGGTCGTGCCGCGAACGGCGAAGAAGAGGCCCTGATGGACCTGACCATTCCGCAGGCCGATATCGAGCGGAAAGCACGGGCGCGGCGCTTTGCCGAAACCGTTCTGTTTCCCCAGGAGGTCGCCCTCGAACTGAATGGGCGCCTGCCCGACGCAACGAAGGCGATGCTCAAGCAGGCGGTTATCGATCACGGTCTCAACGCGATCAACCAGGCGAAGGAGCATGGCGGGCAGGGCCTTTCGATCTTCCAGCAGACGCTGGTCAACGAGGAGCTGGGCAAGGCGACCGGCGCGTTGTGGGCGGTTGCCTGGCACCCCGCCATACCGCTGCGCTTGGGCACGAAGGAGCAGATTCGCGATTACCTGGTGCCGAGCTGCCAGGGCAGGCGCCGCGGCGCATTCGCGATCAGCGAATCCGGCGCCGGTTCGGACCCGCGCCGCGTGCAGACCCGCGCCGACCGGCGCCGCGGCCGCTACTATCTGACCGGCGAGAAATGGTACGTCACCAGCGGCGACGTGGCGGACTACTTGATCGTTCACGCGCATGTCGACGGCGACCCGGACAAGCCGACGCTGTTCCTGGTCGACAAGGTGCTTCCCGGCGTGCGCGTGAAGCGCACACCAAAATTCATGCACACCTATGTTTTCGAGCATCCGGAGTTCGTTTTCGAAAACGTCGAACTGGACGAGTCGAAGATGCTGGGCAAGGTGGGGCAGGGCTTCGATCTGACCAAGGACTGGTTCGTCGAGGCGCGATTGCAGATTGCGGCCAATTGCCTCGGCGCGTCGATCCGCGCGGCCGAAATCGCCAATGCCCACGCGACGGAACGCGTGCAGTTCGACCGTCCGATTCGCGATTTCCAGGCGATCGAGTTCATGCTGGCGGACATGGCGGTTGAGATCATGGCGGCCAAGAGCATGGTCTATCGCGTCGCCTGGGAGATCGATCACGGCCTGGACCGCAAGCTCGTCCACGCCCGCGCCTCGGCCGTAAAGCTGTATTCATCCGAAATGGCCGGACGCACGATCGACAAGGCGCTGCAGATCCTCGGCGGCCGCGGCTACATGCGCGAGAACCCGGTGGAGCGGCTGTATCGCGACATCCGCGTCGATCGCATATGGGAAGGAACTTCCGAAATCCAGCGCGCTATCATTGGTGGGCAGATCAAGAAGCGCGGACTCGGACCATACGTCGATTGGGCCTGAACGCCAATCCGAGCGCGCGCCGCACGGCGGGCTCTCGCGACCTCTCCGGATTCGCCGCGATTGCCGGCGCATCGAGACTGGCAACGAGAGCTGGCGCTTCAAGGACGGCGCCTGACCCTGGAGTCAGGAGTGCGCCCTCCGGCGATTCGCCGCGCCACGCAAGGGCTCTGCGCATCGCCTCCGGGCGTTGCCGGTCTGTACTGAGAACGTCGTCCGACTTGATTCGCTGAGGTATTTGGCTGGCGTCAGGGGCGATGACCGCGCTCCTATGCCTGTCGTTGCCGAATATCTCATCCGCGCCGTGCAACCGGACCTCCGGAGCGCGCTTAGGATAAATTCGGGGAATTCGGCCGCGAAAACGCGCGAAACCCCTCTCTTCTGGCGCCGCGCAGTTCCGTATCACGCGGCGGAATGCCCGCCATTCCTGCGGGTTTCTCTCCATCCGCCCGCGGCGGGAGAATAGTTCGCACGAAAGCTTGGCGGAGGGAGCGGGATTCGAACCCGCGGTACGGTTGCCCGTACACACGCTTTCCAAGCGTGCGCCTTAAGCCACTCGGCCACCCCTCCACGCTGCGGGTGGCGCGCAACTTAGCAGCCGCCGCCGCGCCGGCCAACAGCCTCGGCTGCCGGCCGGCGGCTGCCGGCAACCTGCCACAAAATGGGGATATTGGAGCCGGCGCCCGGCGATGATAAGGTAGGCGGGCGTGGCCCCGATTCGCCGCCGCAATGGTGGCAAAAGCGAGCATTGACGGTCATGATCGGGCGGATCATCGCTTGGCTATTCATCGTGTTGGCGCTGATCGCTCTCGGCCGCGATGCGCTCATCTTTGTCGACAGCGGCAAATTCGCCATGGCGCCGCTCGGGGCGCTGTGGTACGCGATCGACCGCTCCTCGCTCAACCTGCTGCAGGCGGTGGTGGAGCGCTACATATCGCCCACGCTGTGGAACCCGGTGATCTTCACCGTGCTGCAGTGGTGGGCCTGGGCGGTATTCCTCGTGCCCGGAATCGCCCTCTTCCTGATCTTCCGTCGCGACAACAAGAAGAAGAAGCATCGCTGGCACAGCGGCACATTCGATTGAGCGGCCGCGCGCCGCCGACGAACGGCATCATTGCATAGTCACGAATTCCGCAGCGCCGGCAAGCGGCGCCGAACGGCCGAACGTCCGGCGCATTCGCGCCAGTCGGACTGCGCCGGCTAGGCGACCTTCACCGCCGACAGGAATTCGTCGACCTCGGTCCGCGCGGCAGTCGATTGCTTGGTCAGTTCCCCGGCCAAGGTCAGCACGCGCCCGGCTTCCTGGTCGGTGCGGCTGACCGCCTCGGAGACGCCGGAGATGTTCGACGTCACCTCGCCCGTGCCGCGCGAGGCTTCCTGCACGTTGCGGGCGATTTCCTGCGTTGCCGCGCTCTGCTCCTCGACGGCCGCGGCGATGGCCGTCGCGATCTCGTTGATCTCGGCGATGGTCTTGCCGATCCCTTGAATGGCCTGCACCGAGTCCTGGGTCGCCGCCTGGATGGCGTTGATCTGGTTGGCGATGTCCTCGGTCGCCTTGGCCGTCTGATTGGCCAGCGACTTGACCTCCGACGCCACCACGGCAAACCCCTTGCCGGCCTCGCCGGCCCGCGCCGCCTCGATCGTGGCGTTCAAGGCAAGCAAGTTGGTCTGGCCGGCAATGTCGTTGATCAGCTTGACCACGTCGCCGATCTTCTGCGCCGCCTCGGCGAGGCC
>JACQDQ010000014.1 GCA_016201015.1 Pseudomonadota bacterium | reverse complement strand
TTTCCTATCGGACCAAACGGAACAGGGGACCGTGTGTGGGGCAGTGTAGTCTTGTCGCACCCCGGCGTATCGGTCCGCTCAGCCCCGCCCGGCGATGACGCGGCTGGCGTGATCGTAGAAACCGGTGACCAGACCCAGGGCGCGCGAAGCGGCGCGGAGATGCGCTTCCATGTCGCGCACGCTGCGCGTCGGGTCGACGAACAGCTCGCGGCGCAGCTTGATGAAGGCGTCGGTCAGCGTGCGGCCCGCCGCCGTCACGCGATAGGTTGTCTCGCGGTTGGTCGAGCCCGGCACCTTCTCGATCAGCCCGGCGCGGCTCAGCTTGCGCAGGCTGTACTGGATATTGGCGATGTCGTCGCGGTTGGCGAAGCGCGAGAGGTCGGCGATGCCGCGCGGCGCCCCGGCCGTCACCAACAGCTGCAGGGTGATGTTGTCGTGGCCGGTGAGGTTGTGCGCGCGGGCGGCGGGGCCGAGCACGGCGCCGGCGAAGCGGTAGAAGGCCTCGGCGGCGCAGATCAGGGTCTGCTCGAAGGCCGTTACTTCGCGCTCATAGCCGGCGGCGCCGAGATGCGCCGGCACTTTCCACGCCGGCGCGCGGCCGGCGGCCGCCGCGGCGGACTCCGCTTCGCGCTTTGCCGCGGCGCTCACGCGCTTCGCCATTCCATGCCCTCGCTGGCCGTCCGGCCGAGATTGACTCGTTCAGTATTCATTGTAAAATACTATGTACTTTTCAGCAATACGCGGATCGCGACGAGGGCAGGCACGCATTTGGGGAAATACGGCCTCATGGTTCGAGACGGCCGCTGGCGCGGCCTCCTCACCATGAGGCTTCTTTCAAGTTTCCTCGTCCTGAGGAGCACGCGAAGCGTGCGTCTCGAAGGACGTGGGATGCGCCCGGCTCCAAATGCGATTGCCCCGCGGCGATACCGGAGGAGGCGGCGATGAAGGTCAACGTCATCGGCGGCGGGCCGGCCGGCCTCTATTTTGCGATTCTGCTCAAGAAGTCGCAGCCGGCGGCGCGGATCGCCGTCTATGAGCGCAACCGGCCGAACGACACCTTCGGCTTCGGCGTCGTGCTGTCGGAGGAGACGCTGGGCAATTTCCGCGCCGCCGACGCGCCGACCTACCGCGCGATCCGCGACAATTTCGCCTATTGGGACGACATCTACGTCCACTTCAAGGGCAGCGTGCAGCGCTCCACGGGTCACGGCTTCTCCGGCATCGAGCGGCTGACGCTGCTGCGCATCCTGCAGGAGCGCGCCGCCGCAACCGGCGTCGAGGTCAAGTATCAGACCGACATCACCGGCCTCGACGGCGTCGCCGACGCCGATCTCGTCATCGCCGCCGACGGCGTCAACAGCTTCGTGCGCCAGACGCTCCAGGAGCAGTTCCGGCCGCGGATCGATTTCCGGCCCAACAAGTTCGTCTGGCTCGGCTCGGCGCTGCCGCTGCCCGGCTTCACCTTCATCTTTCGCGAGAACGACTGCGGCATCTGGAACGTGCACGCGATGCCGCGCACACGGCGCAGTTCTCGATCGGCTCCGGCACAAAGCTGGCGATGGAAGACGCGATCGCCTTGCACAAGGCAATTCTCGGCCATCGCGGCGACATCCCGGCGGCGCTGGCGTCCTACGAGACCGAGCGGCGCGAGGAGGTCGAGAGGATCCAGCACGCGGCCGATGTCAGCCTGTCGTGGTTCGAGCATGTGCGCCGCTTCTGGTCGATGGACCCGGTGCAGTTCAATTTCAGCCTGCTGTCGCGCAGCAAGCAGATCACCTACGAGAATCTGCGCCTGCGCGACCCCGGCGTGGTGCGCGACGTCGATGCCTGGTTCGTCCGCGAGGTGGCGAAGCGCGAGGGCACGCCCGTGCCCAACAAGCCGCCGCCGCCGCTGTTCACGCCGTTCACCCTGCGCCGGATCACGCTGTCCAACCGCGTCGTGGTTTCGCCGATGTGCCAATACTCGGCGAAAGACGGAACGCCGAACGACTGGCACTTCGTGCATCTGGGCGCGCGCGCCGTCGGCGGCGCCGGGCTCGTGGTCACCGAAATGGCCTGCGTATCGCGCGACGGCCGCATCAGCCCGGGCTGCGCCGGCATGTACAAGCCCGCGCATGCGCGGGCCTGGCGCCGCATCGTCCGCTTCGTGCACGCGCACAGCGCCGCCAGGATCTGCCTGCAGCTCGGCCATGCCGGCCGCAAGGGGTCGACCCAGCTTGGCTGGCAGGAGATGGACCGGCCCTTGAAGCGCGGCAACTGGCCGCTGATTGCCGCCTCGCCCATTCCCTACCATCCGGACAGCCAGGTGCCGCGCGCGATGACGCGGGCCGATATGGATCGCGTGCGCGACGATTTCGTCGCTGCCGCCAAACAAGGGATCGCCTGCGGCTTCGACATGCTCGAACTGCACATGGCGCATGGTTATCTGCTGGCCAGCTTCATTTCGCCGGTCACCAACAAGCGTTCCGACGAATACGGCGGCAGCCTGGAGAACCGCCTGCGCTTCCCGCTCGAGGTGTTCGCCGCGGCGCGCGCCGCGTGGCCGGTCGATAAGCCGATGTCGGTGCGCATCTCGGCCACCGACTGGATCGAGGACGAAGGCCTCACCGGCGACGACGCGGTGGCGATCGCGCGGCTGTTCAAGGCGCAGGGCTGCGACCTGATCGACGTCTCGACCGGCCAGACCTCGCCCGACTCGAAGCCGATCTACGGCCGCATGTACCAGACGCCGTTTGCCGAGCAGATCCGGCTCGAGGTCGGCATCGCGACGATGGCGGTCGGTTCCATCACCACCGCCGATCAGGTGAATACGATCGTCGCCTCGGGCCGCGCCGATCTCTGCGCGCTCGCCCGGCCGCATCTCGCCGATCCGCATTTCACGCTGCGCGCCGCCGCCGACTACGACATCGAGGACCTGGCGTGGCCGGTGCAGTATCTGTCGGGCAAGCAGCAGCTCTATGCGCTGACGCGGCGCGCCAAGACGGAAGCGGCGGCGAAGCAGGCGGCGCTCGAGGCGGAGGCGCGCGTCACGGAGTAGACCGGCTGGCGCCCCTCGTTTAGGGTGACGCGCAGCCGCCGGGGGACGGCCGCATGATCCAGTTTCTCGCCCTGATCGATGATCCGTTGTTCCGCGGCGCCGGCCTGCCGCTGCTCGCGGCCTTGGTCGCCACCGGCGCCTTGCGTCTGCTGTTCGGTCGCGGGCGCGGGCCGGCGGTGGCAAGCGGCAGCATTGCTCTCGGCTTTCTCGTCGCCTATGCCCTCATCCTCGGCTTGCCGAATTTTCCGCCGAATTCCTCCGTCCACAAGATCCCCTATCTCGTTTGCGCCGGCTTGGTCCTCGGTCTGCTGCTCGACCTCGCGCGCAATCCGGCGATTCTCGAGGCGATTTTGGTTGCGCTGGCGCCGGCCGGCGCGCTCGCGTGGTTCGCCTGGGCGCGGATGGAAGACCCGACGCTGGAAGCGATGGGCCAGCTGCTGGCGTTGTGGCTGGCCGACGTCCTGATCCTGGCGCGTCTTCATCGTTGCCGCGACCGCCGGCAGGCGCCCGCGGTGATGCTGCTGCTCGCCTGTCTCGGCGCCGGCGCCGTCGCCTTCATCGGCGCCTCCCTCTCGCTGGCGCAACTCGCCTTTGGGCTGGCCGCGGCGACCGGCGGGTTCCTACTGTGGAACTGGCCGGTCCATCGCTACCCGCTCGGCGCGGCCGGACGCTATGCGGGTGCGGGCGCATTGCTCGTCCTCGTCGACGTCATGGTCCTGTTCAGCGAGATTCCGAAGCTCGCGCTGTCGCTGCTGATCCTCGTCTTTTTCTGCGATCGCGTCGCCGCCCGCCTGGCGGCGGGCCAAAGCGCGTTCGGGCGGGCGATGGCGCCGGTGGTGCTCGGCGTTGTCGCGATGATCCCGGTGGTCGCGGCGGGCGTCACCGCCTATCTTATCGCCGGGCTCGCGCCGAGCTAGGGAGGCCAGGACATGACCAAGCGGATGGCATCGGCTTGCGCGGCGTGCCGCACGGGAGGAAGAGCATGACGGAGGAGCTGTTTCGCCAGGATGCCTATGCCAAAAGCTGCGAGGCCACGGTCGTTGCGGCGGACGCCGCCGGCATCCGTCTCGACCGCACCGTGTTCTATCCGATGGGCGGCGGCCAGCCCGGCGACACCGGCGCGCTGCGCCGGGCCGACGGCTCGACCATCGCCGTCGTCGACACGCGCAAAGGCGCCGCGCCGGGAGAAATCATGCATATTTCAGCGCCGGACGCGCCGCTACCCGCCGCCGGCGAGAGGGTGACGGCCGAGATCGACTGGGTTCGCCGACACCGCCTTATGCGCATACTTGGGCGATCTGACCCTCGACAAGGCGGAGATCGCCGCCAAGCTCAACGCGCTGATCGCCGCCAATCATCAGGTGCAGCCGCGCTGGATCACCGACGACGAGCTTGCCGCCAAGCCCGAGCTGGTGCGCACGATGTCGGTGAAGCCTCCGAGCGGCCAGGGCAAGGTGCGCCTGCTCGACATTCCGGGCGTCGATCTGCAGCCTTGCGGCGGCACGCATGTGCGCGCGACCGGCGAGATCGGCGTGGTCACCGTCGAGAAGATCGAGAGCAAGGGCAAGCGCAACCGCCGGGTCATCGTTGCGCTGGCCGGTTAGCGCCGAAGGCGGCGCGAAGCGTCAGGCCGCGGTGCCGTCGGACAGCTCGCCGGCGATTTCGCGGATCAGCTTGTTGAGGACGGCCTGCGCGAAATCGTCGAAGCTTTCCACCGCGATGACGAAGGCGCCCGGTCCGCCGACCATGAATTCGTTGAAATAGCGGTCGAGGCCGGCGATCTCGGTCAGAATGGCAAGGCCGTTGATGGTAATTCCCGCCGCCACGGCGTCGTCGCGCGCGCTCTGCACCAGGCGGCCGGAATTGTTGATGCCGTCGCCGGAGACGTCGACCACGCGCCGTTGCGGTTCATAGCCGGCATTGCGGAACAGGGTTCGCGCATAGTCGATGGCGCCGGAGAGCGATGTGCCGCCGCCGAAGATGACGCGCGGCACGCCGGCCATGCGATCGGAAAACTCCTCGGCCGACTCGGCGTCGTTGATCATGGTCCACGGAATCACCTGGTTCTGCAGGAATGGTCCCGCCCATTGCACGTAGGTGACGGCAATCGTGCGATATACGCCCGAGACGATCGCCTTCAGGATTGTCGGGTGGCGGAATGCCTCGGCATAGCCCTTGATCTGCAGCGCGAACTCGTCGGCGTCGATGCTGCGCGAGCAATCGACCGCGAGCACGAGGGCGAGATCGACGGGGATTGCCTGGGCGCGCGCAGCCGCCGGCATCGCCAGGGCGGCGGCGGCAATCCCGAGGAAACGGCGGCGGCCGCGCTTCATGGCTCCGGCGTTCCGCGCTCTAGCCGCCGAAGCACTCGCGGCGGATGATCAGATGCTGCGGCTCGCGCACCATCGACGCGGCCGGACGTGCGCCCGACAGGTCGTTGATCGCATAGATAAAGTTATCGGCGACCGGCTGCACGCCGCCGCCCGTCCCGGGCACGAACCATTGGAAGTTGACGAGGCGACGTCGACGGTCGCTCGCCTCCGGCGCAACGCCGAGCAGGCGATAAAACGGCCCCGGAGGATCGACCAGCTCAGGCACGTCGACCAGTTCGCTGCTGCCGAACGCCATCGGCTCGAGCCGCTTCAGGTCGAGATCGGTCAGGCACTCGTCGACCGGGTTGGGCAACCGCCATCCCGCCAGCTCGAGGGCAAGGAATTCCTCGGCGATTTCCATGTCGAGCGCACGGTTCCCGGTCTGGCCCGAGACGGCAGCCGCGCCGGCGAGCCATAGCAGCAATCCGCCGCAAATGGCGCGAGCGGCACGGCGTGACGATCGGTGCACGGCGTCGGCCAGGCTCACGCGCTTCCTCCGGTGGCCGCCGGCACGCCGGCCATCTGGCGCAGGACGGTGATGATCGCGGTGCGCTGCGACGCCGGCACCGGTGCAAGAATGCGTTGTTGCGCGCGGCGGACATGCGGCAACGCAGCGGCCAGGGCGCGAAGGCCGGCCGGCAGGATGCGCAGCCGGTTGGCGCGTTGGTCGCGGCCGCTGCGCTCGCGGCGGAGCAGGCCGCGGCGAACCAGGCGATCGAGCATGTCGCCGATGGTCGAACGATCGATCCCGGTATCGGCGACGAGCTCGGTTTGGGTCAGCCCCGGACGCTGGCCGACCGCGATCAGCACGGCGAATTGGCGCGGCGTCAGGCGCAGCGGCCGCAGCTCCTCCATGAAAATCTCGACGGCGCGCTGCTGGCAACGGCGCAGCAGGTGGCCCGGCGCGTCGACCAGCCGGAAGCCACCGAGAGCGCCGTTGTGTCCGGGGGAGCGAGTCGTCGGGCGCCGCCGCATTGAAAACACCTTCCCGAGCCGCTTGGTTACGGCCTCCGACCTATAATCACGAACCCCGAGGAGCCTGGCAAGCGCGCTGATTTGCTTGTCGCGCGCGGTATCGATCATCGTCATCCGCCACGGGCAGAAGAACGATTGCTCTGTACACGGATTATTTTTGCTGCGGCCGTGGCGGTGCTGCGCTACACTGGGCCTGCCGGTCTTGCGCCGTGCGGGGATGCATCCGGAGCGATTTCATGGATTTCGGCATTCAGTTTTTTCCCGATATCGGTCCGGCGGTGAAGTCCGCGGAGCGCTATTTCGCCGAGTCGCTCGCCATCGCCGCGCTTGCCGACGAGTTGGGTTTCGCGCATATCCGCACGGTCGAGCATTATTTCGAGGAGTATGGCGGCTATAGCCCCAATCCGATCGTATTTCTGACCGCCGCGGCGATGCGGACGCGGCGGGCGCGGCTGATCACCGGCGCCGTGCTGCCGGTGTTCAACAATCCACTCAAGCTCGCCGGCGAGATCGGCATGCTCGACGCCATATCGGGCGGGCGTCTCGAAGTGGGCTTCGCGCGCGCCTTCCTGCCGCATGAATTCATGCGATTCGGCATCAGCCCGGATGAGAGCCGCGCGCGGTTCGTCGAAGGCATGGAGCAGGTGCGGTTGCTGCTCGAGCAGGAGCGGGTCAGCCATCACGGGCAGTTCCATAGCTT
>JACQDQ010000216.1 GCA_016201015.1 Pseudomonadota bacterium | reverse complement strand
GGCGAGTGGGCGCCGCCGATGCTGCGGGTCGTCCCGGCTTGCCGCGCGCGACGCGGCATGATTGTAGCTCCACCGATCGTCCGGGCCGCCGCGCCAGTTGACACCGGCCTGGCCGGCGAATCAACATAATTGTGGTCTGTCCCCGAATTCCTCCGGGCAGTCAGGTTTCGCTCACTCCAGCCGCAGCGGCGCCAGGCGGAGGAACGGAAACCCGGAGACGAACAGCCGGCCGTCCTGCGCGGTGACGGGCACGGTGACCTGCGACGGCGTCCCGGGCTGGGCGCTGCGCGCCAGCAAATTGAGCGCGATCTTGATGGCGGCTGCCTGGCGCGGCTGGATCTGGCCGGCGCCGACCAGCGTGTCGATCGCCGCGCCATAGCCGCGCAGGCGCGTCGTGAAGGCGCCCATGGGCCTTAGCTCGTCGTCGAGCGCCAGCGTGCCGCTTCCGTCGACATCGAGCGGCCCCCAAACCACGGCGACGCGGTTGATCTCGATGGTGCCGCCGTCATCGCGCCACACGGCGACGGCTTCGGCGAGACGGCCCGCCGGCAATGCGCCCTTGAAGTTGAGATCGGCCTCGGCGCGCGCGATCCGCGGACCAAAGCCATTGGGCGGCGCCGCCGGCAGCGTAATCTCGTGCAGACCGACAGTCGCGTCGAAGGTGTCCGTCGAATGCGTCGGCTCGGCGACGCGATGCGGCCGCAGCGTCGCCTTCGCCTGTTGCACCGTCGTTACCGAACCGTCGGGCAGCCGGCGCAGCGTCACGTCGCCGAGGTCGAGCGACAGCTCCGCGAGCCGGCCGTCGGGTTCCAGCAGCAGACGGCCGGTCGGCTGCCTGGCGACGATCGCGTGCATCTGTGCGGCGGTTCCCTCGCCGACCCCCAGCCGGTGCTCGCCGGGGAAGCTCATCGCGACGTCGTGCCGGATCCACGGACGGATGCGCGCCGTCACCGAGGCGCCGCTCCAATGCCAATGCGTGGCGCCGGCCCCCGACAGGCTCGGTTCGTCGATCACCACCTTCCAGCTGAACGGAAAGCCGCCGACCGCCAGGTCGCGATAAGAGGCGGCCATGCCCTCCGCCCGGCGCTGGGCCACCCACGTGCCGAGGCGCGCGTCGATATCGTGCGCGATGAAGAGCCAGACGGCGCTCCAACAGATGGAGAGACCGGCCAGCGTCAACCCGACGAGGACGGCGACTCGGCGTTGCATGATGCGGCCCTTATAGAACGCGGGACGGGCGGGGGAAAGCCCCATCGCCGCCGGTACGGGTCGCGTTTGGCTTTGCGCTTGTGGCGCGGGCCGCTATGCTGGTGCCGCCCTCCCCGCGCGTAGCCGTAGATGTCCGCCGCCGCGTCTTCTTCCGCCGCCTTGCATTCCTCGTCCGTCTGGACCGCCCTCGCCCCGGCGGTGTTCGTCGTCTTGTGGGCGACGGGATTCGTTGCCGCCAGGGTCGCGCTGACCGGGGCCCCGCCATTGACATTTCTCGCCCTGCGCTTCGGCGTCGTCGCCGCTCTCATGCTCGTCGTGTCGCTGGCGGGCAACGCTCCGTGGCCGCGGCGCCCCGCGCAGTACGGGCATATCGCCGTGGCCGGATTGTTGATCCATGGATGCTATATGGGCGGCGTTTTCACCGCGCTGTTCCTGGGCATGCCGGCCGGCATCAGCGCGCTGATCGTCGGTCTGCAGCCGGTGCTGACCGCCGCCGTGGTCGGTCCGCTGCTGGGCGAGACGGTCGGCACGCGGGCCTGGGCCGGGCTGCTGCTCGGGATGTTCGGCGTGGCAATGGTCCTCGGCAACCGGCTCGATTTCGATCGCGCGACCGTCGGGGCGGTGATCCTATCAGGCGTTGCGCTGCTGGGCATCACGGTGGGGACGCTCTATCAAAAGCGCTTCGGCGGCGGGGTCGACCTGCGCAGCGGCGCCGTCGTGCAATATGCCGCGGCGAGCCTTGCCATGCTGGTCCTCGCGGCGCCGCTGGAGACCATGCGCATCGCCTGGTCAGCCGCGTTCATCGCTGCCTTTGCCTGGCTGGCCGTGGTCCTGTCGGTCGGGGCGGTCAGCCTGCTCTATCTCCTGATTCGCCGCGGTGCCGCCGCCAAGGTCGTCAGCCTGTTCTACCTCGTGCCGCCGGTGACCGCGCTGATCGCCTGGGCGATGCTCGGCGAAGCGCTCGGGCCGCTCGCACTGGCCGGGATGGCGGTCACGGCGGTCGGCGTGGCAATCGTGCAGCGGACCTAGGGGCCGGCATCTCCGTGGCGACACAGCGCACCAAGAAATCGATCGGCTACAAGCACTGTCCGCCGGCTGACGGCAGGGACACCTGGATCTTCGCCTATGGCTCGCTACTGTGGAACCCGGGTTTTCCGTTCGAGGAGGCGCATCCGGCCCTGCTCAAAGGCTATCATCGCGCCTTCTGCGTTTATTCAACGCGCTACCGCGGCACGCCGGAGAAACCGGGACTGGTGCTCGGCCTCGACCGCGGTGGAGCGTGCCGGGGCATCGCCTATCGCATTGCCGCAGCCAATGTCGAGCAGGTGATGAAATATCTGTGGGATCGCGAGATGTTGAACCTCACCTATACCTGCAAAGAGCTGATGGCCGTGCTGGCGAGCGGCGCGGTCCAAGTGCGCACCTTCGTCATCGACCGCACGCAGCCGCAATACACGGGCAAGCTGTCGCTGGCGCGGATCGTGGAGCTGATCAGCCAGGGCCACGGCAATCGTGGTGCCTGCCGCGCCTATCTCGAGAACACGGTGCGCCATCTCGACGGGCTCGGCATTCCCGACCGCCGGCTGCACGTGCTGCTGGCCGCAGTTCGTGCCCATGCCGGTCCGCAATAACGCCGGCTGGCGTCTGGCAACAGAGAAATAGGATGACGGCTATGACTGATTCCAAGCAGCTTACCGAATTGTCAGCCTGCGTGCAGGCGATGCATGGGGCCGGCCAGCCGCAGCCGCTCTACCGCGCCATCGAAGTCGCGCTCGGCCGCCTCATCGGCCACAAGCTGTTCACGCTGATGTGCGTGGTGCCGTCGGGCGATCGCGTGCGCCGGCTCTATAGCAGCAATCCGGCCGCCTATCCGGTGGGCGGCTTCAAGGCGATGCAAGGGCGGCCTTGGGGCCGTCACGTGCTTGCCGGTCGGCAGCCCTATGTCGGCCGCAACGCCGACGACATGCGCTGGGCGTTTCCCGATCATGAGCTGATCGCGTCGCTCGGCCTCGCCTCGGTTCTGAACCAACCCGTGGTCTACGATGGGCGCTGCCTCGGCACGATGAATTTGCTCGATGCCGCCGGCCACTATGACGATGCACATGCCGAGGTCGCTGCGCTCTTCGCCGCACTGTTGATACCCGCGCTTTCGGCCGCAGTCGCTGAAGGTTGACGACGGCACACCCAGCGGCTGCCGTCCTCAGCCATGTCCTTGTGATCGTCCGCTCACCTGCGATCGAACGGTTGAGATGATGCCAAAATTACCGGCAGACCTTATCTTGTGACGATAGTTTGGGCATCGAAGAGCGGTCTGCAGTTGGTGGCGGCGGCTCCCTCGACCGTCCGGGCCAAACGTGAATTGTCCAGAACATTCAAATCGTTGCGTGCCGAGACCGGCCGTCGGCCGGAATTGGCACGGCGTTTGAATGCGCCGCACGACGAGGCCGTGAACAGGCGGCCGGCGGTTTGGCTTGGGATTCCGGCGTCAGGTAGAAGGCGTGCCGTTGCCGGCCGTTCGGCGGCGGGTTACGGTCCCGTTGCGCGCAGACACTCGATCTGGCGGAAAAGGCAAGAGGTCGTTCGTGAGTGATCGGATGTATGTGCGCGTTGCGGTGGATATCGGTGGCACCTTCACCGATGTCGTGCTCGAGCGGGATGGGGTACGCCTTACCCACAAGGTGCTGACCACGGCCGGCCGGCCGGAGGAAGGCGTGCTCGACGGCGTGCGGCGGATTCTCGACGACGCCAAGTTGCGCTTCGCCGACATCGCCGTCTTCGTGCATGGCACGACGCTGGCGACCAACGCGGTGATCGAGCGGCGCGGCGCGCGCACGGCGCTGATTGCCACCGACGGATTCCGCGACGTCCTCGATATCGGCACCGAGAGTCGCTACGACCAGTACGACCTGACGATCGAGAAGCCCAAATCGCTGGTGCCGCGCTCGCTTCGGCTTACCGTGCCGGAACGGGTCGACGTGCACGGCAAGGTGCGCTTGCCGCTCGATGAAGACGCGGTCCGTGGGCACGTGCCATTTCTTCGCGAGCGGCGAATCGAGAGCGTCGCCGTTGCCTATCTGCACAGCTACGCCAACCCCGACCATGAGCGGCGCACGCGCGAAATCCTGCTTGATGCGCTGCCCGGGCTGCGGGTGACGCTGTCGTGCGAGGTCTGCCCGGAGGTGCGCGAATACGAGCGGACTTCGACGGCGGTGGCCAATGCCTATGTCCAGCCGCTCATCGCCGGCTACCTCGGGCGAATGGAACAGGCCCTCGCGGCCGAGGGCTTTGCCGGGGCGATCTATCTCGTGACCTCGGGCGGCGGGCTCACCGCGATCGACACGGCACAGCGGTTTCCGGTGCGGCTGGTCGAATCGGGACCGGCAGGCGGCGCCATTTTTGCCGCGCAAGTGGCGGCGCGGGCCGGCGAGCCGAGCGTCCTGTCGTTCGACATGGGCGGGACGACGGCCAAGATCTGTCTCATCGACGACTATCGGCCGCATACCTCGCGCGTGTTCGAGGTCGACCGCGCCGCCCGCTTTCTCAAAGGCAGCGGCCTGCCGGTGCGCGTCCCGGTCATCGAGATGGTGGAGATCGGTGCCGGCGGCGGCTCGATCGCCAGGGTGGACGCCCTGCAGCGCGTGACGGTGGGGCCGGAGAGCGCGGCCTCGGACCCCGGTCCGGCCTGCTACGGCCGCGGAGGCACCCATCCGACGGTGACCGACGCCGACGTGGCGCTGGGCAAGATCGACCCGGCGGCGTTCGCCGGCGGCTCGATCCGCCTCGCGCCCGATCTGTCGCGCGCCGCTCTCGACCGCGATGTCGGCGGCGAGCTTGGGCTATCGACCGAGATGGCCGCCTACGCGGTCGCCGAGATGGTCGACGAGAACATGGCGGGCGCCGCCCGCGTACACGCGGGCGAGCGCGGCGCGGTGATCGGCCGCTACACGCTGATCGCCTTCGGCGGGGCGGCACCGCTGCATGCGGCCCGCGTCGCGGAGAAGATCGGCGTCCACCGCGTCATCATTCCGCCCAACGCCGGCGTCGGCTCGGCCATTGGCTTCCTCGCGGCGCCGATCGCCTTCGAACTCGTCCGCAGCCGGCATATGCGCCTCGACGGCTTCGAGCCGGCGGCGGCCAACGCGCTGCTCGACGAGATGACACGCGAGGCGCGGGCACTGGTTGAGAAAGGCGCCCGCGACGCGCCGATCCACGAGCGGCGGATTGCCCTCATGCGCTATGTCGGCCAAGGCCATGAGATCAGCGTGATGCTGCCCTCGCGGCCATTTGCCGCCGGCGACGCGGATGTGCTGCGTGCGGCCTACGAGAAGGAATATACGGCGCTTTTCGCCCGCGTGATTCCGGATGGGGCGATCGAGGTATTGAGCTGGTCGGTGTTGGTCTCGACGCCGGACGAGCTGCCGGCAGCGGTGCCGGCCGTCGCGCCGGCCCCGGCCCCCGCCGCGATCGGACGGCGCAGCTTCTTCGACGGCCGCGGCGGTCGGGCGGTCGATGTGCCGCTGTACCGGCGCGAGCATCTAAGGCCGGGCGCAATGGTCGCCGGACCGGCGGTGATCGCGGAGGATGAGACCTCGACCTTCGTCTCCGCCACTTTCACCGCGCGAGTTGATGCCGCCGGGTGTATCGTTATGGAACGTAAAGCCGCGTAAGAGGGTGCCATGAGCCAGTCCAACAGCGTCGGCCTGATCGACCTCCAGATCATGTGGAATCGCCTGATCGCCGTGGTCGAGGAGCAGGCGCAAACCCTGATGCGCACCGCCTTCAGCCCGATCGTCCGCGAATGCGGCGACCTGTCGGCCGGCGTGTTCGACCTCGACGGGCGCATGCTGGCGCAGGCCGTCACCGGCACGCCCGGCCACGTCAACTCGATGGCGGAGTCGGTGAAGCACTTCCTGCGCTATTTCCCGATCGACGGCATGAGGCCGGGCGACGCCTACATTACCAACGATCCGTGGATGGGCACCGGCCATCTCAATGATTTCGTCATCACCACGCCCTGCTTCCGCCAGGGGCGGCTGGTGGCCCTGTTCTCGTGCACCAGCCATCTCATGGACATCGGCGGCATCGGCTTCGGGCCCGACGCCACGGACGTGTTCATGGAGGGGCTCTATATCCCGATGCTGAAGCTCATCGACCAGGGCAAGGTCAATGAGACCTTGATGGCGATGATCCGCGCCAACACGAGGTTGCCCGTGGACACCGAGGGCGACGTGTACTCGCTTGCCGCCTGCAACGATGTCGGCTGCCGTCGCTTGGTCGAGATGATGGACGAGTTCGGGATCGACACGCTCGATGCGCTGGGCGCGCATATCGTCACGCGCTCGCGCGAGGCGGTCGTCGCCGAGGTCGGGCGCCTGCCCAAGGGCACGTGGCGCAACAGCATGACGGTCGACGGCTACGATACGCCGGTGACGCTGCGGGCGGCGCTCACCGTTTCGGACGCCGGCATCCATGTCGATTACACGGGTACATCGCCGACATCGCGCTACGGCATCAATGTGCCGCTTGCCTATACCACGGCTTATACCGTGTTCGGGCTTGGCTGCGTCGTGGCGACGCATATTCCCAACAATGCCGGTTCGCTGGGTCCGCTGACCATCACCGCGCCGCTAGGTTCGATCTTGAACGCGGCCAAACCGGCGCCGGTCGCCACGCGCCACATCGTCGGCCAGATGCTGCCCGACGTCGTGTTCGGCTGCCTGCGCCAGGTGATCCCCGACCGCGTGCCGGCGGAGGGCACCTCCTGCCTGTGGAACCTCAATGTGCGCGGCATGGTCAAAGGCGGCGAGGGCGGCAAGTACGGCTTCTCGATGACGGTGACCAGCAACGGCGGTACCGGCGCGCGGCCGGATAAGGACGGGCTGTCGGCCACGGCCTATCCCAGCGGCGTGCGCGGCACGCCGGTCGAGATCGCCGAGACGCAGACGCCGCTCATCTTCTGGCGCAAGGAGCTGCGCCCCGACAGCGGCGGCGCCGGTCGCACGCGGGGCGGCATGGGCCAGACCATCGAGATCGCCAGCGGCATCGACGAGACGTTCGAGATCCTTGCCGCCTTCGACCGCATCGACCATCCGCCGCGCGGCCGCGACGGTGGCGTCAACGGCGCGGCAGGCTATGTCGGCCTGAAGTCGGGCCAAAAGCTGAAGGGCAAGGGATTCCAGGAGATATCGCCGGGCGAGCGCATGGTGGTGCTGACGCCGGGTGGGGGCGGCATCGGCGATCCGCGCCAGCGCCGGCAGGCCGACGTCGCGCGCGATGTCGCCGACGAGCTGGTCTCGACGGAGACGGCAAAGGAGCTCTACGGAATGGAGCCGCCGCTCGCAGCCGAATGAGCGGGCGATCGGCAATACGACTTCCGGCGCAGCGGCGCCGGGACAACAGAGGAGGGGCAGCAATGACAATCGGTAGACGTGGGGTCTTGAGCGTCATGACTGTGGCGGCGCTGTCGCTGGCTGCCGGTGGCGCGGCGGCGACCATGTGGGATCTGTCGACGGTGTGGCCGGACGGCAATTTCCACACGCAGAATGCCAAACGCTTCGCCGAGGAGGTCGCCAAGGCGACCGGCAACGAGGTGCAGATAACGGTCAAGTCGGGCGGTCAGCTTGGCTTCAAGGGGCCGGAACATCTGCGCGCCGTGCGCGACGGCTTGGTGCCAATGGCCGACGTGCTCAATATTCAGCAGATCGGCGACGAGCCGCTGCTGGGCACGGAATCGATACCGTTCCTCGTCGGCTCGCCGGAGCAGCTCAAGGTGCTGCAGAAGTATTTGCGGCCCGAATACGAGGCGCTCGCGCTGAAAAACAATCAGTTGGTGCTCTACACCGTGCCGTGGCCGACGCAGTATCTCCACCTCAAGGTGAAAGTCGACACGCTCGATGCGCTGAAAGGCGTCAAGATCCGCGTGCCTGACAAGAACGCGCAGGACATGCTGGCGGCGGTCGGCATGTCGCCGGTGCTGATCCCGTGGGGCGAGACCATCCCGGCATTGGCCTCCGGCGCGGTCGCCGGGGTCTCCACCTCCGCCACCTCCGGCGTCGACGGCAAATTTTGGGAGTTCCTGAAATACGTCTACCCGACCAACCACACCTGGTCGTCGCAGATGGTCACGGTCAATCTCGACGCCTGGAAGAAGCTCAAGCCGGAGCACCAGAAGGCGATCGAGGCGCTGGGCAAGCGGCTCGAGCCGGAGTTCTGGGCGGTTTCGATCCAGAACGACAAGGACAGCCTGAAGCGGCTCACCGAAGGCGGCATGGAAGTCGTCGGCATTCCACCGGCGATGATGAAGGATTTCCGCGAGCGCACGGCGCCGCTGCTCGATGCCTATATGAAGCGCGTGCCGGCGGCCGAGAAGCCGATCAGGGCCTACCTCGCCGATCTCAAGATGTAGGTGGATGGTCGGGCGGCGATCGGCCGCACCGCTCCATTTTTGGACCTGGACGGGACACGCCTTCCTCGCCCTCCCGCTTCGCGCGTTCGTCTCGCGCAGCCGGAGAGTGAGGAGCATGTGTCAGGTCGTGGGCAAATAGGCACAGGATGGTGAAATAGTGACGGCAGCGAACGATGGCGGCATCAACGCCGCGGCGCCAGGGGCGCTGCGGCCTGTTCTCGATGCGATCGACCGGCTGAGCCGGCTTGACGGGTGGATCGCCGGGCTTTGTCTCACCGCGCTCACCCTATTGATGATCAGCGAGGTCGCGGTTCGCACGTTGTCCAACGTGTTTCCGGCCGTGCCGGCGAGCGTTCCTGGCGCGTGGGAATACAGCTCCTATCTGATGGCCGCGAGCTTCACCTTCGGTGCGGCCATGACCTTGCGCGCCGGCGGCCATATCCGGGTGTCGCTGGTCCTCGCCCGCGCGAAGCCGCAAACCCGGCGCATTCTGGAGATCGCCGCGGCGCTGGGGGGCACCGGGCTGACGGCATTCCTTGCCTACGCGATGGTGCGCTTTACCTGGGGGGCGTTCGAACGCGGCCAGACCTCGATTTCGAGCGACACGCCGCTGTGGATTCCGGAGAGCGCGGTCACCTTCGGCATCATTCTGCTGGCCTTGCAGTTCCTGGCGCGTTTGATCCAGGCCGTCTGCGGACTCAAGCTCGAAGATACACGCCTGCGCGTGGCGTCCGTCGCGGAGTAACCGACCCCATCCCGGCATCGGCCGATCGCCAGCTCTTGGCGATCGGTCCAGCGGCCATCGAGGCAAGTAATGTTGACCGTCGTCGTAACGATGTTCGCCGTCCTGTTCAGCGCACTCGCCGGCGGCATCTGGATCGGCCTCACCTTGATGCTGACCGGCGTAGCGCTGTTGGCGATCTTCCGCGACATTCCGCTCGACCGGCTGCTGTCGCAATACGCCTGGAACATCCTGACGACGCAGGAGCTGCTGGCGCTGCCGCTGTTCATCGTCATGGGCGAGCTCTTGTTCCGCACGCGGCTGTCGCGCGCGCTGTTCCAGGGGCTCGCGCCCTGGGCCGGCCTGCTGCCCGGCCGCCTGCTGCACGTCAACATCATCGGTTGCTCGATCTTCGCCGCGATCTCCGGCTCGTCGGCCGCCACCACCCAGGTGGTCGGCCGCATCTCTCTCAACGAATTGCTGCGGCGCGGTTATTCCAAGGACGTGGCGATCGGCAGCCTGGCCGGCGCCGGTACGCTGGGGTTCCTGATCCCGCCAAGCAACATCATGATCATCTACGGCGTGCTGGGCGACGTCTCGGTGCTCAAGCTGTTCACCGCTGGATTCATACCGGGCTTTCTGCTCGCCGGATGCTTCATGGCCTGGGTGATGCTGCACACTGCGATCCGTCCCGACCTGGTGCCGGAAGGCGAAAGAGCCCTGCGGCATGTGCCGTGGAGCGAGCGGCTGGCTTCGCTCAAGGAACTGGGCCCGGCTGTCTTCCTCATCATCTGCGTGCTCGGTTCGATGTATGGCGGCTTCGCCACGCCGTCGGAGGCCGCGGCGGTCGGCGTGTTCGGCGCCGTCATCGTCACACTTCTGCAAGGCGGCCTCACCTGGCAGAGCGCCAGGGACGCGGCGATGGGCGCGGTACAGACCTGCAGCATGATCGCGCTGATCGTGCTCGGCGCCGCGATCCTCGGCAACGCCGCCGCGTTCCTTGGCGTGCCGCGCGCCGTCGCCGACTTCGTCGTCGGGCTCGGCCTGTCGCCGTTCATGCTGATCGTTGCCCTGATGATCTTCTACGTCATCCTCGGCTGCTTCCTCGACGGCTTCTCAATGATCGTGATGACGCTGCCGATCGTGCTGCCGATCATCAAGGCGGCCGGCTTCAACGACGTGTGGTTCGGCATCTTCCTGGTGCTGGTGGTCGAGATGGCGCAGATCACGCCGCCGGTCGGCTTCAACCTGTTTGTGATTCAGGGACTGACCGAGGACAGTCTGGGCTACATCGCGCGCGTGACGCTGCCCTATCTGGCGATCATGGTGTTGTTCACGCTCGCAATCACGGCGTTTCCCGAGATTGCCCTGTGGCTGCCGAAGAAGCTGGCGGGGTGAGGCGAGGGGCCTGGTGCCGGTATTCGTGCGCTGAGGCTCAGCGCGTACGGCGTCGCTTGCGGCCGACATTTTTCTGTACCGCCTCGTCGATCTGCTTGAGCGTTCGATGACCGGCGTGCAGAATAGTGAGGCCGATGATATCGTCGCCGTCGTAGCGAACAATGACGTCATCGTCGGTAAGTTCGCTGTCGGAAGCTCGGGACGGCTTACGATAATTCACATAGAGCACGTCCGCTTCGGGGTCGTAAGTCAGCCACAACGTCTTGTCCGGCGCCTGCTTCACTGCCGGCACTAGGCGAACGTAGTCATCAAGTCTGGTGGCTAGCTTTCCGGCCATATCTGTTCTGTTTCCGTCGTTGCAGTGCGCGCACGCGCGTCGTTACGAAGGCGGTGATGACAAAGCCATCATCCCGTAGCTCGCGATACACGACGACCACAGCCTTTCCGTTGTCAATGGAGCGATGGACGGTCCAACCCTGCCATGATGAGAGCCGGTCCACACCATCTTATCCAGTTGAGTGCACCCCGGAGGGTACCTCACGCGCACTTGCTGTAGTCGCAGCTGGTGCAGGTGTCGCAGCCTTCCTGGCGGATGAGCGCGGCGGCGCCGCATTTCGGGCATTGGCGCATGTGGCGCGATGACAGGCCCACGGTGGCGCGCAGGCTGCTGGCGCCGCTGCCGCTGCCATCCTCCGACGCGGCCAAAAGCTGCGGCGCGCCGACCGCTGCCGCCTGCGGGCCGGCCTGGCCGCGATCGCCGGCGCTGAGAAATCCGATATCGATCATGTGGCGCTCGATCACCTCGCCAATCGCGGCGAGCAGCGACGGCACGTATCTGCCGCCCATCCACTGGCCACCGCGCGGATCGAACACCGCCTTGAGCTCGTCGACGACGAACGAGACATCGCCGCCGCGGCGGAACACCGCCGAGATCATGCGCGTCAGCGCCACCGTCCAGGCGTAATGTTCGGTGTTCTTGGAGTTGATGAACACCTCGAACGGGCGGCGGCGGCCGTCCTGCACCACGTCGTTGATGGTGATGTAGATGGCGTGCTCGCTGTCGGGCCAGCGCAGCTTGTAGGTGCGGCCGGGCAGCACCTCCGGCCGGCCGAGCGGCTTGGTCATGTAGACGACGCCGCCGGCATCGTACAGATCGGCCGGCCGCGCCGGCGGCCGGTTGAATTGCAGCGCCTGCTGTACCGGCAACGCGGCCTTGGCCTTGTCGTCCGGCTTCACCGAAAGTACGGCGCCGGTGATCTCGTTCGGGCGGTAGGTGGTGCAGCCCTTGCAGCCGAGCTCGTAGGCCTGCGTGTAGATGTCCTTGAACGACTCGAACGAGATGTCTTCCGGGCAGTTGATCGTCTTGGAGATCGACGAATCGACGAATTCCTGTACCGCCGCCTGCATCACCACGTGCTCGGCGGGCGACAGATGCTGTGCATCGACGAAGTAGTCCGGCAGCCCGGCGGCCTCGCCGTAGAGCCGGCGGTAGAGGCGGTAGGCGTAGTCGCTCACCTCCTCGGTCCGCCGCTGGCCGTCGGGCATCAGTACGTTGCGCAGATAGCTGAAGCTGAACACCGGCTCGAGGCCGGACGACACGTTGTCGGCGAGGATCGAAATGGTGCCGGTCGGCGCGATCGAGGTGAGAAGAGCGTTGCGGATGCCGTGCTTGGCGATGCCTGCCTTCACGTCCTTGTCGAGCGCGGCCACGGTCTCGCCGGCGAGGTACTTGTCGCGCTCGTAGAGCGGGAATGCGCCCTTCTCGCTTGCCAGCTCGGCCGAGGCGAGATAGGCGTGGCGCTGCAGCCGGCGCATCCAGCCGCGCGTCAGCGCCACCGCCGCCTCGCTGCCGTAGCGGGCGCGGCACATGATGAGCGCGTCGGCCAGGCCGGTGACGCCGAGGCCGATGCGGCGCTTGGCCTGCGCCTCTTCGTGCTGCGCCTGTAGCGGAAAGCGCGAGGCGTCGATCGCGTTGTCCATCATGCGCACGGCCAGCGGCACGATGCGGTCGAGCTCCTCCTCGTCGAGCCGCGCCTCGGAGGTGAACGGATCGCGGATGAGGGCCGCCAGGTTGATCGAGCCGAGCAAGCACGCGCCGTAGGGCGGCAGCGGCTGTTCACCGCAATTGTGAACGTAGAGGCCATTTGCGTCGAAGGCGTTGACTCCGGGAATCTGCACGTCGTAAACGTCCTCGATGCCATCCAGCTCGATCGCCTCGATCTCCGCGACAAAACGCTCGCGATTGGGCGCCCGTCGATAGGCTGTAAGCAACAAATCAAGCTTCCGCTGCTTTTCCGTATCGGCGAAACCGACAATCTCGGCAAAACGTCTGACGTTGTCGTTGCTGATGACAAGCTCGTGCTGCGCAAGACAGTGGTAGTCGCGATACCCGCCTTTGCCATCGGGTAAGCGCCGTTCGCCCGCCGGGCGGCGGTCACAATAGATCGTTGCGACGACACCGAGGCGTAGCAGCATGCGTTGCACCGCTTCAAGCAAAGGCAGGTCGCTTTGCGACAAGCGGACACTGACGCCTTTTTCCTGGCTGCCGAGGACTGTCCCATCGGTATCAAAGAGTCCGCGTAGCAAACCGCTGTAAAATGCGCTTGAGGCGCGCTCCATGCGCGGTGTAATGGCCTTGCTACCAGGGCGCATGCCGAGATTGAACGCCAAGTCGCGCAATGCTCCTAAGGCCATGCGCTGCTCGCCGCGGCCGGCAACGTCCATCCAGCCACGAAAATCGGCACGATGTGGCAATGTCTGGGCGGCGGCGAGCGCTGCCATGCGGATGCCGGTCGTGCCATCTGCATCAGGTGTGCCGTTCGCCGCGAGGGCGCGCGGCCAGATGCTAAGAACCGCCTTGTCTCGCTTCAGCGTGCCATCGCCGATGAGGAGCCCGAGCAGATATCCTTCTGCTTCTCCGAACTCGCCGCCCCATGCCTGTGCCGCACGGTGATCGTGGAGCGTAATGAGGTCACCGGTCTGAAGCTCGCACGCTTTTGTCCAGCGCGTCTCTATCCGATAGCGGCTCTTCGAGGCGATGGCGCGCACTAGGTGATCGGCCGTGAGCCGTAGCGCGTAACCTTCCTTCGTCGTAAGCCGCAAGATCGGCTTATGGCCCGTTGCAAAGAATCCTCGGGCTTCCGATAGGAAGGGTCTGCCGTCGACCAGCGCAGCGAAAGGAGTATCCAAGAGCCCCTTGACTTGCCGTGGCCCTTCGGCGGTGTGGACCCAGGTGTCTCCGGGCACGCACGGGTTGGTCGCGCGGATTGTCTCGCAGTAATGGAGGTTGTTGCGGCGGTTGATGCGGTCGATGAAGATCACGCCGGGCTCGGCATAGGCGTAGGTCGCGCGCATGATCTTGTCCCACAGCTCGCGCGCGCGCAGCGTCTTGAAGCTGGACCCGCCGAAGGTCAGCTCCCACGGCGCGTCCTCCTTTACCGCGGTCATGAAGGCATCGCTGACAAGGACCGAAAGGTTGAACATGCGCAACCGGCCGGGCTCGCGCTTGGCCTCGATGAAGGCCTCGATGTCCGGGTGATCGCAGGCCAGCGTCGCCATCATCGCGCCGCGGCGATGGCCGGCGCTCATGATGGTGCGGCACATCGCGTCCCACACGTCCATGAAGGTCAGCGGTCCAGAGGCGTCGGCGCCGACGCCCTTGACCGGCGCGCCCTTGGGCCGGAGCGTCGAGAAATCGTAGCCGATGCCGCCGCCCTGCTGCATGGTCAGCGCCGCCTCGCGCAGATGGCTGAAGATGCCGCTCATGTCGTCGGGGATCGTGCCCATGACGAAGCAGTTGAACAACGTGACGTGGCGCTGGGTGCCGGCGCCGGCGACGATGCGGCCGGCCGGCAGGAACTTGAAGTCCTCCAGCGCACCGTAGAAGCGCTCGGCCCAGGCGGCGTCCTTTTCGGGGGCGGCGAGGGCGCCGGCG
>JACQDQ010000209.1 GCA_016201015.1 Pseudomonadota bacterium | reverse complement strand
TATTCCTTGGGTATGCCGAATTTCAGGCCGCGGATATTGCCGGTGAGCGCCGCCTCGTAGTCCGGCACCGGCGCCGGCACCGAGGTCGAATCCTTGGGATCGTGCCCGGCCATGGCGCCGAGCATGATCGCCACATCGCGCACGCTGCGCGCGAACGGCCCGGCCTGATCGAGCGACGAGGCGAAGGCGACGACGCCCCAGCGCGAGCAGCGCCCGTAAGTCGGCTTCATGCCGACAACGCCGCAGAACGAGGCCGGCTGGCGGATCGAGCCGCCGGTATCGGTGCCGATCGAGCCAAGGGCGACGCGCGCGGCCACCGCCGCCGCCGAGCCGCCCGACGAGCCGCCCGGCACCAGCGGCCGGTTGTCGCCGTGGCGCCGCCACGGGTTGCGCACCGGTCCGTAATAGCTGGTCATGTTCGACGAGCCCATGGCGAACTCGTCGAGATTGGTCTTGCCCAGCATCACCGCCCCGGCCTGCCAAAGCTGCGCAGTGACCGTCGATTCATAGGGCGGCTTGAAGCCGTCGAGGATGTGGCTGGCGGCGGTGGTCAGCACGCCCTCGGTGCAGAACAGGTCCTTGATCGCCAGCGGGATGCCTTCGAGCGGCCGCGCCGAACCGTTGCCGAGGCGGGCATCGGAGTCCTTGGCCATCGCCAGGGCGCGCTCCGGCGTCTCGGTAATGAAGGCGTTGAGTGAGCGGACGGCCGCCGCGCCGTCGACATGCGCCTGCGTCAGCTCGCGCGCCGAGAACTGCTTCTTGCGCAGACCGTCGCGCGCCGCGGCGATGGTGAGATCGGTCAGCGCGGTCATCTATTCGACCACCTTCGGCACGGTGAAGAAGCCGCCCTCGCCGCGCGCCACCGGCTCGCTGGCATTGGCCAGGATCTTCGCGGCGTAGCCGCCATCGGTGACGACATCGTCGCGCTGGTGCAGCTCCATGGCGACGGTCGAGGCCATCGGCTCGACGCCTTTGGTGTCGACCTCGTTCAATTGCTCGATCCAGGTAAGAATGGCCCCCAGCTCGCCGACCATCTTGTCGAGGTCGGCATCGGCCACTTTGATGCGGGCCAGCGCGGCGATACGCGCCACGGTGGCCTTGTCGAGCGACATGCGGTATCCCTCGGAATGCGTGCGACAATTCGTGCGGGGACGCGGCCTGCCAACCGCCGCTTCCCGCGGGACCGAGCTGGCAAAAACCGGCGCGAACTTAACACCTGACAATGGCGATCCGCAACCCTGCCGACCTTCCCGTGGCGCTCCGGCGCGGCCAGCGCCTGCTCGGCTTCGATGTCGGCGAAAAGACGCTGGGACTGGCGATATCCGACGCGACGCTGTCGATCGCCTCGCCGGTCACGACGCTGCGCCGCGGCAAGTTCTCCGCCGATGCCGCCGCGCTCAAGAAACTGATCGCCGAGCGCGAGGTCGGCGGCCTTGTCCTCGGCCTGCCGGTCAACATGGATGGCAGCGAAGGGCCGCGCTGCCAGTCGGTGCGTGCCTTCGCCAGGAACCTGCTGGCGCAGATCGACCTGCCGCTTGCCTTCTGGGACGAGCGGCTGTCGACCGCGGCCGTGACTCGCACGATGCTCGACGCCGATCTGTCGCGCAAGCGGCGCGGCGAGCTGGTCGACAAGCTCGCCGCCGCTTACATCCTGCAGGGGTTTCTGGATCACCTGAAGAGCCAGGCGCCGCGAGACAAGTAGGCCCACCCTTTCATCGTCATGGCCGGACCGCGGCGCAGCCGCGAGTTCCGGCCATCCACGCATTCTCTCGCCGAAAAATGAAGACGTGGACGGCCGGGACAAGCCCGGCCGTGACGATCTGGTATTGGAAATTCGTGTTGCACTTCTGACTGCCGTCTACTCGCGTTTCCATGGGCGAAAATTCGTGTATCTTGCTCGGCGGAACTCGCACAAACAGGGGGCAAGCATGATCGCCACAGCGTCGAGCCGGTTCGCCGCGGCAGCAATCGCCATGGCCGTCGTCATGTTGCCTGGCGGCGCGGCGTTAGCGCAGACTGCGCCCAAATACACCGCCAAGATCGGCCATCTCGAGGCGCCGACCCAGCCGCGCCATCGCGGGCTGGAAAAGGTCGCGGCGCTGGTCAAGGAGCGCACCGGCGGCGAGGTCGAGTTCAAGCTCTTTCCAGCCTCGCAGCTCGGCAATGCGCGCCAGATGAACGAGGGCGTGCAGTTCGGCTCGATCGAGGGCACCGTGTCGCCGGCCGCCTTCCTCGGCGGCTTCAATCCGGCGGTGGCGGTCCTCGATATTCCTTATCTGCTGCCGGACGACCGCGCCGCGGCGCAGCAGATGCGCGAAGGCGCGTTCGGCAAGGCGATCCTCGACAGCTTCGCCTCGCGCGGCTTCACGGCCATCGCCTTGTGGCCCAACGGCCGCAAGAACATCACCTCGAACAAGCCGCTGACCTCGCTCGATGCGCTCAAGGGCCAGCGCTTCCGTGTCATGGACTCGAAGATCCTGATCGAGCAGTTCGGCGCGGTCGGCGCCTCGGCGGTCTCGATCCCGTTCAGCGAGCTTTACACCGCTTTGCAGACCGGCGTCGTCGACGGCGAGGAGAACCCGCTCGATACCATCGCCACGATGAAATACTACGAGGTGCAGAAGAACCTGATCGTCTCCGAGCATGGCGCCATGGAAGACGTCGTGCTGTTCAATCCCGGCTGGTGGAAATCCCTGCCGCCGGGCCATCGCGACGCGATCCTGGCCGCCTTCCGCGAGATACGGCCGGAGGTCGAGCGCAACAAGGAGGCGGATCAGACGACGGCGCTCGACAAGATCAAGGCGGCGGGCGTCAACATCCGTACGCTGGATGCCGCCGAGCGCGCCCGTTTCCGCGAGGCGATGTACCCGCGCGCCAAGGCTGCTTACCTGGAGCGGGCCGGCGCCGAAGGCCAGCAACTGATCGCCGTCTATGAGGACGAGGCGAAGAAGCTCGGCATCAAGTAGCGGCGCCAACGATGTCGCGCGGCAAGCCGGTGCGAACCTCACCCTTCGAGACGGCCCTGCGGGCCTCCTCAGGGTGAGGTCGATTTATGGAACAATGGGATCCTCGTCCTGAGGAGCCGTGCCGCACGCCGGGCGGCACGGCGTCTCGAAGGACGAGTTTTCATTCTTGCCGATGATTGACCGCGGGCTCACCGCACTGCGCGCTGTCGAGCGCGGCGTGCTCGCCGCGTTGATGCTGTCCATCACCGCGCTCTACGCCTTCAACGTCGTCGTGCGGTCCCTCACCCCATGGCTTGCCGGCGATGTCGCCTGGATCGACGAAGCGGCGCTCTATGGCCTCGCCTGGTTGGTGTTCCTCGGCCTCGGCCTCACGCTGGAGCGCGGCCGGCACATCGCCGTGACCATGCTGTTTGATGCGCTCGGCACGCGTCCGCGGCGCGCCGTCGGCGCGGCGATCGATCTCACCGGCCTCGTGTTCAGCCTCTATATCGCCAAGCTCGGCGTCGACATCACGGTGTTCGTCGGCAACAGCGGCCAGCTCAGCCCCACGCTTGATGTCTCCGCCGCCTGGCTCTACGCCGCGGTGCCCGTCGGCTTCCTGCTGCTGGCCCTGCGCTATCTGCTTTCGCTCGCCGGCTTCATCGACCGGCGGACGACCGGCGGCGCGCCATGATCGTGATTCTTGCGTGCGCGCTCGCCGCCGCGCTGCTCGCGCTCGGCTTCGAGATGGTGCTGGTGATGAGCCTGCCGGCGCTGCTCGCCAAGCTCGCCTACTACCCGGCGATGCCCGACATCGTCGTCGTGCAGAAGCTGGTCGGCGGCGTCAACGTCTCGACCCTGCTCGCCATCCCGTTCTTCATCTTCGCCGCCGACCTGATGGCCGCCGGCACCATCGCCCGGCGC
Source organism: Pseudomonadota bacterium (assembly GCA_016201015.1). GTDB lineage: Bacteria > Pseudomonadota > Alphaproteobacteria > CACIAM-22H2 > CACIAM-22H2 > JACQDQ01. The sequence goes on along the minus strand of JACQDQ010000209.1, from coordinate 12,916 downwards.
CTGACCGATCTGATCAAGGCGGCGGTGGGCCACTTCCCCGGCGGCGTCGGTCACACCGCGGTCGGCTCGTGCATGGCGTTCGGATCCGTGTGCGGCTCGGCGCCGGCGACCGTGGCAGCGCTCGGCCGCCTGCTCCATCCCGAGCTCACGCGCGCCGGCTACAACGAGCGCTTCAGCCTCGGCCTCATCGCTTCGAGCGCCGAGACCGCACTGCTGATCCCGCCGAGCATCACGCTCATCATCTACGGCTGGCTCACCGGCACCTCGATCGCCGCGCTGTTCGCCGGCGGGCTTGCCGTCGGCATCGTGCTGGGCTTCGCCTTCATGGCGCTGGTGCAGTGGGAGACCTGGCGCAGCCGCGCCGGCCCCGCCGCACCGCTGGTGACGGGCGCGCGCCGCGCCGCTCTCAAAGCCGCCGGCCTCGCGCTCGGCCTGCCGCTGATCATTCTCGGTGGCATCTATTCCGGGGTGTTCACGGCGACCGAGGCGGCGGCAGTGAGCGCCGTCTATGCGCTCGCCGTCGAGCTCGCCGTCTACCGCTCCTTCGGCTGGCGCGAAGTGTTTCGCATCGCCGAGCGCAGCGCGGTGACGATCGCCGCCGTCTTCGTGCTGCTTGCCGCCGGCTCGCTCGTCTCCTACTTCATCACCTTGGCGCAGTTTCCCAATGCACTGATCGCCTTCCTGCAGCAGCACCAGTTCAACGTCGTGATGTTCCTGCTGCTGGTCAACGTGCTGTTCTTCATCGCTGGCATGTTCATCGACCCCAACTCGATCCTGCTGGTACTGGTGCCGACGCTCTACCCCGCCGCCGTCGCGCTCGGCATCGATCCGGTGCATTTCGGCCTGGTCGTCTGCCTCAATATCTGCATCGGCATGATCACGCCGCCCTTCGGCCTCGATCTGTTCGTCGCCTCGAGCACGCTCAACCGCCCGGTGGAGACGATCGTCGCCGGCATCTGGCCGTTCGTCGCCGTCAATCTCGTCGTGCTCGCGCTGATCACCTATGTGCCGGACATCTCGACGGCGCTGCCGCGCTTGCTGCGGAACTAGGCGCCGCAACCGGTTGTCAGCCGGCGTTCGCCTTTTTCTTGACCAGCACGGCGAAGCCGTGGTCGATCTTGTGGAATGCGGCGACGTCGAACCGCGCCTTGAGCTTCGGCAACCACCATTCGGGCGGCTCCTGAATCAGATGGGCGTTGCGGCCATCGGGCAGAACCTTGATGGCCGGCCCGGTGTGCACCGTGAAGAAGCCGAGAAGCGCCGTCACCCGACGCAGGTCGTCGAGCACGGCGTCGAGGCAAGCCGGTTCGATATGCTCCAGCACGTCGATGCAGCAGACGAACTCTTCCGGCGCGGGCGGCTGCGACCACTCCGGAATCGCCGGATCATAGTGGGAGATGCGGATCGGCTGCGACAACTGGCTCTGCAGCGACTGACCGAGCCGACCCTTGCCGGCGCCGTAGTCGAGGAGGCTCGAGAAGTTCATCTTCTTGACGATATCCGCCACGAACGGGGCGAAATGGAGCGACGCGACGCCGTAGTCGGGTTTGCTCCGGTGAAGATCGCTTTGCATCTGGCGATATTCGGGGCTGATCAGATCCGGCACGGAAAATAACCTTAATTCCAGACGCGCCCATCGACACGGCGCCAGCCGAGATTACCATGACCGCCGCAATTCCGCACAAGCCGGGCGAAAATCCTCTTCCTCGGGCTTGACCCCTGGCCGATGCCGCACCGATGATGCCCAACGTCTCGGCTGAAGGAGCAAAGGCATGGATTTCCGCTTGAGCCCGGCGCAGAAGGAGTTGCGCGGGCAGGCCCGCAAGTTGGCCCATGAGGTGATGGGCCCGGCAGCGGCGGCGCTCGACCGCAGCGAAGCCTATCCCTGGGGCCATGTCGAGAAACTGCGGGCGGCCGGCTTCCTCGGCATGACTATCCCTTCCGCGCTCGGCGGCCAGGGCCGCTCCTATGTCGACGCCGTGCTGGTGATCGAGGAGATGGCCAAGAAATGCGGCGCGTCGGCGCGCATCGTCGTCGAATGCAATATGGGCGCGATCGGCGCCATCGTGAAATACGGCACGCCGGCGCAAAAGGGACTTGCGGCGAAGCTTGTGCTGTCGGGCGACAAGCCGGCGATCTGCATCACCGAGCCCGAGGCCGGCAGCGCCGCCACCGACATGACCACGCGTGCCGACAAGCGCGGCGACCACTACATCCTCAACGGCAGGAAGCACTGGATCACCGGCGGCGGCGTCTCGCGGCTGCACCTCATCTTCGCGCGCGTCTTCGACGAGAACGCCAAGGAACAGGGGATCGGCGGCTTCATCGTCGTGCGCGATCCCGCCGCACAGACGCCGAACGGCCTCATCGTCGGCAAGCGCGAGCCGGCGATGGGCCTGCGCGGCATTCCCGAAACCGAGCTCATCTTCAACAATCTCGAAGTGCCTGTCGAAATGCTGCTGAACCCGCCGCGCGGGCTCCGCCACGGCTTCGCCGATTTGATGGAGGCCTATAACGGCCAGCGCGTCGGCGCCGCCACCGTGGCGCTCGGCCTGGCCCAGGGCGCCTACGCGCTTGCCCTCAACTACGCCAAGCGCCGCGAGCAGTTCGGCCGTCCGATCGCCGAGTTCCAGGGTCTGCAATGGATGCTGACCGACATGTCGATCGCGCTCGAAGCCTCGCGCGCGCTCATCTGGCGCGCCGCCGCCTCCGCCCCGGCCGATGGCTTTCCCGACGCCACCGCCGCGGCGCAGGCCAAGATTCTCGCCTCGGAGACGGCGATCAAGGTGACCAACGACGCGCTGCAAATCTTCGGCGCCGCAGGTTACTCGCGCGACAACCCGCTCGAACGCTATGTGTGTGACGCGCGCATGTTCGCCATCGCCGGCGGCACGGCGCAGATTCTCCGCACCTTCGTCGCCTCGCATCTGCTTAGCCGCAAGCTGCCGCAGACGCGCGACGGGTATCTGAAGGACCCCATGAAGAAGGCCGCGGAATGAACGACACGCCCGCGCTGCCGCTCTCCGGCATCCGCATCTTCGATCTCACCCGCATCCTCGCCGGCCCCACCTGCACCCAGCTTCTCGGCGACCTCGGCGCCGACGTGATCAAGGTCGAGCGCCCGGGCGCCGGCGACGACACGCGCAAATGGGGGCCGCCCTACGTCAAGGACGCGGCCGGGCACGACACGCAGGAGAGCGCCTACTACCTCTCGTCCAACCGCAACAAGCGCTCGCTCGGCCTCGACCTCGCCAAACCCGAGGGCCAGGCGCTGGCCAGGCGCATGATCGCCAAATGCGATGTGCTGGCCGAAAACTTCAAGGTTGGCGACCTGGCGAAATTCGGCCTCGGCTACGAGCAGATCAAGGCCGAGTTCCCGCGCCTCGTCTACTGCTCGATCACCGGCTTCGGCCAAACCGGCCCCTACGCGCCGCGCGCCGGCTACGACCTGCTGGCGCAGGGCCTGGGCGGAGTCATGAGCATCACCGGCCAACCCGAAGGCATGCCGGGCTCGGAGCCGATGAAGGTCGGCATCGGCATCGCCGACGTGATGACCGGGATGTACGCGACAGTCGCCATCCTCGCCGCTTTGCGCCACCGCGACCGCACCGGCGAGGGGCAGTATATCGATCTGGCGCTGCTCGACACGCAGGTGTCGTGGCTGATCAATGAGGGCACGAACTATCTGCTGAGCGGCGTGGTGCCGACGCGCCGCGGCAACGCCCATCCCAATATCGTGCCGTATCAGGTCTTCCCCTGCGCCGACGGCTATATCCTGCTTGCGGTCGGCAACGACGCGCAGTACCGCAAGTTCTGCGAGTTCGCCGGCGCGCCGCAGATGGCCGACGATCCGCGCTTCCTGACCAATCCGCTGCGCGTCAAGCAGCGCGAAACGATCGTGCCGCTGGTCGCCGAACTGGTGAAGAGGAAGGCGCAGCGCGAATGGGTCGACGGCCTGGCCAAGCTCGGCGTGCCTTGCGCGCCGATCAATACGATCGACCAGGTGTTCGCCGATCCGCAGGTGCGGCATCGCGGCATGCAGATCGCCATGCGCCACGCCGCCGGCACCGACGTGCCGTTGATCGCCAACCCGATCAAGCTGTCGGCGACGCCGCCTGCCTATCGCCGCGCGCCGCCGGTCTGCGGCCAGCACAGCGACGAGGTGCTGCGCGAACTGCTCGATTTGCCGGATACCGAAATCGCCGCCCTGCGCCAGCGCGGCGTGGTGTAGTCAGACGCGCGCGGCGACCGCCTCGCCCACCGCAGAGGGCGTGTCGAGCAGCGTGACGCCGGCGGCTTCGAGCGCCTTGCGCTTCGAGGCGTAGCTGCCGCGATCGCCTGTCACGATGGCGCCGGCTCGGCCGCCTCTTCCTCCATCGCCCCGCCGATCTCGCCGACGATGACGACGGCGCGGGTGCCCGCATCGCGATCGAGCGCGACGAGCGCATCCTTGGTCGTCGTGCCGAGGATCGGATCGCCGCCGATGCCGATGAAGGCGGATTGCCCGTGTCCGGCGCGCACCAGGTTGAGGCAGACGAGCGTGCCGAGGCTGCCGCTACGCGAGACCACGCCGACCGCGCCAGATTTGAAGATGCGCGGATCGAAGGCGGGCATGAAGCCGACGAAGCACTCGCCGGGCGTCACCACGCCGGCGGTGTTGGGGCCGCACACGGCGACGCCACGCTCGCGCGAAGCCGCGAGGAAATACATCACGTCCTGCACCGGCACGTGTTCGGTCAGCACGACGAGTTTCTTGGCGCCGGCGTCGATCGCGTCGAGCGCCGCGTCCTTGACCGCCAGCGGCGGAATGAACAGCACCGCGACCTCGAAGCCGCCGCCCTTCGCCGCGTCGTCGGCCGTGGCGAAGACCGGCACGTTGCAATGCGTCGTGCCGGCCTTGGTCGGGTTGACGCCCCCCATCACGCGCGTGCCGTAGGCCTGCATACGCTCCGTCCAGAACGTGCCCTGGCGGCCGGTGATGCCCATCACCAACACGCGCTCGTTCCGGCGCACGATCATGCGCGCAGCGCCTCGGCAGCTTCGATCGCTGCCTTGATCGCGTCGTCCATCAGGTCGAACGGCTTGAGGCCGAGGCGCTCCTGAAGCAGCTTCACCGCCTCGTCCTCGCCGGTGCCGTGGATCGAGAAGAAGGCCGGCACCTTCGGCTTGAGCGCCTGCCAAGCCTCGATGACCCCGGCGGTCATCACGTCGGTGCGGGCGAAGGCGCCGCAGAAATTGACCACCAGCGCGCGCACGCGCGGATTGGCCAGCACCAGCTCCAGCGCCGGCTTGGCAAGGGTGTAGGCGTCGCCGCCGATCTCGAGAAAATTCGCCGGCTGCCCGCCGTGATGGCGAATGACGTCCATCGTCGTCATGGTGAGACCGGCGCCGTTGGCCAGCACGCCGATCGCACCGCCCAGCTCGATATAGCGCAGGCCAAGCGCCCGGCCGCGCGCTTCCAGCTCGCTCAGTTGCTCGGGCACGCCGCGCGCCGCAAGTTCCGCGCGCCGCTTGGCGGCGGACTCGTCGAGCACAAACTTGCAGTCGAGCGCGACCACCTGCCCCTTGTCGGTGACCGCCAGCGGATTGATCTCGACCAATTCGGCGTCGTGCGTACGATAGACGCCGTAGAGCTTCTCCAGCACATCGGCATAGGTGGCGACGCCGCGCACCCCGGTATCGGCGAGCAGTTTCGCCGCGGTCGCGCGGTCGAGCCCTTTGCGGATATCGACGGCCAGCCGCCGCACCTGGCGCGGATCCTTATTCGCCGCCTCCTCGATTTCCATGCCACCGAGGGTCGAGAAGAGGATAAGCGGCCCCTGGCTTGCCGGATCGTTGATCACCGCCGCGTAATATTCGGCGGTGATCTTGGCGCGCCGCTCGACCAGCAGGCTCATCACCGGATGCCCGCCGATCTCCAACCGTAGAATCGCTTCGGCGACCGCCCTCGCGCCTTCGGGATCGTCGGCGGGGCGGACGCCGCCTGATTTGCCGCGCTTGCCGGCCGGCACCTGCGCCTTGACCACGACCGGCCCACCCAACTCCCTTGCCGCATTCGCCGCGCCGTCGGCGGTCATGGTGACGATGCCCTGCGGCACGGCAATACCAGCGGCGGCAAGCAGCGGCTTCGCCGCGCATTCGAGGAAGTTCATGTCACTTGCCGTAGCGGGCCCAATGGGCGCCGAACAGCGCGTCCTCGCTCGGCTTGTCCTCGGGGATCACGGTCGAGAGATGCGTCACGTTGATGAAGTGCCGGTAGTTCAGGTTCTCGGAGATGCTGTTCTTGGCCCAGGTGCCGCAGCCCATCGACAGCGTGAAATTGAGCCCGTTGTCGAAGCTGCCGCCATTGCCGAAGGTGTGCGCCTGATTGACCAGCACGCGCACGACATCGAGCTCGGCCGCCAACCGATATGCCCTCGCCATGTCCCGGCTGTGCAGGCCGCAGGAATGACCCATGCCTTGATAGGCCAGAATCTCGCGCACCCGCGCGACGGCCGCGTCGAAATCCCGCGCCCGATAGACCGCGAGTACGAGCGAGAGCTTCTCGCCGGAGAGCGGATGGGCCGGGCCGACGCCGGTCTCCTCGACCATGACGAATTTCGCGCTACGCGCGGGCTCAGGCAGATCGAATGCGGCGGCCAGCACGGCGGCGTCCTTGGCGATCAGCTCGCGATTGAGATGTCCGCCTTCCCATAGATGCTCCTGGATGTGCTTCGCCTCCTGCGTGGTCGCGAGATAGCCGCCGGTGTCGCGCAACGCATCGATCGCGCGGTCATAGACCGTGTCGACGACGATCACCGAGTTCTCGGAGGAGCATGAGGTGGCGTTGTCGAAGATCTTCGAGGCGCAGATCTTGCGCGCGGCATCGGCGAGGTCGGCGGTCTCGTCGATGATCACCGGCACGTTGCCGGCGCCGACGCCGATCGCCGGCGTGCCGCTGCGATAGGCGCGGCGCACATTGTCCTGCGAGCCGGTGCAGACGACGAGATCGGCCGCCTCCATCAGCGCCTGAGTCAGCCCCTTGGTGACCGGCGACGGCAGGATTTGCACGAGATCGGCCGGCAGGCCGATGCGGCCAAGCGCCGCGCGCATGAGATCGACAGTGCGCGTCGTGGTCGCGGCGCCGGACGGCGACGGGCCGATGATCACCGCGTTGGCGCCCTTCAGCGCCATCATCGCCTTATTGACCGGTGTCGCCGCCGGATTGGTCGAGGGGCAGATCGCCGCGACGACGCCGACAGGCTTGCCGTATTTGACGATGCCGCGTGCGCGATCTTCCTCGATCACGCCGACCGTCTTGGCGCGCATCAGATCGCGCAGCGTGCCGAAGGTCTTGCGCTGGTTCTTGACGATCTTGTCGGCGACGTTGCCGAGGCCGGTATCCTTGACCGCCAGTTCAGCCAGTTCGCGCGCATGCTCGGGCTTGTACAGCGACCACGCCAACGCCGTCACCGCCTCGTCGATGCGCGCCTGGTCGGCGCCGGCGATCGCCCGCATGGCGGTCCGCGCCCGACGCACCAACGCTTCGACGATCTCGCGTTCCGGCGCCGCCTCGTGGGAACGAACAATGCTCGCCTTGCTCATTCGCCTCCTCCTCGCCGGCGGACCGTAGCCGAAAGCGGCGCGAGGCGCTACAAGCCGGCAACGCCATCGAGATAGCCGAGCACCGCGTCGCGATACGCCAGCAGATTCTTGTAGCGGACGGAGTCGAGCGGCAGATCGCGGACCGTGGCGGCCAGCCCGCGCGCCAAAGCCGGCTGCGCCGCGAGCGCGCGCAGCGGATCGACATAGGTGCGGATGGTGAACAGCACGTCGCCGCTGATGGGCAGCCGGCGCAGGGTCTGGCGTTCGACCCGCACCCACAGCCGGTCGCCGGCATTCGCCGCATCGATGTCGTGCGCGGCGACCGCCGGCGGATCAGGCTGAAACAGTGTCGGCGTGTCGTGAACCGTCCAGTTGACGCGCCAGACCGGTTTGTCGAGCTTGATCAGCGTGAAGAAATTATCAACCGGCCGCGCCAATCGCTCGGCGTAGTGCGGCACCGGCCCGTGGATCGAGCGCAGTGGCTGCCCGAGCTTGTCGTCGAGCCGCCAGCGCGACGGAAAGCATAGGCACGCAGCGACCAGGCGGTAACCGCCCTCGCCGGCTTGCATCAGGCAGAAATCCTCCTGCACCAGCCGCCCGGCCAGCTCCAGCGGGGCATCCGCGAAGCCGGCAATCGCCAAGTTCTCATCAGTCATCCGGTTTTCGATGCCGGCCGGAATGAGTCGGTAGCGCTCGGGGAAGCGTTCAATGAGATGCGCGAGCAGCAGATCGCGCGTCTCGACCGCACCGGCCCGGCTCTCCGGCAGTGCCGCGAGGACTTCGTCTCGGCGTGCTTGCAGCAACTCGCGCTTGATCGCGAGCTGCGTCGGCAGGTTTCCGTCGATCTCGACCCATTGACCGGGGTCGAGCGCCATGAGGCCCATGGCGAGTTGTCCGCGCCCATCCGCATAAGGCGCATAGACCGGCGGCGGCGGGGTCGTCTGCGCCTTCTCTGTCATCGTGAGAGGAGCCCTGGCGATATCATATATGTATGATAGAACAACGCATTAAGTAGATATTCTGACACGAAAGTTAAACTTCTCTTAAGCACTATTACCGTATTCTCACCGACCGCTGCACATTCAACAAATTGTCCGAGACCGCCTGCCGATGTCCAACGACGCCGATCTCGCCATGGCCGCGCGCGAAGCGGTCTTCTGCCGCGTCGCCGATCATCTCTACGAGCCGTCGGCCCGACGGCTGGTCGGGCGGCTGTGCCGCTCCTTGCTCGATCATCTCAAGATTACGCCCACCGAGCTTCTCTCCCAGCCGGATTATCAGAAGCTCGTCCTCGGCACGGGCACCACCTATCAGACGGCCGTGCAGAAGGTCGCGGTGGCACAGGTGCAAGGCACCAAGCTCGGCGTCAACGCCCGCGTTCTCGAGATATACGCGATCGTCGACGCGCTCGTGCTGCGGACGAATGCATGGTTTGCCGCACATCCGCCGCGGCGCATAACGCCCGCGACCTTCGGCGAGTTCATCGCCACCGCGCGGCGCACCGAGCCGCCGGCCCTGCGCGATCATATCATCAACGGCGCGCTGACCATGTATCTCGGCGGCGCCAAGAGCTATGGCGAGAAAATCGATCGGCTGCTCGCCTTGAGCGGCCGCGCCGCCGACGCTTACCCCTATCTCGACGTGCTATTTGGCGAACTGGTCGACGGCGATACGACGCTCAAGGATCTCTTCGGCACCAAGGGCAATCTCGCCGCCTATGTCGAGGCGATCGTCGATCTGCTGACCGGCACGGCCGCGTCGAGCGCTCCCGACACCACGCTGACGCGGCTGGCGCGCCTGCTTGCGCAGGCGCCGATGCCGGCCACCGCCGGCGCGCTGGTCGTCAAGCTGCAGAAGGCGCTGATGGTCACGCGGCCGCTGGCATCGGAGTCGGTGGAGATCGAGCTGCAAGCGCAGCTCAAGCTGCTCGCCCGCTTCGACGCCGCCGAGGCGCGCCTGGGCGGCGAGCCGACGCGCACCCTGCTCGAAAAACGCATGGCGCGCATGCTGTCGCCCGAGGCCCTGCGCACGGTGCTGCAGTCGACGCCGCAGATCGACGAGCAGTTCAAGCGGCTGCTGCAATTCCACGGCGCGGTGCACGATTCCGCGCTGCGGCTGCAGCTCCGGCGCTACATGGACTACCTTTTCGAACATCAAAAGCTGCCGCAGCGGATGGCCAAGGAGCTTGGCGCGCCGATCCAGAAGCTGCGCCGCATCGCGCATCTCCACCGCCTTCTCGCCGAGGCGAAGTTGCTCGAGGTGCAGACGTCCAAATACGCCGCGCCGCTCGAAGCGGCGCAGACGGAGATCATCCGCGAGGTTCGCCTATTCGAGCGCGTGGAAAGCGACGCGCAAACGTCTGCCGATCCCGCCCTCAAGCTGATCGAATTATGCGCTGCCGGCGTCTTCACTCCAGGCGCCAATCTGCAAGCGGCCCACCAGCGTCTCGACGCCTATTTGCATCGCCCTAATTTTCAGGCGAACTATCTTGCCGGACTGAACGATCCGGCGTCCAAGGAGCGCAAGCTCGCCGAGCTGCGCGACAAGCTGTCGGCCATCGGCCTCGCGCTGTAGCGACGGAGCTTGCGCCAGTCCGGGGCGCTGCCTGGGCCATCGACGATCCACCCCTTGCCTTGGCCGCCGCTTCCGCGTTTGATGCGGGAAACAACGTCCGCGCGCTCGCGGCGGACGGCAAAGATGAGGAGGGTCGTCCGATGCCATGCTCCGTCCTGCGTGCGACGCTCGCCGCGCTCGCCCTGCTCGTCGTGCCGCTCGCCGTCGCGGCGCAGGACGCCTTCCCCAGCCGCCCGATCACCATGGTCGTCCCCTTCCCGCCGGGCGGCGTCGCCGACCAGACGGCGCGCCCCACGGCTGCGGCCATGGAGAAATATCTGAAGCAGCCGGTCGTCGTCGCCAATCGTGTGGGTGCCGCCGGCGCGGTCGGCATGGCCTCGGTCGCCAATGCGCGGCCGGACGGCTACACGATTGTGATGGCGCTTTCCAGCATCTCGGTCATCCCGGAGGCCGACAAGCTGTTCGGCCGCACGCCGGCCTACACGCTCGACCAGCTCTCGCCGCTCGCGCTCATCAGCTCCGACCCGACGATTCTCGTGGTGCCGGCCGACAGCCCGTGGAAGACGGTGGCCCAGCTCGTCGCCGACGCCAAGCAACGGCCGGGACTGATCGCCTACTCCTCCTCGGGCGTCTACGGGACGCTGCACATGGCGATGGAGATGTTCGCCCACGCCGCCGGCATCAAATTGCGCCACGTGCCGTTCAACGGCGCCGGCCCGGCGATGACGGCGATCCTCGGCGGCCATGTGCAGGCGCTTGCCTCGGGGCCGGGCGTCGTCATCCCGCAGATCCAGGCGGGCAAGCTGCGCCCGCTCGCCGGCTGGGGCGCAGCGCGCGTCGCCGCGCTGCCCGACGTGCCGACCTTCAAGGAACTCGGCTACGACATCGAGTTCTATATCTGGGCCGGGCTCTACGCGCCGGCCAAGACCCCGGACCCAGTGATGGCGGCATTGCGCAATGCCGTGCGTCAGGTCATCAAAGATCCGAACTTCAATACGGCCATGGAGAATTTGCAAACGCCGGTCAGCTATCTCGATGCGCCGGAGTTCCAGAAATTCTGGGACAAGGACGCCAAGATGCTGGCCGAGGCGATCCAGCGTATCGGCAAGGTCGAGTAGGCGCCGATCGTGGACGATACGCCGACCTCGCCGGCGGCGGACAAGCGTGGCGTCGGCAGCGACCGTCTGGCCGGCGCCGTTCTCGTCGCCTTCGCGCTGGCGATCATGTGGGAGACACGAGTTCTGCCGCTCGGCTCCCTCAGCCATCCGGGGCCGGGCTACCTGCCGCTGGCGCTTGCCGTGCTGCTGGCCATTCTCGGCGCGGTCGTGGCGATGCGCGGCGGGCCGGAACTGCGCAGCCTCGATTGGACCGAGGCACGGCACGCCGCGATGATCCTCGCCGGCTGCGCCTTCGCCGCGCTCGCGCTCGAAGTCATCGGCTATCGCCTGACGGTGATGGCCCTGCTCGTCTTCTTTCTCGGCATCGTCGAGCGTCGGCCGCCGGCCGCCGTCGCCATTGCCGCGCTCGCGCTGTCACTCGGCTCGTTCTATCTCTTTTCCGACCTGCTGCTGGTACCGCTGCCGCGCGGACCGTGGAATTTCTGACGGCCCGCCTTGGTTGAAACGCTGCACAATCTCGCGCTCGGCTTCTCGGTCGCGCTGACGCCGGCGGTGCTGTTCTACGCCATCGTCGGCTGCGTGATCGGCACGTTGGTCGGCATGCTGCCCGGCATCGGCCCGCTCGCCGGCATCAGCCTATTGCTGCCTGCCACTTTCGGCCTCAACCCGACCATCGCCATCGTACTGCTCGCCGGCATCTATTACGGCGCGATGTATGGCGGCTCGACCACCTCCATCCTCATGCGCATTCCCGGCGAGGCCGCCTCGGTGATGACCTGCATCGACGGCTATGCGATGACGCAGAAGGGCCGCGCCGGTGCCGCGCTCGCCATCGCCGCCGTCGGCTCGTTCATCGCCGGCACCTCGAGCGTCGTCGGCCTGATGCTGCTCGCCCCGCCGCTTGCCGCGATCGCGCTCAAATTCGGACCGCCGGAGTATTTCGGCCTGCTGGCGCTGGGCCTGCTCATGCTCGCCTATATGAGCAGCGGCCCGATGCCGAAGACACTGGCCATGGCCGTGCTCGGCCTGTTCCTCGGCACCATCGGCATCGACCAGATGAGCGGCTTCTTCCGCTTCCACTACGGCATCGTCGAGCTTGGCGACGGCATCGGCATCGTGCCGGTTGCGGTCGGATTGTTCGGCGTCTCGGAAATCCTGCTCACCGCCGGCCGGACCAATTTACCGCCGGTGCAGAAACCGAAGCTCCGCGAGCTGATGCCGTCGCGCGAGGAATGGGCGCAATCGGCCTGGCCGATCGCCCGCGGCACGCTGATCGGCTTCCTCATCGGCATCGTGCCGGGCTCGGCGCATATCATCTCGTCCTTCGTCTCCTACGGGCTCGAGCGGCGCATCGCGCGCCACCCGGAGGAATTCGGCCGCGGCGCGGTCGCCGGCGTGGCCGGCCCGGAATCGGCCAACAACTCCGCCGCCTGCGGCGCCTTCGTGCCGATGCTGGCGCTCGGCGTGCCGCCGGGTCCGATCCCGGCGGTGATGCTGGCCGCGCTCATGGTGCACGGCATCGCGCCGGGCCCGTTGCTCATCGAGCAGCAGCCGGCGCTGTTCTGGGGCTTCATCGCCAGCATGTATGTCGGCAACGTCGTGCTGCTGATCCTCAACCTGCCGCTGGTCGGCCTCTTCGT
>JACQDQ010000211.1 GCA_016201015.1 Pseudomonadota bacterium | reverse complement strand
CTTCAAAGTTCCCTGAAAAACCCGCGACCCCGGCGCGGCCTGCTTGTACGGAACTTTCCCACGCTCCGCCATATTGGAAGTAGGATCTTCCGCCGTCCCAGGTCTTCGACTCTTTCAAGAGGTTCTCGGCCTGGCCCAAGTACCGACTGGCGCCGGCAAAATCCCCAGCCGAGGCAAGATTGTAGGCCAGCAAACCCATCGGACTGAAAGCGTCACCCAAGCGGCCTCTTGTTCGGCTCAGTTGGATGAGCTCTTCGCTATAACGGACAAGGTTGCCGAACCGCCCGGTAAGGGTCTCCGTAGTGCGAAGGAGAACGAGTATTCTCGTCGGGTCCAAGCCCCGCGACCGCGCCAACCGAAGCGCCTCTTCTCCGTCGACAAAAACCTGTCTTATTCGTCCGACTTCGAACGCCGCCTCGGCTCGCTTCACAAGGGCATTAACCCCTTCCTGCGCGCTGAGGCCGGACGGGATTGCGGCATCGGCGGCCTTCTGAAGCTCCAAGGCCTTGGCGGGATCAGGCTTCTGGCGATCGAGGATGGCCGCGACGTCCTCGACGGTCCGCGGCGGCGCCACGAACGGCGAATTCTCGATTTGAACCGCGACTTGGCGCGCTTGTTCAAGCGAGATGGCAGGCCGCGTTGACTGCGCGCCATCGCAACCTCCTCCCGACTGCCCCGACAGCAAGACGCCGACAGCTAACAGAACGGCGATACGCCTTACCCTCGGCAGCATTGCAACATTCATGGTCGCTCTCCGATTTCGGCGAGCCGTGGCTTGCCGGCGGTCTCTCGGCTTCGGACAAGTAACATTAGCACTTTGCGCCCGAAGCGAACCACTCCCCGGGGAACAGAGTGCGAACTTGCCGAACAACTCACCCGCTACAAGAGGCGGACAACTCGAGCGTCACTGACAGCCTCGCCGTAACACCTTGTTCGCGCCGGTTCCGTCATATACGCTTTGGGCAAGGCCGCAATGGGGCGCTAGACGCTCTTGTCAACGACGGCAAGCGTTGTCGCTAGGCGCACCGACGGCCGTCAGGTTGAAACCAGGGAGAAACGAGGGAGACACATGATCAAGCGTCGTAAATTCCTGACCGGAGCGGCCGTCGCCGGCGCCGCAGCCTCAGCGTCGAGCTTTCCCGCACCGGCGATCGCCCAGAGCATGCCGGAAGTGAAGTGGCGTCTCGCGGCGAGCTGGCCAAAGAGCCTCGACACGCTCTTCGGCGGCCCGGAGCACGTTGCCAAGCGCGTTTCCGAGGCGACCGACAAGAAATTCGAAATCCGCGTGTTTGCGGCCGGCGAAATCGTGCCTGCGCTGCAGGTTCTGGACGCCGTCCAGAATGGCACGGTCGAGTGCGGCCACACCGCTGCCTACTACTATGTCGGCAAGGACCCGACCTTCGCCTTCTCGACTTCGGCGGGATTCGGCCTCAACACCCGCCAGCAGAACGCCTGGATGTATTATGGCGGCGGCCGCGAGCTGATGAACGAGTTCTTCAAGGACTACAACGTCCACGCCATTCCGGCGGGCAACACCGGCTGCCAGATGGGCGGCTGGTTCCGCAAGGAGATCAAGACGGTCGAGGACTTCAAAGGCCTCAAGATGCGGATCGGCGGCTTCGCCGGTCAGATCCTGTCGAAGCTCGGCCTGGTGACGCAGCAACTCGGCGCCCCCGACATCTACCCGGCGCTGGAGAAGGGCACGATCGACGCCGCCGAATGGGTCGGCCCCTACGACGACGAGAAGCTCGGCTTCAACAAGGTCGCTAAATACTACTACTACCCCGGCTGGTGGGAGGGCGGCCCGCAGGTCGATATGCTGGTCAATCTCGGCCAGTGGCAGGCGCTCCCGGCCAACTACAAGGCACTGTTCGAGACGGCATGCGCCGAGGCAAATATCCTGATGCCGGCGAGGTACGACGTGCAGAACCCGCCGGCGCTGCGCCGGCTGATCGCGGGCGGCACGCTGCTCCGGCCGTTCAGCCGCGAGATCATGCAGGCGTCCTACAATGCGGCGAACGAGCTCTACACCGAAACTTCGGCGAAGAACCCGAAGTTCAAGAAGGTCTACGACTCATGGGTCAAGTTCCGCGACGAGGAAAATCTGTGGTTCCGCGTCGCCGAGAACACGTTCGATAACTTTATGCAGTTTGCTGCATCGGCCGTTGGCGCCCAGACGGCACAAGCCGCACCAGCCGCGGCGGCAACCCCACGTCCAGCCGCACAGTCGTCGGTGCCGGCTGAAAAGCAAGAAAACTGGACGAATGTCGCCATAGCGGGCGCTGCAGGGCTCGCTGTCGGCTTCGGCGCCGGTCGGATGACGGCGGCGAAGACGACGGCGACGGCGACAAAATCGACCTGAAGCTTCCGCGAATTCCGTCCTAAGCCGCCTGGGAGCGCTGCGCTTGGCAGCGCTCCCAGGGGCGATAGCGGTTGAGGTAGCTATTTGCTCGGCGGAGCACTGTAGTCGATGATCGGTACCTGCATATTGACCGTCGCCGGATCGACGTGCGGCCCCGAAAGCGCGTGCAGCACCATGCTCGGGAAGCCGATGACCAGCGCCACCATGATGAGCTGGATGCAGACAAACGGAATTGCACCCCAGTAGATCTGGGCGGTGGTGACCTTCTCGGTCAGCTTGCCGGTGATCTTATCGAGGTAGTCGGCTTTCGCCGCCACGCTGCGCAGATAGAACAGGGCGAAGCCGAAGGGCGGATGCATGAACGAGGTCTGCATGTTGACCCCGAGCAGAACGCCGAACCATATGAGGTCGATGCCGAGCTTCTCCGCGACCGGCGCCAACAGCGGCACGATGATGAACGCCAGCTCGAAGAAATCGAGGAAGAAGGCGAGCAGGAAGACCATGATGTTGACGACGATCAGAAAGCCTGCTTGGCCGCCGGGCAGGCTGGTCAGCAGATTTTCGACCCACAGATCGCCGTTGACGCCGCGAAACGTAAGACTGAAGACCGTCGAGCCGACGAGGATGAAGATCACGAACGAGGACAGCTTCGCCGTGGTGTCCATCGCTTGGCGCAAAAGCGACCAATCGAGGCGGCGGTTCAGCAGCGCCAGGATCAACGCCCCGGTGGCACCCATGGCGCCGCCTTCGGTCGGCGTGGCGATGCCAAGGAAGATCGTGCCGAGCACCAGGAAGATGAGCAGCAGCGGCGGAATCAACGAGACGATGACCCGCTCGACCAGCCGGAAGCCGCGCAATTTCCGTGCTTCCGGCGGCAGCGCCGGCGCAAGTTTCGGTTTGTAGATAGTCACGCCAAAGATATAGAGGGCATAGAGGGCGGCAAGCACGAGGCCGGGCACCATCGCTCCCGCGTACATGTCGCCGACCGAGCGGCCAAGCTGGTCGGCCATGACGATCAGCACCAGGCTCGGTGGGATGATCTGCGCCAGCGTGCCCGAGGCGGCGATCACGCCGGCGGCGACGCGCCGGTCGTAGCCGTAGCGCAGCATGATCGGCAGCGAGATCAACCCCATGGCGATGACCGACGCGGCGACGACGCCGGTCGTCGCCGCAAGCAACGCGCCGACGAAGATCACGGCATAGGCGAGACCGCCGCGAAGCGGTCCGAAGAGCTGCCCGACGGTGTCGAGGAGATCTTCGGCCATGCCGCTGCGTTCGAGGATCAACCCCATGAAGGTGAAGAAGGGGATCGCCAGCAGCGTGTCGTTGCGCATGATGCCGAACACGCGTTCGGGAAGCGCCTGGAGCAATGCCGGCGTCAACAGGCCGAGCTCGATGCCGATGAACCCGAAAAATAGACCGTTCGCGGCAAGCGCGAATGCGACCGGGTAGCCGAACAGCAGGAGGACCACCAGCGCCGTGAACATCATCGGCGCCATGTTGGCGATCAGAATACCGGTCATTGCCGCGGCTCCTCGACGAGCGGCGTTACGCCGTGGAAGCCATGCTGCTTATCGGCGGGATCGGGGATCAATCCTCTAAGGAAGGCGATGCGCTTGACGAGCTCGGACAGGCCCTGCAGCGTCAGTAGCAGAAAGCCGGTCGGCACCAGCAGCTTGACCGGCCAGACGATGAGCCCGCCGGCGTTGGCGGATATCTCGTTACGGGTCCAGGATTCCCAGAACATGGGCCACGACAACCGCATGATGATGATGGACATCGGCAGCAGAAAGAACAGGCCGCCGAGAATATCGATCCAGGTCTGCGTCCGCCGCGACATACGGCCGGCGACGATGTCGATCCGGATATGCTCGTTGCGCAGCAGCGTGTAACCGGAGCACAGCAGGAAGACGGCCGAGAACAGATACCACTGAATCTCGAGCCACGCGTTCGAGCTCATATTCAATGCGTAGCGGCTGACGGCATTGCCGGAGCTGACGAGCACGGCGGCCAGTACCAGCCAGTAGATCGTCTTACCGATGCGCTCGTTGAGCGCATCGATGACATGGCTTACTCGCAACAAGACATTCAAGACGGCACCTCCCGTTGAAGCGGCACGGACGAGCGCCCGGCCGACGACAAATCACTGGCACGCGGCCCCGGCTCCGCCGGTCAGGCCGGGATGCCCCGCAGAAGGAGAGGGCGGGATCGATTCACGCAGCGGCGCTGCCTACCATCGCATCCCATCCGAACGTCCTTCCCAGACCATAGCTCTTCTGCTTCCCTGACTTTGCTTTTTCGTTTGCAGAGCGGGTTGGTGCCCGCCGCTATCGTTGTCTTGTTGGCGATCCGCCAATCCTCTTGTCGTCAAGCCCCACGGCTGGCGGCCGGTGCGGCAGCTTATAACCCTGACCCAATGTCAAGTAAACCGATTGACGCGTGGGAAGCCCTGCGGCGGCAGGCGCCCGGCCTGCGCCCGCTGGCCCACCCAGTCCTGGAGATCGGTCTCGGTCCGGACGCCGATGCCGGCGCGCCAGCTAAGACCCTCGGCAAGATTGAAGACCTTGACGTCGGACAGGCCGCCCTCCTTGTACTTCTGCAGGATGACGCCGCGACCGCGGTTCATCTCCGGCAGGTCGGCGGCGGCGAACAACAAGAGCTTGCGGTTCTCGCCGATGACCGCGACGGTATCGCCCTCGACCGGGCAGCAGGCCCGTGCCGTGACGCCCTCGCCGACATTCAGCACCTGCTTGCCGGCCCGGGTCTGCGCCACCACCTCGTCCTCCGCGACGATGAAGCCGCGGCCGTCGCTTGCCGCGACCAGCAGCTTGCGACCCGGCTTGTGGACGAGACTCTGCACGATCTCGGCATCGCCCATATCGACCATGAGCTTCAGCGGCTCGCCGTCGCCGCGCGCGCCGGGCAGCTTGTCGCAGGGCACCATATAGAACCGCCCGTTGGTGGCAAGGACCAGCAGCTTGTCGGTGCTCTCCGCCTTGAGCGCAAACTTGGCGCTGTCGCCTTCCTTGTAGCGGATCTCCGAGAGATCGTCGGAGTGGCCCTTGAACACGCGGACCCAGCCCTTGGCGGAGCAAATGACGGTGATCGGCTCGCGCTCGATCAGCGCCTCGATCGGCACGACGATCGGCGCCGGCGCGTCGGCGATTTCGGTGCGCCTGCGTCCGATCTCCGTCTTCTCGCCGAAGCGCTTGCGGATTTCGCCGATTTCGTCCGCAATCTTCTGCCACCGCTTGGCCTCGTCCTTGAGCAGGCGGCCGAGCTCCTTGCCTTCGACGGCGAGCGCATCGCGCTCGCGCTTGATCTCGATCTCCTCAAGCTTGCGCAGGGCACGCAGCCGCATGTTTAGGATGGCCTCGGCCTGCACATCGGTGAGCCGAAAGCGCTTCATCATCACGGCTTTCGGATCATCCTCGCTGCGGATGATGCGGATCACGGCATCGATGTTGAGATAGGCGATCAAATAGCCGTCGAGGACCTCGATCCGCTGCTCGATCTTGGCGAGACGGAACTTGGCGCGACGCTTGAGCACCTCGTGCCGGTGGTCGAGAAACGCCTGCAGCACCTCGCGAAGATTCATCACGCCCGGTATGTTGCGGGCGCTCAGCACGTTCATGTTGAGCGGAAAGCGCGTCTCGAGCTCGGTCTGCCGGAACAGCGATTCCATCAACACGTTGGGATCGACATTGCGGCTCTTCGGCTCGAGCACGATGCGGACGTCCTCGGCCGATTCGTCATGAACGTCGCCGAGCAGCGCGAGCTTCTTGGTCGTCAGCAGCTCCGCCATCTTCTCGATCAGGCGCGATTTCTGCACCTGATAGGGAATTTCGGTGACCACCACCTGAAACTGACCGTGGCCGAGCTTTTCGACCGTCCACCTTGCGCGCACGCGAAAACTGCCGCGGCCGCTGGCATAGGCCGCCGTCACCGCCTCGCGCGATTCGACCAGCGCGCCGCCGGTCGGAAAATCCGGTCCGGGAATGAACTCGACGAGCTTGCCGATGGTCGCCCTCGGGAACTTGACGAGATGCAGCAGCGCGGCGCAGATCTCGCCGGCATTGTGCGGCGGAATGCTGGTCGCCATGCCGACCGCGATGCCGGTGGCGCCATTGGCCAGCAGATTGGGAAAATTCGCCGGCAGGACGACCGGCTCCTGCCCTTCGCCGTCATAGGTCGAACGGAAATCGACGGCGTCCTCGTCGAGGCCGTCCATCAGGGCCTGCGCCACCGCCGTCAACCGCGCTTCGGTGTAGCGCATCGCCGCGGCGTTATCGCCGTCGATATTGCCGAAATTGCCGTGACCGTCGATCAGCGGATAGCGCTGCGCGAAATCCTGCGCCAACCGGACCAGCGCGTCATAGACGGCAACGTCGCCATGCGGGTGATATTTGCCGATGACATCGCCGACCACGCGCGCGCACTTCTTCGCCACCGTCTGGGGATCGAGGCCGAGCTGCTGCATCGCATAGAGCAGCCGGCGGTGCACCGGCTTCAACCCATCGCGCACGTCGGGCAGCGAGCGCGACATGATGGTCGACAGGGCGTAGGACAGATAGCGCTCGCCGAGGGCGTCGGCGAGCGCGACGGGACGTATATCTCCGGTCTGAGCGGGCTTGGCGGGCATCCTCAGGAATCTCTCGTACTTCTACTAGATATAGTAGCCGAATGCCGCCACCGATCAACAAGTCGTGTGCGGGCAGCGGGCAATGCCCGCCGCTGTGGACCGAGGACGAAGCGCTCGAGGAAATGCCCGGTAAGTAGCAGCCCAGCCGTGATTTCCGCCGCATCCGCCGGATCGCCGGCCGGCGCCTTGAGGAAGGCGGGGAGCGCCAACAGCCGGTCTCGGTAAGGCGCGCCGGCGCTGGCGCTCACGGCGCGGCCGGAACGCGGCGAGACGAAAGCAAGATCGTGGTTCGTGCCCGAGACGGCGCAGCGTTCCAGATCGAGCCCGAATCCGAACTCGGCAATGCAGCGCAGTTCCCAGCGCACATAGTCGCCGGCCCAGCCCGGCCGCGCGAACCCGCGCAGCAGCTCGAGCGTGGCGTCAAACAGGCTTTCATGCGGCTCGCGCTCGGCGAGCGCCAATTCCAGTACGCCGCAGGCGGCGGCGAGCCCCTCGAGCCGAAGCGGGTCATCGAGCACCCCGGCGGCGAAGCCTTCGACCGGCTCGCACGCATAGCTGCCAAGATGCTCCGACAGGCGGGCCCGCCAGCGTGCGCGCAGCAGATTTCCGGCCTCGTACACTCCCGCCGCCCGCCGGCCGGCGCCGCCACGCACCAAGCCGAGATGCCGCCCATGCGCGCGCGTGAATAGCGACACGATCGCCGCGGCCTCGCCGTGCCGCCGCCGCGCCAGAACGATGCCGTCGTCAATCCATTCCATGCGCGGTCCGCTGCAAATTGCGACGATGCGGCGCGCCTCGGCGCGCGGAGCATCAAGCGTCGAACTCGAGGCCCCACATGCGGTAGAACTCGCGGCGCTCGGACCAGTCCGCGGCGACTTTCACGTGCAGGAAAAGGTGGATGTTGCGTCCAAGGATATTGGCAAGCTCGGCCCGCGCCGCGGCGCCAATCGCCTTGATGCGTTGCCCCTTCTCGCCGATGACAATCTTCTTGTGGCCGTCGCGCTGGACATAGATCACCTGGTCGACGCGGGCACTGCCGTCTTTGAACTCTTCCCACTTCTCCGTCTCCACCGCGATGGCGTAGGGGACCTCCTCATGCAACTGGCGGAATACCTGTTCGCGGGTGATCTCGGCGGCAAGCAGGCGCTCGGAAAGATCGGTCAGCTGATCGTCCGGATAGAGCCAAGGACCTTCCGGCAGGCCCGCCAGAATATGCCGCTTGACTTCGACGACCCCGTCGCCGGTCTCGGCCGAGACCATGAACGTATCGGCGAAGTCGCCGGACTGATTGAGCACCGCGGCGAGCTTGAGCAACACAGTCTTGTTGACCAGATCGACCTTGTTGAGCACCAGCGTGGTAGCGATCTTGCGCTCCTTCAGCCCGGCGACGATACGCTGCGAATCCTCGTCGACGCCCCGCTTGGCATCGACCAGCAGCAGGACAAGGTCGGCGTCCGCCGCGCTTCGCCAGGCGGCCTCGACCATCGCCCGGTCGAGCCGGCGCTTCGGCGCAAAAATTCCCGGCGTATCGACGAAGATCATCTGCACGGCGCCGTCGACGGCGATACCGGTGATGCGCGTGCGCGTCGTCTGCACCTTTGGCGAGACGATCGTCACCTTGGCGCCGACCAAGCGATTGACCAGAGTCGACTTGCCGACATTGGGCGCGCCGAGCACGGCGACGAGGCCGCAACGCCGTGGCGCCGCCGCGGAAATGACGTCGCTCATCCCGGCTGCAACCGACCCAGCAGGGCCTGTGCCGCGGCCTGCTCCGCCGCCCGCTTGGACGACCCACGCCCGATTTCGGCGCCGCAGCCTTCCACCTGCACCTCGACGGCGAATTGCGGCAGGTGAGCCGGGCCGGCGACGGCCAGCGTCGCATAGGTCGGCAGCTTCTTGCCGCGCGCCTGCGCCCATTCCTGCAGCGCCGTCTTCGCGTCCTGCGGCGGCGCCGCATCGGCCCGCAGCCGCGGCTCGATCTGCGCAACGATGAAGCGCCGCGCGGCGGCAAGGCCGCCATCGAGATAGAGGGCGGCAATCACCGCTTCGAGCGCGTCAGCCAACACCGCCCGGTTGCGGCGGAGGCTGGCTTCCTCCTGGCCCGCGGCGAAGCGCAAATAGCGGCCGAGATCGAGCGCTTGGGCGATGGCGGCCAGCATCTCGCGGCTGACAAGCGCGGCATGGCGCCGCGCGAGATCGCCTTCAGCCTCGTGCGGAAAGCGGCGGAACAGGATCTCGGCCACGACGAGCCCGACGACGCGGTCGCCGAGGAACTCGAGGCGGTCGAACGCCGCTCCGTCTTCGCCTCCCGACCGGCGGGGAATGCTGGAGTGAGAGCAAGCGGCGGACAGCAAGAGCGGATCGGCAAAGCAATGGCCTAGCACGGCCTCAAGTCCGCGAAGCGACTCGTCGAGGGGCCCTGCCTCACTCAACGGCCGTCGCGATGCGGCCATAGCGCATGGCGAATGGCCACCTCCAGAACTCCCAGAAACGCGCCGTGCCATCATGGGAGAAGAACAGCCGCTCGGCGCGGCCGACCAAATTCTCCGCCGGAATATAACCAACCGCATTCAGCACCCGGCTGTCTTGCGAGTTGTCGCGGTTGTCGCCCATCGCAAAGTAGTGGCCCGGCGGGACCGCATAGACAGGCGTGTTGTCCAGATGCCCGCTGTCGCCGCTCTCCTCGAGGATGCGATGCCGGCGGCCGTTGGGCAACGTTTCGATGTATTGAAGTATACGCACAAGCCTTCCGCCCCTCACTTCTTCGAAGTCCTCGATGCGCTCGCGCTTCACCGCCTCGCCGTTGATAAGCAGGATGCCATTGCGCACCTGAATGCGGTCGCCGGGCAGTCCGATGAGCCGCTTGATGTAGTCGGTCTTGTTGTCGGTCGGCAGCTTGAAGACGGCCACGTCGCCGCGCTCCGGCTCGCGAAAGAAGATGCGGCCGGGAAACAGGTTGACGCCGTAGGGAAGCGAGTAGCGGCTGTAGCCAAAAGCGTATTTGGAGACGAAAAGATAATCGCCGATGAGCAGCGTCGGGATCATCGAGCCCGACGGAATGTTGAACGGCTCGTAGGCGACGGTACGGATGAATAAGGCGATGACGACGGCAAAAACGCCGGTCTTGAGATATTCGACCGTGCCGCTCGGTGGTTTGCGCGACACGGATGTCTTGGGCATTTGCATTGGAGAACGACTACTCCTGGGGCGTGAGCGAGCCGCGAGCGCGGGCGATCAAGCCTTGACCGCCCCGCCCTGTCAAGCGTGAATGCCCCCTTCGACCGCGGGCCGAACGGAAGAAATCGCGGCTGCGCCGGCATCGTTCCTCAAGCAGGAGACGCTACCGGCACCGCCGAGATGACGACGATCGCCTGCGCCAGCGGCGACTCGTCGGTCAGTGTCAGATCGATGCGCGCCGCCATGCCGGGCGGCGTCAACTCGTCGAGCCGGGCGCGCGCGCCGCCCGAAAGCTCCAGGGTCGGCCGGCCACCGGGAAGATTGACGACGCCCATGTCGCGCCAATAGACGCCGCGGCGAAAGCCTGTTCCCAGCGCCTTGGCGCAGGCCTCCTTCGCCGCAAACCGCTTGGCGTAGGTGGCGGAGCGGTCGCCCCGCCGTTCGGCGCGACGCCGCTCGGCCTCGGTGAACACCCGTTGCGTGAAGCGCTCGCCGAAGCGGCTCAACGTGGCCTCGATGCGGCGGATATCGACGAGATCGCTGCCGATGCCGAGAATCATGACGTTGGGCGCCTTGCCATGCGCGCGCTCAGCCGCGCGCCCGCTCGACCGAGTTGATCGCGGGCGTGGCGCGGAGCGCGGCGATGATGTTCGTCAGATGGCGCACGTCGCGCACCTCGATGTCGATGAGCATCTCCTGCCGTCGCGGTGTCGGCGTCCCACGATACATCGAGCCAGCGCTCGGGCTGCTCGGCGAAACTTTCGAGCGTGTCGCAGTCGATCGTATGGATGGTGACGCCCTTCCCCGTGGTCACGATGCCGACGATGCGGTCGCCGACCAGCGGGTGGCAACAGCCGGCGTAGTGGACCGCCATGCCGGGAATCAGCCCGCGGATGGCGACCGTGCCGTCCTTCTCCTTTTCCTTCGCGCGCCGGCGGACAAGCGGCACGACCTTGGCGCTCTTGGTCGCCGCCGTCTCAGGGAATACCGTATCGAGGACCTCGCGCTCGCCGAGCAGGCCGGCGCCGACCTGGGCGTAGAGATCGTCGGCGTCCTGGCTCTTGAAGGCCTTGGCGACGCCGTCGATCGCCTTGTCGGTGAAATCGTGGCCGTCCTTCTTGAAGGCCTTCTGCACCATCGCGCGGCCGAGGCTGATGAACTGCGCGCGCTGCTGGGTGCGGATGAAGCGCCGGATTCGCGCCCGCGCCTTGCCGGTAACGACGAAGCGCTCCCAGGTCGGCGACGGCGTCTGCGCCTTCGACGTCACGACCTCCACCTGGTCGCCGTTGGACAGCGCCGTGCGCAGCGGCATCATCCGCCCGTTGATCTTGGCGCCGACGCAATGATCGCCGATCTCGGAGTGGACGGCGTAAGCAAAATCGACCGGCGTCGCGCCGCGCGGCAGCTCGATCAGATCGCCGCGCGGGGTGAAGCAGAACACCTTGTCCTGAAACATCTCGAGCTTGGTGTGCTCGAGGAATTCCTCCGGATTCGAGGTGTGCTCCAGGATATCGAGCAGCTCGCGCAGCCAGCGATACTGCTTGCCCTCGGTGCTGGCGCCTTGCTTGTACTGCCAGTGGGCGGCGACGCCGAGCTCGGCCACGTCGTGCATCTCGCGGGTACGAATCTGCGCCTCGATGCGCTGCTGCTCCGGGCCGTAGACGCCGGTATGCAGCGAGCGATAGCCGTTGGGTTTCGGCGTCGAGATGTAGTCCTTGAAGCGCCCGGGCACGACCGAATAGCGCGAATGAATGACGCCGAGGGCGCGGTAGCAATCCTCGATGTTGGCGACGACGACGCGAAAGGCCATGACGTCGGAAAGCTGCTCGAAGCCGACGTTCTTGCGCTGCATCTTGCGCCACATCGAATATGCCGACTTTTCCCGGCCGGACACCCAGGCATCGATCGACGCCTCGGACAGCACGCGCTTCAGCTGATCGGTGATTCGGGTCACGAGATCGCCGCCGCGCTCGCGCAGAAAGTTGAGCCGTGCAATGAGCGATGCGCGCGCCTCGGGATTGATCTGCGCGAAGGCGAGATCCTCGAGCTCGTCCTGGATCGCGCGCATGCCGATGCGCTCGGCCAGAGGCGCGTAAATATCCATCGTCTCGCGCGCGATGCGCACGCGCTTTTCCGCATCCGGGATGTGGTGCAGCGTGCGCATGTTGTGCAGCCGGTCGGCCAGTTTGACAAGGAGGACGCGCAGGTCCTCCGACATCGCGATCAGCAGCTTGCGGAAGTTCTCGGCCTGCTTCGTCTGGTCCGATTGCAGCTCGAGCCGCGACAGTTTGGTCACGCCGTCTACAAGGCGGGCGATCTCCGGCCCGAACAGCCGCTCGATCTCCGGTACCGTGGTGAGGGTGTCCTCGACGGTGTCGTGCAGCAGCGCCGTGACGATCGATGCGCCGTCGAGCTTGTACTGCGTAAGGATGCCGGCGACTTCGAGCGGATGGGAGAAATAGGAGTCGCCGGAGGCGCGCTTTTGCGCCCCATGCACCTTCATCGAAAAGACATAGGCGCGGTTTATCGCGTCTTCGTCGGCCCCTGGATCGTAGGCCTTGACGCGTTCGACGAGCTCGAATTGGCGGATCATCGGGCTCTAGCGCCGCACGCCCGCGACCCCGCGACGGCCCCGGCCGCCGCGTCGCGATTCGTCGGGTGCGAGCGCCTCCGGATCAGGTCTCCTCGGCCGCCGGAGGCGCGGGCTCTTCGTCCGGCACTTCGCCAGCGTCCTCGACAGTCTCCTCGGCTTCCGCAGCCTCAGCCTCGCCGACGGTCGCCTCGTACGGCACGCCGGCGACGTTCTGGTCGGCCGCGAGCAATTCCATCGTGTCCTCTTCCGGCTCGTCGGTCTCGACATGCCGTTGCAGCGAGACGATCATCGCCTGCCGAAGATTGTCGAGATCGACCGAACTCTCGGCGATTTCGCGCAAGGCGATCACCGGGTTCTTGTCGTTGTC
>JACQDQ010000210.1 GCA_016201015.1 Pseudomonadota bacterium | reverse complement strand
GAGCCCGCCGACCATTCGCCACGAGCTAACGCGGCAGGCGATCATTCGGAATGACCCTTTCCACCCGGACCGACGGGGCCGGAATGTCGAACGCGGCGAGGAACACGGCGCCGACGGCGACCGCCAGGCCCAGCAGCGCTAGGACAATCGTCAATGGTCGTTGCGGAAGAAATTTCATGGTCAATAGTCACGCCGACGGTCAGGCCGGCCACGGCGACAGGTTTGGTTGGTTCTGTTAGACTGAAACCATGGCGAATCGATGGAATCTTATAGACTTGGCGCGCCGCAAGCAATTCTGCGCCGCGCGCCCGGGCGGCCACCCGCAGCGCTGAACGGTTAGGACGATGTCCCATACCGCGTCGGGCGGCGCGCGCGTCGCAGTGCCGCTGCCGAATGTCACGAAAACGATCGTTCTCGTCGGTCTGATGGGGGCGGGCAAGAGCGCGATCGGCCGCCGGCTCGCCCGGCGGCTCGATCTGCCGTTCGTCGACGTCGACCACGAAGTCGAGGCGGCGGCCGGCTGCACCATCGAAGAGATATTCGACCGGCTCGGCGAAGCGGCGTTCCGCGACGGCGAGCGCAAGGTGATCTGCCGGCTGCTCGACAATCCGCGGCAGGTGATGTCGACCGGCGGCGGCGCCTACATGGACCCCGAAGTGCGCGCCAGGATCAGGGAGCGTGCGGTGTCGGTGTGGCTGCGCGCCGAACTGCCCGTGCTTTTGCAGCGGATCAGCCGCCGCGCCAACCGTCCGCTGTTGAAGCGCGGTGACCCGCGTGAAATCCTCGAGCGGCTGATCGCCCAGCGTTATCCCGTCTACGCCGAGGCGGATGTTCACGTCGACAGCCTCGACGGCCCGCCGGAGGACACCGTCCAGCGGGTACTCGACGGCCTGCGGCAGCATTTTGTTCGCATCGGAGCCGGCCAATGAGCGCGTCGGCAAGCGTCCGTGTCGAACTCGGGACGCGGGGCTACGATATTCTGATCGGGCCGTGTCTGTACGAGCATATCGGCGACCATGTGGCGGCGGTGCTCAAGACCAGGCGACTTTTCGTCGTAACCGACCAGCGGGTCGCCGCGGCGCAGTGGCCGCGTCTCGAACCGGCGCTCAAGGCGGCGGGTATCGCGGCGCCGTGCATCGTGCTGCCGCCGGGCGAGGCGACGAAGGGACTCGAGCATCTCGGCCGGCTGCTCGACGCCGTGCTCGACCATCGGCCGGAGCGGGGCGACATGCTGCTCGCGCTCGGCGGCGGTGTCGTCGGCGATATCACCGGGCTCGCCGCCAGCCTGCTGCTGCGCGGCGTCGGCTATATTCAGGCGCCGACCACTCTACTGGCCCAGGTCGACAGCGCCGTCGGCGGCAAGACGGCGATCAACACGCGGCACGGCAAGAATCTGATCGGCGCGTTCTACCAGCCGCGGCTGGTGCTGGCCGATCTCGATTCGCTTGCTAGCCTGCCGCAGCGCGAGCTGCTCGCCGGGTATGCCGAGATGGTGAAATACGGGCTGATAGACGACCCGGCGCTGTTCGCGTGGCTGGAGGCCAACGGCAAGGCGCTCGTCGCCGGCGACTTGGCGGCGCGCCAACACGCGGTCACGCTGAGCTGCGCCGCCAAGGCGCGCATCGTCGCGGCCGACGAGCGCGAAGATGGCGTTCGCGCGCTGCTCAACCTCGGGCATACATTCGGTCATGCGCTGGAGGCTGCGATCGGCTACGACGACCGGCTGCTGCACGGCGAGGCGGTGGCGATCGGCCTGGTGCTCGCCTTCGAGCTGTCGGTCCGGCTTGGCCTGTGCCCGGCGGCCGATGCGGCGCGGTTGCGGCGGCATCTCGCCGTCGTCGGGTTGCCGACCGCGGTGCCGCGCGGTCCGTGGACCACCGACCGGCTGGTCGAGCTCATGCACCAAGACAAGAAGGTGAGCGCCGGCCGCGTCACGTTCGTGCTGGCCCGCGGTATCGGCCGCGCCTTCGTCGCGCGCGACGTCGACCTGGCGGCAGTGCGCGCCTTGCTCGACCAGACGGCCGCGGCGTGATGGAGACGCAGCTCCATATCGACCTGCCGTTGTGGGCAAGCGCGACGATCATCGTCGTGCTGCTGGTGGTCTCGGCCTATTTCTCGGTCGCCGAGACGGCGCTGATCAGCGCATCGCGGCCGCGCATGCATGCGCTGGCGCGCAAGGGCAATCGCCGCGCCGCGCTGGTCGAATGGCTGAGCGAGCGCCAGGTCGAGGCGGTATCGGCGATGTTGCTCGGCTACAATCTGGTCAACATCTTCGCCTCGGCGCTGGCGACCGCGGCCTTGGTCCAGATGTTCGGCGACGCCGGCGTCGCCTATGCCGCGCTCGCGATGACCGCGCTGGTCGTGGTGTTCGGCGAGGTGATGCCCAAGACCTTCGCCCTCGCCCATGCCGACCGGGTGATCCTGGCGCTGGCGCCGTCGGTGCGGGCGACGGTCGCCGTGCTGACGCCGGTCAACCGGACGGTCCAGTTCATCGTGCATCACGTGCTGCGCCTGCTCGGTGCGCAGCGGCGGCCGCGCGGCAAGAACGTGGCGACGGAGGAGTTGCGCGGCGCCATCGAGCTGCATGCGGTGGGCGACAGCGAAGTCGGGCACGAGCGCAAGATGCTGCGATCGATTCTCGACCTCGCCAATGTCACCGTCGGCCAGATTGCCGTGCACCGCCGCGAGGTCGTGGGCATCAGCGCCGATCAGTCGCCGGCGCAGATCCTCGAGCAGGCGTTGGCCAGCCCCTATACGCGCGTGCCATTGTGGCGCGGCCAGCCCGACAATGTCGTCGGCGTTCTGCACGCCAAGGCACTGCTTATCGCCCTGCGGGCGAAAGGCGGCAATCCCAACGCCATCAATCCGCTCGAGATTGCCACGCGACCTTGGTTCATCCCCGAGTCGACGACGCTGCTCGACCAACTCGAGGCGTTCCGCCGCCGTCGCGAGCATTTCGCGCTGGTGGTCGACGAGTATGGCGCCCTGGTCGGCGCGATCACGCTGCAGGACATCATCGAGGAAATCGTCGGCGACATCGCCGAGCGGCACGACTTCAAGATGCCGGGGGTGCGGCCGCAGCCGGACGGCAGTTACCTGGTGGATGGCCATGTGACGATCCGCGATCTCAATCGCGAATACGATTGGCGTCTGCCAGACGCGGAAGCGGCGACGATTGCCGGCCTCGTGCTGCACGAAGCGCGATGCATTCCCGAGATCGGCCAGATCTTCACGTTTCATGGCTTCCGCTTCGAAATCCTGCGGCGCAAGCGCAACCAGATCACCGCCTTGCGCATCGCACCGCCGGCACCGGCGGAGCCGGCGCCGGCAACGTCGATCCGTCAGCCGGCGGCATGATGGCGCCGCCGCGGCATTGATCCCTGCCGCCGGCGCATTAAATGTGAACTGCTCGAACGCCTTATCGTCGAAGGACATGCCAATGCCGCTTTCACCGCCCGTGCCGCGCGAACCGATCCACCAACGGCGCATCGAATGCCGCGCCTATCGCCGCCAGGACGGTCACTGGGACCTCGAAGGGCATCTGACCGACGTCAAGACCTACAGCTTTCCCAACGCGTATCGCGGTGAAATCAAGAGCGGCGAGCCGGTGCATGAAATGTGGCTGCGCCTGACGATCGACGAGGATCTCAAGGTCCACGCCGCGGAAGCCGTCACCGATCACGGTCCGTTCCAGCTATGCCCGGACATTACGCCGCGCTTCGCCGCGCTCGTCGGATTGACGATCGGCTCCGGCTGGCGCCGCCAGATTCGCGAGCGCCTGGGCGGCGTCCACGGCTGCACGCATCTCGTCGATCTCCTCGGGCCGCTCGGCACCACGGCGATTCAGGCGATCATGCCGATTCGCGCCCGGCGGCGGGATGCGGCGCCGCAACGCAAGCCGGCCGTCATCGACGGGTGCCATGTGTGGCGCAGCGATGGCGAGGCGGTGAAGCGCCACTATCCGGCCTATTTCACCGGCGACCGTTAGCCGCGCCGGAGTAGTGCCAGCCGACGGGGTGGACGGCTACGACCGCCGGCGCGTGCGATCGAGCGAAGCCAAATGCGTGCGAAAATACGCCAGCACCTCGACGCGAACGGCAGAGCTCAAATTCGCGCTGTTGGTCCGTGCGGCGACGATCGTGCAGATGTCGCCGATGGTGGAGTTAGTGCGGTCGGCCATTTCGGCGAGGGCGTCCCAAAATTGCGGCTCCAGCCGCATGCTCGTCCGTTTTTCGCCGATGCGGATGTTGCGGGGAGAAGTATGTGTCATGAGCGCGCGGGGTTGCGAAGCGAGAAAGGGGCGAGCTGCGAGGGAATAACCGTCAGGCGATCTTACGTGAGGACAGCCTGATAACCAGTAGTTGCATACTACTTGACTTATACCAGATTCGTGACGTATCGCAAGGAAGCGGCGGTTGCATTATCGGTGCGCCCGAAACATCGCGCGCGGTTCGGTAGCCGGCTGGCGTGACCGCCGCCCGCCGCGCGTTCAGTCGCGTTGCCGCCGCGCCCGGTCTTCGTCCGGCGTAAAGGTCGCCAGCGCCAGCGCGTGGACCTGGACGCGCAGTTCGTCGGCGAGCGCCGCGTATACCATACGTTGCCGCTCGACCCGCGACTTCCCGGCAAAGGCGGCGGCGACGATCTCTACTGTGAAATGCGTCTCGCCGCCCGCGCGCGCACCGGAATGGCCCGCATGGCGGTGCGAATCGTCGACGATGTCCAGGCGCAGCGGCGACAGCGCGGCGCTCAGCTTGCGACGAATGATATCGGCGACCGCCATGGGCCTCCTCGCCATGCTGCGGCTTGACGCTCCGCAGGCCGGCGTCCATTGATAGCCCAAGCCGGGCGCCTGCCCAAGCCCGTCGCGACATACCTGTCCGTCATTCGAGGGTCTTCTCCCATGGCTCCGGCTTTCGCTCCCGCGCACAGGGCGATCGTGCTAACCGGCAGCGGCGTCGATATCGACGCGATGCTGGCCGTCGCCCGCGGCGCGGCGCGGGTCGAGCTTGCCGACTCGGTGCGCGCGCGGCTCGCGGCGGCGCGGCGCGTGATCGACGAGCTGACGCAGTCTGATCGTGCGATTTACGGCCTGACCACCGGCCTCGGGGCCAATGTCGGGGCCGCGCTGTCGCCGGCGGACCGCGCCGCCTTCCAGCAACGCGCCGTGATGGCGCGCGCCGTCGGGATTGGTCCGCGCCTGCCCAGCGAAGTCGTCCGGGCAATTTTGTTCACGCGCATCGCCATGCTTGGCGTCGGCGGTTCCGGCGTGTCGCCGCATGTGGCGGAGGCATTGGTTGCACTGCTCAACGCCGGCGTTCATCCGGCAGTTCCGTCCAAAGGCTCGATCGGCGTCGCCGATCTGGCGCCGCTGGCGCATCTCGCGCTGCCGTTGGTCGGCCTCGGCGAGGCCGAGTATGGCGGCGAGGTGCTGACTGGCGGCGACGCCTTGCGTCGCGCCGGCCTGGCGCCGATCGCGCTCGGCCCGAAGGACGGGATCGCGCTCATCAATTCCAATGCCGCCACCATCGGCCGCGGCGCGCTGGCGGTCGTCGATGCGGCGGCCGCCCTTGACGCCGTGACGATTGCGGCGGCTCTGAGTCTCGAAGGCTTCCGCGGCAATTTGAGCCCGCTCGATCCGCGCGTCAGTGCGGCGCGGCCGGCGCCGGGCCAGGACGCGGCCGCCGCGCGCCTGCGCGGACTGCTCGACGGCAGCCTATTGTGGCACGAGGGCGCCGCACGCCGCGTGCAAGATCCGCTAAGCCTGCGCTGCGTCTCGCAAGTGCATGGCGCCGCCATCTGGGCGCTTGGCCTGGCGCGGCAGAACATCGAGATCGAGCTCAACAGTGCCGGCGATAGCCCATTGGTTCTGGTCGACGAGCGGCAGATGCTGTCGACCGGCAATTTCCATATTCCGGCCCTCGCCATCGCCTTCGAGGCCGTCGGTCTGGCGCTGGCGCAGGTGGCGTCGCTCGCCGGCGAGCGTGCGATCAAGCTGCTGTCGCCGGCCTTGAGCGGGCTGCCGCTCCATCTGTCGCCGTACACGGACGGCTCGCGCAGCGGTTTTGCCGCCGTGCAGAAACCGCTGACGGCCCTCATCGCCGAAATCCGCCACCTCGCCAATCCTGCCTGCCTCGACTTCCTGCCGGTGTCGGAGCAGATCGAGGATCACGCGCCGATGGCGCCGCGCGTCGTCGAAAAGACCGGCGATATCGTCGATCGCCTGCGCCTGGTCGCCGCGATCGAATTGATGATTGCGGCGCAAGCGGTCGATCTGCGCGGGGTGGCGACGCTCGGCAGCGGCGCGCGGGCCGCCTATGACGTCGTGCGTGGCGTGGTGAAGCGGCTGGACGAGGATCGCGTGCTCGGACCCGAGATCGAGGCGATCGCGGCGGAGATCGCGAGCGGCCGGCTCGCCGCTGCCGTCGTCGCGACGGCGGAGTGACGGTTGAGTCGGTCCCGATCAGTCGGCGCTGATCTTTGCCTTTTCGACCACGTCGCGCCACCGTGCCACATCGGCCTTCACCTTTGCCCCAAGCTCTTGGGACGTGCCGTAGGACGGGATGAGCCCCTGACT
>JACQDQ010000215.1 GCA_016201015.1 Pseudomonadota bacterium | reverse complement strand
TCGCCGCCGAGGAGAAGGCAACTGCCGACTCGTTGATTGAAGTCTTCGGCAATCTACCGGCCGACGATCCGTATCGTGTCGGCCTTGATTGCTACGGCGCGGCGCGGTCGAGGCAAGGCTACACGCCAAGCGAACGGTACGCGCTTCTCGAGCGCGGCTTGGCAGCGCTCTCCGAGGCGTACCGGGTCCGATCCACCGACGTACGGCGCCTCAGCCTGGCGGCGGTGGCAGACGCGCTGGGTTTGCGTGCGCAGGCGATGAACCTCATCGGGGAAACGCTGTTCGCCGCGGCGGCCGGCGACGGACTGGCCGTAAAGGAGCCATTTCTGCCGCTCTCGTCGCGCTGGGAGAAGAGATCGCCGCGCGGCAACGTCGGCGACTGGCTCGCCGCAATGCTGCTCGAGACATTGGCTCTGCGGCGACAATTCTCGACGTTCTTCGAGGGCGAGAACGCGCTTGATTCCTTGGCGCTCATTGAGGAGATCACGCGCCTGGAATTTTCATCGCCGGAGATCGAGCGACGGCGACAGCTGCTGCGGCTGAGGCGCCATCAGCAGGCGAAGCCCGAATCGGCGATGCTGCTGTCCCTGGTTCGGGAGCCGATACGGAACGCGGAGTTCTGGTGCCAGGCCGACCGCACCGCGGCCGGTGCGTGCAGCCTTACGACACCTTCACGTTGACGCCGCGGCTCTGCAGCAGCTCCTGCAGCTCGCCCGACTGGAACATCTCGCGCACGATGTCGCAGCCGCCGACGAACTCGCCCTTGACGTAAAGCTGCGGGATTGTCGGCCAGTTCGAGAACTCCTTGATGCCCTGGCGGATTGCCGGATCGGCCAGCACGTCGACGCCCTTGAACTTGACGCCGAGCTGGGTCAGCAGCTGCACGACGGCAGCCGAGAACCCGCATTGCGGGAAGATCGGCGTGCCCTTCATGTAGAGCACGACCTCATTCGCCTTGATGTCGTTGCGGATGCGATCGGATAGGTTCTGGTCCATCGACGGAACTCCTTCGTGTGCCGCGGCGCTCAGGCGCCCGGCGGGACGGATGTCTGCAGCGCCATGGCGTGCAGCTCGTTGCCCATGCGGCCCTTGAGGGCCTGATAAACCATCTGGTGTTGCTGCACGCGCGTCTTGCCTTTGAACGCGGCGGAGACGACATGCGCGGCGTAGTGGTCGCCGTCGCCGCGCAAATCCTCGATGGTCACTTTGGCGTCGGGGAGCAAGGCCCGGATGAGCTGTTCGATTTCGGCTGCCGGCATCGGCATGCAATCAACCCTATATTCCTTGTGGCCTCCCCGCATCCCCTAAGGCGCAGCCATGAAAGACGGAAGCCAACCTTCATGCGCGTCACGCAACTCGCTTAGGGATATAAGCGGCTCGCCCGGGAGTGTCAACGCGGCCTCGGGTGTGGTCTGGCCGAGAATGAGCGCGGCAACGCCAGCCGCCTCAGCCGCCTTGACGACCGCTTCCGGCGATGCGGTCGTCACTGCGTAGCGGGCCTGGTCCTCGCCGAACAGGAAGGCATGCAGCGGCATTGCCGGCTCCACCGCCGTGACGGTGAGGCCGAGATTGCCGGCGAGCGCCATCTCGGCCAGCGTCACCAGCAAGCCGCCATCCGACAGGTCGTGGCAGGCCGAGACGAGGCCGTCTCGAATCAGGCCGCGGATGCAGTCGCCGTTGCGGCGCTCGGCGGCGAGATCGACCGGCGGCGGGGCGCCGTCCTCGCGGTCGCACAATTCGCGCAGATAGAGCGAGCTGCCGAGCCAGCCGCGTGTCTCGCCGATCAGCACGATGGTTTCGCCGGCGCGCTTGAAGGCGAGATCGACCGTCTTGGCGATATCCACGATCAGGCCGACGCCGCCGATGACGGGCGTGGGCAGGATCGCCTGTCCCTGCGTTTCGTTGTAGAGCGAGACGTTGCCCGAAACGACTGGATAGTCGAGCGCGAGGCAGGCCGCGCGCATGCCGGCGATGCAGCCGACGAATTGGCCCATGATCTCCGGCCGCTCGGGATTGCCGAAATTCATGTTGTCGGTGACGGCGAGCGGCCGCGCGCCGACCGCGGTCAGATTACGCCAGCTCTCCGCCACCGCCTGCGCGCCGCCGGTCTCGGGATCGGCGGCGCAGTAGCGCGGCGTGCAGTCGGTGACGACCGCCAGTGCCTTGCGTGTGCCGGGGATGCGCACGATCGCGGCATCGCCGCCGGGCCGCTGCACCGTGTGGCCGCGTACCAGATAGTCATACTGCTCCCAAATCCATCGTTTGCTGGCAAGATCGGGGCACGCCATCAGGCGCTTCAGCGCGGCGCCCGCTGCATGGGCCGGCACCGCGCTCGCGGCAACGACGGAACGCACCGTCGTCTTCGTCCACGGCCGGTCGTATTGCGGTGCCTGCGTCGCGATCGGCTCGATCGGCAGTTCCGCCGCGACGGCGCCGTTCATTTTCAGAACCAGTCTGCCGGTGGTGGTCAGTTCGCCGATGACGACGCAGTCGAGCTCGTATTTCGTGAAGATGCGCTGCGCGACGTGCCAACGGTCGGGGCGCAGGATCATCAGCATGCGCTCCTGGCTCTCGGACAGCATGATCTCGTAAGCGGTCATGCCGGTCTCGCGCGTCGGCACGCGGTCGAGATCGAGCTCGACGCCGAGTCCGCCCTTGCCGGCCATCTCGACAGAGGAGGAGGTAAGGCCGGCGGCGCCCATGTCCTGGATCGCCACGATCGCGTCGGTCGCCATCAGCTCGAGGCAGGCCTCGATCAGCAATTTCTCGGTGAAGGGGTCTCCGACCTGCACGGTCGGCCGCTTCTCCTCCGAGTTCTCGTCGAACTCGGCCGAGGCCATGGTCGCACCATGGATGCCGTCGCGGCCGGTCTTGGCGCCGAGATAGACGACCGGATTGCCGGGGCCGGCGGCCTTCGAATAGAAGATGCGGTCGGCACGGGCGAGACCGACGGTCATCGCATTGACCAGGCAGTTGCCGTTGTAGGAGGCGTGAAAATTGCATTCGCCGCCGACCGTCGGCACGCCGACGCAATTGCCGTAGCCGCCGATGCCGGCGACGACACCCGAGACGAGGTGGCGCGTCTTCGGATGATCAGGCGCGCCAAAGCGCAGCGCGTTGAGATTGGCGACGGGCCGCGCGCCCATGGTGAACACGTCGCGCAGGATGCCGCCGACGCCGGTCGCCGCACCCTGATAGGGCTCGATGAACGAGGGATGGTTGTGGCTCTCGATCTTGAACACGGCGGCGAGGCCATCGCCGATGTCGATGACACCGGCGTTCTCGCCCGGACCGCAGATCACCCACGGCGCCGTCGTTGGCAGCGTCTTCAGCCATTTCTTCGACGATTTATAGGAACAGTGCTCGCTCCACATCACCGAGACGATGCCGAGCTCGGTGTGGTTCGGCGCGCGTCCGAGGATGGCGACGGCGCGGTCGTACTCGGCCTCGCTGAGGCCCATAAAATCGTTGGGCCGCGGCATCAGGCGAGAGCGTCCACGAGGCCGTCGAACAAAGCGCAGCCGTCGGTCGAGCCGAGCAGCTTGTCGGTCGCGTTTTCGGGGTGCGGCATCAAGCCGAGCACGTTCTTGGTGTCGTTGAACACGCCGGC
>JACQDQ010000214.1 GCA_016201015.1 Pseudomonadota bacterium | reverse complement strand
GGCATAGAACAGCAGGAAGTCGAAGACCGCGCCGAGCCGCAGGCGGTCGATGACGTTGCCGATGGCGCCGCCGATGACCAGGCCGAGGCCGGCGGCGACCCACCAACTATCGACCTGGCGCAGCCAGACGACGAGGCCGGTGACGATGACCAGCGCCAACGCGACGAAGATCAGCGCCGGTCCCGCCGAGCCGGTGTTGAAGACGCCGAAGCTGATGCCGTAATTCCACACCGCGACCAGGTCGAAGAACGGCAGCAGCTGAATGCGCCGCGGACCGCCGGTGACCAGCAGCTCGTGCAGATACCACTTGCTCGCCTGGTCCGCCGCGACGACGACGGCGGCAAGGCCGAGCCCGAGCTTCAGCATGGGGGAGAGGGTGCTTCGCCGGAGAGCGTTCCTTCTGCGTAGGGGCGGGTCTCAGACCCGCCCGTCCCGCTCTCCGCGGCGAAACCGCGGGCCGGTTGGAAACCGGCCCCTACGTCGAATCGCGTGAACTCCGACATCAGGCCACCGCCGCGGCGTGATGATCGACCGCGTCGGCGCAGCGCCGGCACAGATCCGGATGCTTGGGCGTCGCGCCGATTTCGGGCAGCACGCGCCAGCAGCGCTGGCACTTGGCGCCGTCGGCCAACTCGACCTTGACCCATACGCCGGGCACATCGGCGAGCACGAAGCCGTCAACCGGAGGAGCGCCGAGATCGAAGCGCCCGCCGGAAGTGATGGCGATCTCGGCCAGCTCCAGCGCGGCGGCGGCGTCGCCGGTCGCGAACACGGCGCGATATTGCGCATCGGCGTAGACCACCGGCGCCGCCTGCAGGATGGCGCCGATCTTCTTCTCGGCGCGGGCGATTTCGAGCGCGCCGGTGACGACGCGGCGCAGCTCGCGGATGGTCTGCCACTTGGCCGCCAGCGCATCGTCGCGCCAGCCCGCCGGCGCCGCCGGGAATTCGCGCAGATGCACGCTGTCATGGTCGCCGGGAAAGCGGGTCAGCCACGCCTCCTCGGCGGTGAAGCACAGCACCGGCGCCAGCCACGCGGTGAGGTACGAGAACAGCAGGTCGAGCAATGTGCGCGCGGCGCGCCGGCGCCGGCTGTCGGGCCGATCGCAGTAAAGCGCGTCCTTGCGCACGTCGAAATAGAACGCCGAGAGATCGCCGGCGCAGAAATTATGCAGCGCCGTGTAGAAGGCGGTGAAGCGGAAATAGTTGGTCGAGCCTTTATCGGCGACGGTCTGGCGCAGCAGCGCGTCGAGCTCCCACATGCGGTGCAGCACCCAGCGCTCGAGCTCCGGCATCTCGCCGGGCGCCAGGCGCTCGGCCTCGGCGAAGCCGGCGAGCCCGCCCAGCACATAGCGCAGCGTGTTGCGCAGGCGGCGGTAAAGCTCCGCCTGATGCTTCAAGATCTCGGGGCCGAGGCGCAAATCCTCGGAGTAATCGGAGCTGACCACCCACAGGCGC
Source organism: Pseudomonadota bacterium (assembly GCA_016201015.1). Taxonomy (GTDB): domain Bacteria; phylum Pseudomonadota; class Alphaproteobacteria; order CACIAM-22H2; family CACIAM-22H2; genus JACQDQ01. Next base: position 4,588 of record JACQDQ010000214.1, on the reverse strand, counting down.
AGGATGTCGGCGCCGAGCTTGCCGACCACTTCCTGCGGCGCCACCACGTTGCCGAGCGATTTCGACATCTTGCGGCCCTGCTCGTCGAGCACGAAGCCGTGCGTCAGGACGGCGTCGTAGGGCGCCCGCCCCCGCGTGCCGCACGATTCCAGCAGCGAGGAATGGAACCAGCCGCGATGCTGGTCGGAGCCTTCGAGATAGAGCGAGGCCGGCCATTTGAGGTCGGCGCGCGTCTCCAGCACGAAGCCGTGCGTCGCGCCCGAGTCGAACCACACGTCGACGATGTCGAACACCTGCTCGTAGTCCGCGGTCTTGTATTTGTTGCCGAGGAAGCGCGCCGGGTCGCTCTCGTACCAGGCATTGGCGCCTTCGTGCTCGAAGGCGGCGGCGATGCGGTCGATCACCTCCTGGTCGCGCAGCAGCAGGCCGCTCGCCTTGTCGACGAACACGGCGATCGGCACGCCCCAGGCGCGCTGGCGCGAGATGCACCAATCGGGCCGCGTCTCGATCATGGCGCGGATGCGGTTGCGCCCCGCCTCAGGCACCCAGCGCGTGGCGTCGATGGCGGCGAGCGCCTTGTCGCGCAGGCCGTTGGTCGCCATCGAGATGAACCATTGCGGCGTGTTGCGGAAGATGAGCGGCGCCTTGGAGCGCCACGAATGCGGGTAGCTGTGCACCAGCTTGCCCTCGGCCAGCAGCATCCGCGCCTGCTTGAGCGCGGCGATCACCGCCGCGTTGGCGTCGCCCGCCTTGCCCCACGGCGTGTAGACGCGCTTGCCGGCAAACAGCGGCACGTGCGGGTAGTAGCCGCCGTCGTCGCCGACGGTCTGCGGCACCTCGATGCCGTGCTTGACGCCCAGCTCCCAGTCGTCCTCGCCGTGGCCGGGGGCGATATGGACGAAGCCGGTGCCGGCCTCGGTGGTGACGAAGCCGCCGGCATGGACCGGCACGTCGAAGTCGTAGCCGTGGCCCCGCAGCGGATGGGCGCAGACCGTGCCGACCAGCGCCGCGCCCTTGAATGGGCCAATTGTTCCACGTGGAACAATCCCGCAAGCCGAGCAGAATCCGTCGCTTAGCGCCGAGGCGACGACCAGCCTGTCACCTATGCGGGCAAACGATCCGCCTTTTACCTCCTGCACGTGTAGGACCACGTAGTCGATCTCCGCCCCGACCGCGATGGCGCGGTTGCCGGGGAGCGTCCACGGCGTCGTCGTCCAGATGGCGATGGCGGCGCCGTCCAGTTCCGGCAGCGAGGCCTTCACCACCGGGAAACTCGCGTACACCGTCGTCGACGTGTGGTCGTGATACTCGATCTCGGCCTCGGCCAAAGCCGTCTTCTCGACCACCGACCACATCACCGGCTTGGCGCCGCGGAACATGCCGCCGTTCATCGCGAACTTGCCGAGCTCGCGCACGATCTGCGCCTCGGCGGCGTAGGACATGGTCAAATACGGATGGTCCCAGTCGCCCTCGACGCCGAGCCGGCGGAACTCGTCGCGCTGGACGGCGATCCACTTGTCGGCGAAGTCGCGGCACTCGCGGCGGAACTCGGCGACCGGCACCTTGTCCTTGTCCCGGCCCTTGGCGCGGTACTCCTCCTCGATCTTCCATTCGATCGGCAGGCCGTGGCAGTCCCAGCCCGGCACGTAATTGGCGTCCTTGCCCAGCATCTGCTGCGCGCGGTTGATCACGTCCTTGAGGATCTTGTTGAGCGCGTGGCCGATATGCAGATGGCCGTTGGCAAAGGGCGGCCCGTCATGCAGCACGAATTTCTCGCGGCCCTTGGCCTGCGCCCGCAGGCGGCGGTAGAGGTCGAGCCGGCGCCAGCGCGCCAACAGCTCGGGCTCGCGCTTGGGCAGCTCGCCCTTCATCGGGAAGGGCGTGCTGGGCAAAAAGACGGTCTTCTTGTAATCGACGCTCACCGCCTCAGCCCTCCGCCGCTTCGCGGGCCGCCTCGGGCGTCGCCGATTTGACCGCGGTCAGCACGCGCTCGACATAGACGAGCTGGCGCAGGCAGCGGGCGATGTGCGCGGCGGTGTCGGGCTCCAGGCCCGTCGCCTGCACGTCGATGGCGAGGTCGGCATTGGCCGGCCCGCCGAGCACGCCGTGCACCTGCGTCGGCGTCAGGCCGCGCTTGGCGAACAGCTCGAGGACTCGGGGCATCACGGACGCCTCCGCGGCGGCGAAGACCGAGAAGCAATAGGTGGGGGAATGTCGGTGGTCAGAGAGGGACATGGCACGCAGGCTCCTGCACGGCAGACACGGGCGAAACGGCGACGACCCGATCCTCGAGGAGGATCGGGGTCATAATTCGCCGAACGGCCGGCCGCGTGAGGGACGCTGCGTACATGGTCTGTGGATAATACGGACCGGAGCGGCAAAGCGTCAAGGCGGATCAGGATTAACGGATATTTACCGGTCAGGCGACAGAGCGCAGCCGCAGATGGTTGAAAATATCGGCCAACGTGCTATGTATGTCGGGCGAGCTGGGAGTGGGTTCGGGTCACTGAGCCCCCGCCGTTAGGGCCCCGGCTCGCATTTCATTGCGGAAACGTCTTCATAAACGCGCAGCGGGACCTCAGGCGGTCCCAGAGCTCCCTGTTCGCGTGCTGCTTCTGCGAAGCGAAGCGCTTTGTCCAGGCAGAAAAATGCAGGTTCGGAGGCCGCAGAGTTGGATCGGGGTCATTGAGGAATCTTGATCTCAGCTCTTCGTCGGTCCTCAGCCCTCTGTATGTCGCAGCCGCCACGATGTCGGCGAGCTGAATGAGCCGGTTGTTCTTCGACTGAACGAAGTGGATCGAGTCGACGACGTGATCGATCTTCGTCGGCCGCAAACCGAACCGCGTGTTCTCCGTCTTGAAAATCTCCAGATCGTCGGTCAATCGCTGCTCGATGTCTTCGTTCTCATCGGCGATGATCAAGCCGAGCGCGTTCTCCTTCATCAGCCAGTCCTCGATGCGTTCAACGAGGAGCAGGAAGGCGAGTTGATGCGGATGAAGGCCGGCTCGGCTTTTCGCCTTATCGACGGCGACATAGCCGATGGAGACCTGATGTTTTTCAATGACGCCGAGTATCTCGTGAACAAGGGCAATCCGGTCGGCCGCTTTCATCCCGGCGAAATAGCCTTTCCCGTGATAAATGTCGTAGCCGCGGAACTCGAAATTCGTATCACCCGACTTCGCGCCGAAATGCTTGTAGCCGAGCGTGCGCAGATCATCTTCGATTGGCCGCACGCGCGATTCGTCGAGCAAAACGGCGGCAAGCAGATGCATCGGCTGTGCCGGGTCCGCGCGGATGCCCGTGGCCCCCGCCTCATCGATATAAATGAGCTTCACGTCAACACCGTCGCCGCCCTCCGCGACGAGAGTATAGCCTAGCGCCAGCCGGCCGTTTCAAGTCTGCGGACGAATCTCGGCTTTCGGTCGAACCAAGTGTATCCTGGGGCGTCGGATCAACCGGCGGTCGCGGGGGACGGGTGGCCAACGCAGGCGCACGCAAGGAACTGGCCAAGGGGCTCGCCAAATGGATGGGCGGCTGGCTGGCGAATGCGGCGATTGCCCCTGGTGCCGACAAGCCGGCGGGCGTCGTCATCGACGCGCTGTGGGGTCTGTTCGGCGGACCCAAGCAAGAGACGATCGAATCCGCGGCGGCAGGGATCATCGAAGAGGTCGCCGCGTCAATGAGTCAGTGCGGCGTCGGCGCCGACAGGTTAGAGCCGATCCTCTCAAACTTGCAGATCGTACTGACCAAATTTGGTCCGTCGGCGGAACGATTGTACGCCCTCGATCTTAACAGCGAGGAGGCCGTCAAGGAGGCGCGCAACAAGGCGGCCAGATTCATTGGACAGATTGGCAGGTCGGTTGGCGGTTTAGTGGACTCGTCGCTCGAGCCGTTCTATGCGGCGTTGGTCAAGAACCGCACCGTGCTCGCGGAGCTGCAATGGGCCTTCCAGGCCGAAGTCCTCAAGCGATTTACTGAACTTTCAGCAAAGTCTGACGATTTTCCCGCCGAGGCTGCCGCGGCGCTACGCCGCGTGCTCGCCGGCAGTCTGGCGCACATGCCGCAGCGGATGACGTTCAGCGGCGTAGATCAGTTTTCTTCAAGCGTGCTGCTCGGCGTCGATTTCCGCGTCGTCGACTTCGTTGAACGGGCGACAACACAGGTCGTCGCTGAATGGTGCGCGAAGGGTCCGCCGATCTCCGTCGCGCTGTTTACCGGCCCAGGCGGCATCGGCAAGACGCGCCTGTTTATCGAGATGTGCGAGCGCCTGCGTCAGGACTGGAGCAGCGGGTTCCTCGTGCCGCTGCCCGCAAGAGGCTGGTCCGACTGGGCGCGACGAGAGTTATGCAGCTCAGATCGGCCGTTGTTCCTGGTGCTCGACTACGCGGAAACACGCCACGCCGAGATCGCGCCGTTGCTGGAAGCCGCACTGGCCGCCGACCGGGGCGGCACGAAGCTGCGCCTCGCCTTGATCTCACGCGGCGCCGGCGATTGGTGGGACGAACTGAAGCGCACGGCACCCAACGCTGTGCGCGGATTGCTCGAAGCGACGGCACATACGCCGATCACCGTGACGCCGCTCGACGAG
>JACQDQ010000222.1 GCA_016201015.1 Pseudomonadota bacterium | reverse complement strand
TGACTGCGTCGTCGAGGCTGCTGTAGGTGAACGTGTAGCAATCGCAGCGGTCGATCAGTGCGCCGAGCGCGTCAAAGCCCACGGCGCCGTGGACGCTGTAGTTGAAGGCGTTGATGCCGAGTTCGATGCAAGTCTCCGCCTTCGATCGCCGTTCCAGGGTCGCCGGAGCGCCGGGCACGTATTTCGGCAGGATCACCCAGGCCGGCATGGCGGTTTCGGCGCTCCGCGCGACGCTGTCGCCAGGCGCACGCAGCAGCGCGACGGTGCCCTTCGCCGTGTCGTGAGCGGGCCGGCTGAACACGGCCTCGGAGACGAACCGACCGATCACGTCGATCGATTGGTTCTTTAGGTTAATCGGCCGCGCCAGGGCGACCAGCTTGCCGTCGCCTGGCACGACCAGGCAGAGCTCGTCCGACAACAGGCGCCAGCCGCGATGCACCAACCCGGCGCACAGCGTGCTTTTGCCCGAGCCGGGCGGAGCGGGCAGGATTGCCGCGCGGCCACCGCGTTCGATCGCCGCGGCATGGATAATCATGTACTGGTGCGCGTAGCTGGAGATGGACCAATTCAAGCCCCATTCGAGCATGGGCAGGGCGTGCTCGCGTGGCAGGGGCAGAAACGGTGCCTGGCCGTCGAAGCGGAACTGCACCTGCGGTCGAAACCAGCGACGGAGGTTGCTGGGCGGTGCCGCCTCGACATGGAAGTCGGCGAAATCTTCGCTTTCGGCGATCTGATAGTCGGCATAGAGCAAGCCGATCCCGGCGATGACATCGGGAATGATGCTTTTGAGGCGGATGGTGAACGGCCCGGTTCGCAGAAACAGGCCGCGACCGCGCAGCCGATCGCCAGGTTCATCAGGAGGGAGGTCGGCAAGCCTCACGTTGCCACCGTCTCGATCAGGCCGATGCGGGCGAATTCCTGAACGGTCATGCCGATCGATTCCGCTAGATTCGAACTCGGCGGCAGAGTCAGGATGCCGGCGATCTGGGCGACCAGCGCGTCAATGTCGGCTGGCGCGCGCGACAGGCAGAGGAGCACTTGTGCCGCCACGTAGTCCAGCCGGTGCGTGTGTCCGGTAAGGTCGTTGTAGACGACATATTCGTCGTCCCATGCGCGCCACGCGAGGCGGGCGCCCGTCGCGATTTGCCAGATTTCGTCGAGTCGGGTCGGAGGCGGGCCGGCGATGACGGTCGCTCGCGCTGGTTACGCCGGCGTGCAGGGCCGCGACGGGGCGAGCGATCCGGTCGCAGACGCAGTGCCACAGGTCGCGGCGAAGGCCGGCCGGCTGGCCAGCGTGACGACTACCGGAACCGTCGCGAGGCCGGCGGTCAAGAACTTCCGGCGCGCCGCTACCCGGGGATCCCGGTCCGGCCCGCCGGCGCCCTGCTGCGCCGTCTCATCAACCTTGGAACCGCATTGCTTCGTCATGCTGAACTCCAACCAACCCTAGCTACTATAACACAGCCAACCCGAACTTAGCCCCGTTGCACCCGTCAAATCGTGATCCTCACACCCCCATGTATTTTTTCGTGTCCTGCGTAGCCTTTTCCGGTCCCGCGGCGCGTTCACTGGATGCGGCTCCCCATATAAACTAAGCAATATATGTGCCGTAGAGAAGATAAATATGTATTTCAATGTGTTAATAGGTGCAACTGGAACATCTCAGTAGGAACCCTGTCAGGATTCCCGACACTCGACTAAGCCGTACCCTTACCCTGTCGCCACGTCGAGTTGTGGCTGACTGAACATTATTAATTTATATCAACTAGTTAGTGTTTTCCCCGGGCGGCATGGCAGGTGTAAGATTCCCCGACAGATTTGTCGCTCGGGGCGACACTCGTCCGTCCAGTGCTAACAGCCCCGTCACGCGAATCAGCGGTCGGGGACGGTCGCGGGAAAACTGGTCGGAGTGAAAGGATTCGAACCTTCGACCCCTGCGACCCGAACGCAGTGCTCTACCAGGCTGAGCTACACTCCGACCGTGGCCATCCCTGCATTCCTGCAAGGGGCGTGACGTATATAGCCTCGCGATGACGCCGCCCGCAAGCGCGGCCTGAAGCAGGTTCGCGGCCGCCGATGATCAGTAGGTCCGCGCGATCGTGAAGTCGATCAGCTCGACCAGCGCACGCTTCTCCGCGCCGTCCGGGAACAGGCCCAAGGCATCGCGGGCGATCGCGCCATAGTGGCGCGCCCGCTCGATCGAGTCGCGCAGGCTGCCTTGGCGCTCCATGAGCATGATCGCGTGCGGCAGATCGTCCTTGCGCTGGTCGAGATCCTCGAGCGTGCGCCGCCAGAAGCGCCGCTCCTCGTCGTCGCCGCGGAGATAGGCCAGCACCACTGGCAGGGTCACCTTGCCGTCGCGGAAATCGTCGCCGACCGTCTTGCCGAGCGTGCTCTGCTGCGCCGTGTAGTCGAGCACGTCATCGATCACCTGGAAGGCGATGCCGAGATTGAGGCCGTAGCACTCGAGCGCGTCCTCCTCCGCCTTCGGCCGCTCGGCGACCACGGCGCCGATGCGACAAGCGGCGGCGAACAAGGTCGCGGTTTTGGCCTTGATCACTTCGAGATAGGCGGCCTCGGACGTCTCGGCGTCGTTGGCCGTCATCAGCTGCAGCACTTCACCTTCGGCAATCACCGCCGAGGCGTTGGCGAGAATCGACAACACGGCCAGCGACCCGTCCTCGACCATCACCTGAAAGGCGCGGCTGAACAGGAAATCGCCAACCAGCACGCTGGCCTTGTTGCCCCACAAGGCGTTGGCGGTAGCGAGGCCGCGCCGCAGATTGCTTTCGTCGACCACATCGTCGTGCAGCAGCGTCGCGGTATGGATGAACTCGACGCAGGCGGCGAGCGCGATATGCCGCTGGCCGCCGTAGCCGCACATGCGTGCGCTGGCGAGGGTCAGCATCGGCCTGAGGCGCTTGCCGCCGGCGGCGACGATGTGGCTGGCGAGCTGCGGGATCAACGCCACGGGGCTGTGCATGCGCCGGACGATCAGCTCGTTGACAAGCCGCAGATCGTCGCCGACCAGTGCGCTGAGCACGGCGAGCGATGGCCGCGGCGTCTTGCCACGTTCTTCGTCCAAACTGACGACAACAGCCAAACTGCGTCTCCGATGCCATTCCGTTGCGACAGAGCGCCGGCTTGACGCCCCGTCTTCCCCGGGCGAGCATAGAGCCCCGGTCTGGCGGGTCAAGCCCAGGCGGCGGATGCGGCAATAGAGAGGTGGCCGATGAAAGAGCTGTTGCGGACCAACGATGCCGTGCTGCTGTCATGGGCTGACGCGCTGCTGTCCGACGCCGGCGTCGAGGCGATCGTGCTGGACACCCATACCTCGATCCTCGAAGGCTCGATCTCGGCCATCCCGCGGCGCCTGATGGTCGCCGATGAGGACTACGAAGCGGCGCGGCGGCTGTTCGACAGTGCGCGCGCGACGATTCGCGGCGCCTGAGGCGGACGCGCGGACGACGCGCGACGCACTGCTCGGCGGGCGCGTCGCCTTTCGCCAGCCGGCGGCCGGCTACCGCGCCGCCATCGATCCGGTGCTGCTGGCGGCGAGCGTGCCGGCGGCGACCAAGGGACGCGTGCTGGAGCTGGGCTGCGGGGCAGGGGCGGCGCTGCTGTGCCTAGCCCATCGATTGCCGAATCTCAGGATCGTCATCGCCAATCCGCCCTATCTCGAGCCAGGCCGGGCCGGCGATCGCGGCCACGGCGCCAAGCACGCGGCGACGGTGGAGGGCGCGGCCGATCTCGCGGCCTGGGCGAGGGCGGCGCTCGGCTTTGCCAAGCCCAAGGGCGGCGTCGTCTTCATTCACCGCGCCGACCGCTTGGCCGATCTCTTGGCCGCCCTCGCCAGCCGCGCCGGCGGCGTCGTGGTCTTCCCGCTGTGGCCGAAGACGGGCGTGGAGGCCAAGCGGGTGATCGTAGCGGCGCGCAAAGGCGTCGCCACGCCGCTACGGCTTGCCGCGGGTCTGGTGCTTCACGCGGCCGATGGCCGCTATAGCGCTGCGGCGAATGCAATTCTGCGCGACGGGGCCGGGCTCGACATATAGCGGCTGCGGTCGGCGACCTGCTAAGCTCCGCGTATGAACAAGGCGATGGACGCCCTGCACGCGGCTCTGGCGCGGCTACCGGTCGAGCGCTTCCGCAATCCGGCGCCGGTCGTGCCGGTGTTGCGGCTGTTCGGCCCGATCGGCGCGATCGGCGGCCTCGGCCGGCGCGGCTTGACTTTGGCGCGGCTGGCGCCGGCGATCGAGCGCGCCTTCTCGCTGCGCAATGCCAAGGCGGTGGCGCTGTCCATCAACTGTCCCGGCGGCTCGGCGGTGCAGTCGGCGCTGATCGCGCGGCGCATTCGCGCGCTGGCCGACGAAAAGAAGCTGCCGGTCTATGCCTTCGCCGAGGACGTGGCGGCCTCCGGCGGCTACTGGCTGGCCTGTGCCGCCGACGAGATCTACGCCGACGCGGCCTCGATCGTCGGTTCGATCGGGGTCATCGGCGGCGGTTTCGGCTTCGCCGGGCTGATCAGCCGGCTCGGCGTGCGGCGGCGGCTCTACACGGCCGGCGAGCGCAAGAGCCTGCTCGATCCCTTCCTGCCGGAGAAGCCGGAGGATGTGGCGCGGCTCAGGGCCGTCCTCGACGACGTGCATGTGCAGTTTCAGGCCTGGGTGCGGGCGCGGCGCGGCGACCGCCTCAAGGGTCTCGACGACGAGATGTTCTCGGGCGAGTTCTGGACCGGCCGCCAGGCGCTCGAACATGGCCTCATCGACGGCATCGACGACCTGCGCGCGCAGATGCGTCGTCGCTTCGGCGAGAACGTGAAGCTGCGCGTGGTCGGCATCGAGCGGCCGTCCTGGCTGCGGCTGCTGCGCGGCGCCGGGCCGGCGCCGGCCGAGTGGATGGACGACCTGGTCGATGCGATCGAGACGCGGGCGCTCTGGGCCCGCTACGGCTTGTAGGCGCACGATGTTCGGCTTCAGCTTCTGGAAAGTGATCGTCCTCGTCGCCGTGATATCGGCGGTGTATTTCGGCTATCGCTGGCTGCAGATGTGGGAAAAGGAGCGGCGCGCCGCGCAGGAGCGGGCCGATAACCGCGCCGCCGGCCAGCTCGGGCGCCAGGGCACGGCCGAGGAGCTGGCCGCCTGCGCGGTCTGCGGCGCCTTCGTCGCGCGCAGCGCCCGGGCCTGTGGCCGGCGCGACTGCCCCTATCCGCGGTGACCTTGCGCTGGTGGATCGACGCTAACAGATGAAACCCATCACATAGTTATTCAGTTGTCACCCCGGACGAGCGAAGCGAGATCCGGGGTCCAGTTCGCCGGTAGCAGACTGGACCCCGGCTCGCGCGGCTGCGCCGCTTGGCCGGGGTGACAACCGAAAAACTGTGAGATTAGGTATCATCTGTCAGGGTCGCACCGTTAGCTCATCCGGCATTTCGGCGGATTATTTTTGCGCCTGGCGCGTTGTCGCGTGTAATAAGGACTGCAACCTTTTAGTGCAGAACAATGTGGCACCTGCTTGCCGCTATCTTAATCGGCTTCGTCTATTACGGGGGACCTGCCGCGGCGGATGACAAGTTAGTCAACTTGCTGCCGACGCCCGATCCGCCGGGCAAGTGGCGATTGGTCGCGAGCCCTGCCGAGATGGCGTCCAGCCAGTGTATCGCCCGGGCGGAAACACCGCTGTGTCTCATCGAGGCCGATATTGCCTGCCTCCTTCGTGTGGATCGTAAGCGCTGCCGCGTCGCGTTTTGGCCGGGCAGGCTTCCCGATCTCATCGGGAACGGGGCGTTCGTGCTCGAATTCAATAGATATCGCGTGCTGTCGGCGGGATTTGTCCATGACCGGCGTGAAATCCCACGACTGCTTCGCGACGGCGGCCCCGAAGGACCCAGGGAAGGTGACGCGATCATCCACATATTCGCTACCTCGTGCAGCAAGAAGTGTAACGATTTTGATGACGACAAGATACGCACGTTAAAGCGCTTTTTTCGCCACCTCGGACCGACGACTTATATTCTCCGACAGATGGGGGACCGATGGACAATCGTTGGGCGCACGGTGCCACCGAGCGGGGTCACGACCGAAGCTGAATTCTTCAAGATGTTCGAGTCGCCCTGGCGGCCGCCGCTCGATCCGTTGGACGATCATTCAACCGGGCCGGCGGCCCTAGACGCGACTACAGGATCGAAGCTCGAGGACGTATTGCCGCTGGTCGATCCGCCGAGCCGCTGGCGGGTGCTCACCATCCGCGACGAGACGAGCACGAGCACGTGTATCGGCCGGGTCGATACGCCGCTTTGCATGATCGAAACCCAAATGGCGTGCTTGCTGCGCTTCCAACGCGACCTCTGCGACGCGGCCTATTGGCCGAGTCGGCGCTTTGTGTCGGAATACGAAATGAACCTACACGTGCCGGAAAGCCACCACTATCGGTACCGGGTTGTCGATGCACGATACATAAAGCGTCATCGTGATCAGTCCGTCAGAGCTTGGGGTGCGATTGAAAACGGACCAAGAATCGGCGCGACGATGCTGCCGGTATTTGTGGCAGTCACCGTTCGCGTCGCATCATGCCACAACGATGCTTGCCGAAAGGACAAATATGGGCCGAAAACTCTCATATTACGGAAGTGGGAGAACCGCTGGATATATACCGGCTGTGTCGAAACGAAGCACCAGGGTCGTCCGAAGCTTCTGCACAGCGTGTTGCCGCTCCTCGAATGGTGGTGCGTGGAGCGCCGCCTTCGTCCGCAACGAAGATTGATCAGGCGTGCCCGCTAAATACTGCCGGGCTTCTTCTGGGGAAAACGGAAATGATCGATGCGCTCGTGGATGGCGGCTTGCTGGTTAAGAAGTTCCTGGAGCTGCTTCTTGTATTGCGAATCATTTTGATAGTTCGACGGGTTCTTTTTGGCAAACTTCTCTGTCAATTGGTCGATTTTCGTTTTGGTGTTCCTGTCGACCTTGTCTCCCCGTTCATCCGCGAGCTTGTTACGGAATAATTCGCCGTGGTCCGGGGCGAGCTTCTGCACCGCATTATACGTTTCCGGGCCGAAACCGCCTGCCTCGTTGATGAAGATTGGGAGGTTCTTGTCGAGCAGTCGCAGCTCGCGCAATTTCTCCGGATTGCTCTCTGCGAGTTCCTTGATGGTTTGGTTGACCGCCTTTTGGACGAGTTCTGCGCCCGAGCCGCGGCCATGGTTGAACAGCGCGTCGGCCATGGCCGTCGCGGTGTGTGGATCGCCGACCCGGTCCAGCGCGCTGGCGCCGCCGACGGTGCGCATCACGTCGTCG
>JACQDQ010000221.1 GCA_016201015.1 Pseudomonadota bacterium | reverse complement strand
GATCAGATAGCAGTTCTGCGCTTCGTGCGGATAGAAGGGATTCTCCTGCGAGCCCCATTCCCAGCTCCACGGCGTGGACACCGCGTCGGAGATGGTGACAGTGCCGAGCGCGCCGCTGGCGAACCGAATTGCCGCCGCGGCGGTGTCTTCCACCGGAAAGGCGCGTGCCGCGCTTGCGGCGAAGGCTTGAACGCTGTCGATCTCACCGCACAACATGCGCAGACAGTCGATGTCGTGGATGCCGTTGATCAGAACCGTGCCGCCGCCGGGCTCGCGCCGCCAGGCGGCGTCGTAATAGTCGTCCGGCTTGCGACTCAGCCACATGCCGACCACGGCAGTTACCCGGCCGACGCCTCCGGCGTGCACGATCTCCGCCGCCTTGCGCATGATCGGGTTGTGCCGCCGGTGATGGCCGACCAGCACGGGCACGCCGGCGCGCTTCGCCGTTTCAACCAGCTTCACCGCTTGGTGCACCGCGTCGGCGACCGGCTTCTCGACCAGAACGGGAATCTGGCGCTGGACGCAGGCCAACCCGGCCGCGACGTGAAGCTGGTTTGGCGTGGCGACAATTGCGCCATGCGGCTTCGCCTCATCCAGCATCCGCTCGTAGTCGTTGGCGAAGGGCACGCCCAGCTCGCGTGCATAGGCTTCGACTGCTGGACTTGGGTCAGCGATGGCCGCCAGCCTATAGGCCGGGTCCGTGCGTAGAACGCCGATATGGCGCCTTCCGATCATGCCCGCGCCGATCACGGCAATGCGAAGGGGTGTCATGAGGTACTCATGCGGTGAAGAAGGACGCCGCCATGATTGCGGGCGGCCTCGGCATCACCGGCGTGAAGTTCATCCGCTCCAGCACGTCGCGGCGCAGATCCACGCCCGGCGCAATCTCGATGAGCGCCATGCCCTGCGGCGTCAGGCGGAACACCGCGCGCTCGGTGACATAGAGCACCTGCTGCCCGCGCTCGATGGCGACGGTGCCTGAGAACGTGATCTGCTCGACCTCGTTCACCAGCTTGCGCACCTCGCCGGAGCGCGCGATGCGGAGCTTGCCGTCGCCCGTCGCGATCTCCGTGCCCTTGGTATCGAAGGTGCCGCAGAACACCACCTTGCGCGCGTTTTGTGCGATGTCGATGAAGCCGCCGGGCCCGACCGGCAGCCCACCCAGCTTCGAGACGTTGACGTGCCCGGCCATATCGGCCTCGCCAAAGCCAAGGAACGCGATGTCGAGACCGCCACCCGAGTAGAAATCGAACTGCGAGGGCGCGTCGATCATGGCGCTGGGGTTGCGCGCGAAGCCGAACAGCATGCCGTCGAGAAGCGAGCCGCCATAGGTGCCGTGCTCGATGGTCTGGTAGTAGCGGTCGAGCTGCCCGCGCGCGACGACAAGCTTGGCGACGGCGTCGGGAATCCCGAAGCCGTAGTTGACGACCGCGCCATCGATGAGCTCTTCCGCCGCGCGACGCGCGATCACCTGGCGAATGGTGAAGGGCTGGGGCGGCTCGGGGGGTACCGGCGCGCGCTTTTCGCCCGACATCGAGGGGTCATGCACGATGTCGTAGGTCATACGCTGATCCGGATCGACAACCACGGCATCGACGATGGCGCCCGGCACGCGCACCGCGCGCGCCGGCAGGCTGCCCACCTCGACCGCCGTGCGCACCTGGGCGATCACCTTGCCGCCTGAATTGTGCGCGGCGAGCGCGACAGCATAGATGTCGAGGTTGGCCGGCTCCTGATCGAGGCAGATATTGCCCTCGGCGTCGGCCGAAGAGCCCCTGATCAGCGCCACGTGGACGGGAAACGGCTTGTAGCGCAGCAGTTCCTTGCCGGCGATTTTCACCACCTCGACAAGGTCTTCCTTCGCTTTCTGGTTCAGCCGGCCGCCACTCTGCCGCGGATCGACGAAGGTGCCGAGCCCGACATGGGTGAAGAGTCCAGGCCGGCCGGCGCCGATCTCGCGGAACAGCTGCATGGTGACGCCGCCAGGCAGCACATAGGCCTCGATTTTCTCGTCCTTGGCGAGCTGTTGCATGCGCGGCGACCACACCCAGTGCCCGCCGATCACGCGTCGCACCATGCCCTCATGCGCGAAGCAGTTCATGCCCCGCGTCTTGCGATCGCCGATGCCGAGCGCGTGGACCACGAACAGATCGCGCGGGTGCCCGGTGGACAGGAAGCGCTTCTCGACCGCGGCGAACAGGCACGAAGCCTCGACCAGCCCGCCGCCGCCGCCGACCAGGCCCACCGTGTCGCCGTCGCGGATCAGGGCGACCGCGTCCTCGGCCGACATGAACTTGTTCCCTTTTCGCGACATGGCGTTCAGCCCGCGAGATCGGCCAGCGCGGCGCCATGCTTCAGCACGCCGCGCGCCACCACGCCACGATGGATTTCCGAGGTGCCGTCATAGATGCGGAAGACGCGCGCATCGCGATAGAGCCGCTCGATCGGCAGGTCTTTGCAATAACCCATGCCGCCGTAGATCTGCACCGCGCGGTCGGCGACGCGGCCGAGCGTCTCGGCGGCATGCACTTTTACCATCGAGATGCGTTCGCGCGCATCTTCGCCCTAGTCGAGCGCCCAGGCCGCGCGCAGCACCAATAGCCGCGCGGTCTCGATCTCGATCGCGCTGTCGGCCAGCATCTGCTGCACCAGCTGGAATTCGCCGATGGGCTGGCCGAACTGGCGACGCTCGCGCGCATGATCCGCCGTCAGGCCGAAGAGCCGCATCGCCTTGCCAACCGCGCGCGCGCCGATCTGGGCGAGCCGGATCCGCCCGAGGGTGTCGAAGGCAAGTTTCAGGCCCCGCCCCTCGACGCCCAGGAGATGCTCGGGGCCGAGCTTCACATTGTCGAAGAACATCTCGACATGCGACGTGCCGGCGAGCCCCATCATCGGTTGGTCGCGGCCGATCTTGAAACCGGCCATGCCCTTGTCAACCAGAAACAGTGAAATACCCTTGGCGCCAGCCGCCGGATCGGTCGCCGCCGAGACGACGAAGAAATCGGAGAATAGCCCGTCGCTGATGAAGTGCTTTTGGCCATTCAGCAGCCAACCCGTGCCGTCGCGCGCCGCACGGGACTTGATGCCGGCGGCATCCGAGCCCGCTTCCGGCTCGCTGAAGCACACCGAGAAGGTACGCTCGCCGCGAACGGCCGGCAGCAACCATCGCGTCTTCTGCTCCTCGGTGCCTTCGAGAAGAACCTCGTACACGTTGCCGAAGGCGCGGCGGATCAGGATGTCGGTGGTGTAGCCGAATTGCTCCTCGACAAGGCAATAATCGACCGCCGACAATCCGCCGCCGCCATATTCGGCCGGAATGTTCATCGCGTACAAGCCAAGCGCCCGCGATTTTTCCATGATCGCGCGTGCCTTGGCCGGATCGAGCCGGCGTTGCAGCTCGACCTCTTCCTCGAGCGGCGCCAACTCGGCACGCACGAAGCGCCTGACGGTCGCCACCAGCAGCTTCTGTTCCTCGGTGAGCGCGAAATCCATGGGCCGACCGGCTCAATACACCCCAGCCGTCTGCCCGCCATCGACAGCGATCGACGTGCCCTGGATGTGCCGCGCACGCTCCGAGCACAGGAACAGGGCAAGCTCCGCCACGTCCTCGGGCTGGCCGATGCGGCGGATCCCGTCCTTCGCGAGGATGTCGGCCTGGATGTCGGCCGGCTTGCGTCCGCTGGCTTCGGCGCGCTGGTGCAGCAGTTGGTCGACCCGCTCGGTCTGGGTGATTCCCGGCAGGATCGCGTTCACATTCACGCCGTCACGCTTGCCGATACCCGAGAGTCCCTTGGTGAAGTTCGCCAGAGCAGCGTTGACGGCGCCGCCGATGAGGAACTCGGGGTCCGGCGTGCGCGCCGCACCGCCGATGATGTTGACCACGTGGCCCCGCGCTTGCTTCAGCATCGGCCAGAGCAGGCGGCTAAGCCGCACGCAACCGAAGAATTTCAGCGCGAATCCGTCCTGCCACACATCTTCGGTGAGATTGAGGAACGCGCCGGCCCTCGTGGCCCCCGCCGAGTACACTAGGATGTCGCAGCGACCGAAGCGCTCCGCCATGTGCGCGAAGACTTGCTCGCAGCCTTCAGGCTTGCGCAGATCAGCCGCGATGGTCTGCGGCGTTGTAACACCCGCCTTGGCAATGGCTGCCGCCGCACCGGCGAGGTTGGCCTCGGACATGGCCGCGAGCACCGTCTGGGCGCCCTCGCGCGCGAAACCCGCGGCGACGGCGCGGCCGATGCCACGGCTGCCGCCGGCGACGACCACGATCTTGCCCGCGAACTCCCCTGTCATGCAGAACTCCCGCCAAGATATTGCGACTCAAGTCCCTTCACGATGCCGATCAGGGTGTCGATGGTCGGCGTAGGCACGCCGTGCTCGCGTCCCAGCCGCGCGACCGAGCCGTAGATATAGTCCACTTCGGTCTTGCGGCGGTGCGCGATATCGGCACGCAGCGACGACTTGCTGTTGCCCGTGCCGCCGCCGGCAGCCGTCGTCAGCTTCATCAACACCTCACGCGCCTCGGCCGTATCCAACGCCACGCCGCAGGCGCGCGCGACAGCCGCCGCCTCGTCGACCGCGCGGAACACGACGGCGCGCAGCTCGGGCACGGCCATGATCTCAACCGAGCGCAGATCGGTCGTACCCGAGACGGCGCTGAGGCCGACATTGCCGAGAAGTTTTTTCCACTTGTCGCGCTTGATATCGGCGCTGGCATGCGTCGACAGGCCGTGGCGCGTGAATGCCTCGGCGATGGCTTGCGCGCGTTTCGACAGCCCGCCCTGCATCTCTCCGACATACGTGGGCAGCGCGCCGAAATTGCGCACCACCCCAGGTGCCTCGACCGTCCCCGCCTGTGCTGTAAGCCCGCCCAACACGCGGCCCGCCCCCAGCACGCGCGCCAGCGTTTCCTCGTTACCGAGCCCGTTCTGGAAGCTGACGGAGCAAGTCTCGCCCGCGAATAGATGCTTGACGCTTGCGGCCGCTTTTTCGTTTGCAAAGGCCTTGCATTGGAACAGCACGATGTCGGCTTGCTTGACCGTGCCGGCGTCCGCCGTCGCCTTCAACTTGATCGCGCGGTCGCCGCCGACGCCGACGACGCGAATTCCGTTGGCCGCGATCGCGCCCACGTGCTCGCGCCAGGTGTCGACCAGCGTGACGTCGAGCCCGCCTTCGGCCAAAAGCCCCCCGAACAGACCTCCCATCGCGCCGCCGCCGACGATCACGACCGCGGGGTTGTCCAGCGACATGTCAGGACGCCTTGAGGAAGGCACGCACCTCGGCGTCGTCCATTTCCTTGCCGAGATACGCCTCGATGACGCGATGATCGTCCTTGATGGCGGCGGGCGGGCCTTCGGCGATTTTCTCGCCGTGCTCCAGCACGGTTACGACATCGCAGCTTTCCATCACCACCTTCAGGATGTGCTCGATGATGACGAGGGTGAGGCCAAAGCGCGCCTTCAGCGCCAGGATCGCCGCCAGCAGCTTGTCAAGATTCAGCGGCGACAGCCCCGCCGCGGGCTCGTCCAGCATCAGCAGCTTCGGCCGCATCGCCATGGCGCGACCCAGCGCCAGCAGCCGGCGCTGGCCGCCCTACAGCTCGCCCGCGGGCATATCGGCGTACTCGGCCAAGCCGATGAAGGCGAGCAATTCCATCATCTCGTCGCGCACCCGGCGTTCCTCGGTCCACATGCCGAGTGCGCCGACCATCGCCGGCCCGATGCCGTACCGGATATGCGGGTGGTAGCCGATCAGCAGATTCTCCAGCGCCGTCATCTGCCCGAAGATGCGCAGCAGCTGAAACGTGCGCGCGATCCCCAGTCGCGCGATCTCATGCGGCTCGCGGTTCGTGATGTCGGCGCCGTCGAAGACGATCCGGGCACCCGGCTCGGGCTTGTAGATGCCGGAGATCAGATTGAACAGCGTGCTCTTGCCCGAGCCGTTGGGGCCAATGATGCCGCGGATTTCGCCCTGGCGCACGGCCAGATCGACGTTCGACACGGCCGCGAGGCCGCCGAAATTCTTGGACAGGCCGCTCACCTCAAGCAACATTGGTCTTGGCCTTGCGAATCGTGACGAAGCGCCGTGTGGCGATCCAGCGGTCGATCAAGCCGCCGATTCCGCGCGGCATGTAGAGCACGGTCAGCACGATGACCATGCCGAACATGACCAGCTGATACTGGTAATAGTCGCGGGTGAAGTCGTAGATGAGGGTCACCAGCACGGCGCCGATGATGCCGCCCCAGACGTGGCCGATGCCGCCGAACACGACCATCAGCAGCAGCGTGATCATCTCGGTGATCGTGTAGTTGTTCGGATGCAGGAAACCCGGCGCCATATGCGCCTGCAGGCTGCCGGCGCAGCCGGCGTAGAGCGCGCTGATGACGAAGGCCAGTGTCTTGTACTTGCGCACGTTCACGCCGCAGGCCGCCGCCGCCAGCGGGTCCTCGCGCAGGGCCTTGAAGGCGCGGCCGATGTCCGAATGCAGGACGCAGAACGAAAAGTAGATGGACAGCAGCGCGATCGGCATCACGATGTAGAAATAGGCGACGTGGCCGCCGAGCTCGCGACCGAAGAGGATCGGCGCCGGGATATCGCCGAACCCGATCGAGGCGCCAAGATAGTCGGTGGCGCTGATGAAGATGCGCACCGATTCGGCAAGGCCCAATGTCGCGAGCGCAAGGTACGCGCCCTCGAGCCGGAAGGACGGGATGCCGACGATGGCGCCGACGCATCCGGTGAAGAGCGTCGCGGCAGGCAGGGCCAGCCAGAACGGCAGACCGAAATGTACGGAGAACACTGCCGATGCGTAGGCGCCGATTGCCGCGAGCGCGATGTGGCCGACGGTCACCTGGCCCGCGAAACCCTTCACGATGTTGAGGCCGACGGCAAGAATGATGTTGATGAGGATGACGTTCAGCAGATAGTTCTGGTAAGTGTTCACTGTCGCGTGCGGCAGCGCCAGGAGAGCGGCAAAGCCGACCGCCCAGGGAAGGAACCGTCGCAGGCGGTGCGGCGCGGCAATTTCTGTGTTGCCCTTGTCGTTCACGGGATCGCCATCTCGCCGCTGACGCAAATTGCACCGCCGGCGCCGGTTTAACCAACGCCGGCGTCGGCTATGTCAATCGGCCTGTTACTTCTTTACCAGGCCGAAATCCGGCTCGAACGACACGCTGGCAAGCACTCGCATGGCGTAGTCCTTTCCGCCTTTCGTGTACTCGACAAGGATCCCCGTGCGGTTGCCGTCGCGGCATTGCGGCGTCGCGTCGGCGCAGAAGTTGATCGGTCCGGAGGCGAGGCCCTGGTAGTCCTTGATCGTCGCCAGCGCGTCGCGGATCGCCTTGCGGTCCGCGGCCAGCGACGCGTCGGTAAGCTTCAGGTCCTTCGCGCGGCTGAGCGCGAGCTTGACGATCTGCGCCGTCTCGTAGGCCTGCGAGAAATCATGGTCCGGGCAGCGAACCTTGTACTTTTCCTGCACCATTTTCACGAATTTCTGCGCCACCGGCCGCTCGTCGGTGCACGAGAATGCAGCGGCGAAGATCAGGCCCTTGACCGCATCGCCGGCCAACTCCGGCACCGGCGCGTTCGAGGCCGCCGAGGCGGAGACGCGGCGCACTTTCGAAGGAATGCCAATCTCGTAGGACTGCTGAGCAATGCGGGCGATGGCGTCGATCTGGCCGCCGATTGCGAGCACGTCGGGGTTCAGCGACTTGATCTTCAAGAGGTGCGAGCGAAAGTCGAGGTCGGTTTCCTGCATTTGCGCTTCATAAAGCGGTTCGACGCTGTAGGTGTTCCGCATGTAGGTCATGTAGTCCCGGGCGAAGGAGATCGCCGCACCATCGTTGGTGTAGAGATAGGCGACCTTCTTGCCTGCGTTCTCCGCCAGATACTTGGCATGCACCGCGCTGTAGAAGCGCTCGGACACGGAAGTGCGGAACACCCATGCGCTGCCCTTCTGCGTGATCGAGCTGTTGGTCGAGTGCGGGATGATCTGGGGCACCTCCTCCTTCGTCGCGATGTCGACCATCGGCAGCGACACGGAACTGCAGGTCGAGCCCATGATCAGGTGCACTTTGTTCTGGTGGATGAAGCGGTTGACGTTGGCCACGCCCTTGTCGGGCTTGCATTCGTCGTCGAGCAGGATGGTCTCGATCTTGTTCCCGTTGATGCCGCCGGTGGCGTTGACCGCGTCGAGCTCGTCCTTGGCCATCTGGCCGTATTTCAGGCCGTTCTCCACGAGCATACGCAGCGTGATGCCGATGCGGATTGTGCCTTCGGCCGAGGCCGGCGCGACCGCACCGAGCGCCATGAGAATTGCCGGTATGAGCGCGCAGCCGGCCTTCAGGATGATCCGATTCATATCTTCCTCCCTTCAGTCAATTCCCAGCCGTTTATCGGATGGGAATAATCTTATCCTACGGAATTGTGATTTCGGGGCAAACCAGTTAACGTGACCCAGCGCCGTCAAGCAACCTGATTCTCGTGCATAGGCTGATTCTTATGCATAATAAGCGATCGGCGGACGGCGGCAAGGGAGCAAAAATGCTTGAGGTTCAGGGAGTTGAGGGCGGCTACGGCAGCGTCCAGATCCTGAACGGCGTATCGCTGAAAGTGGGCCGCGGCCAGATCGCCGCGTTGCTCGGCGGCAACGGCACAGGCAAGTCGACGCTGCTGCGGACCATATCGGGCCTGATCAAGCCGTGGCGGGGCACGATCTCGCTTGATGGCGAGCGCATCGATGGCCGGCGGCCCGACCTGATCGTGCGGCGCGGGTTGGTGCAGGTTACGCAGGGCAAGGAAGCCTATCCCGCAATGACGGTGGAGGAGAACCTTCGCCTGGGCGGCTATGTGCGCAACGACCGCGCCGCGCTGCGCCGGAATCTCGAGCGAGTCTATGAGTACTTCCCCGTCCTCAAGAATCGCAGAAACCAGCTTGCGGCGACGCTGTCGGGCGGGCAGCTGCAGATGCTGTGCATCGGCCGCGGCCTGATGTCGGAACCCAAGATGATCCTGCTGGACGAACCCAGCGCCGCCCTCGCGCCCCAGGTGGTGCTGGACATCTTCCGCATCATCAACCGCATCTGCCGCGACGGCATGACGCTGCTCCTCGTCGAGCAGAACGTTCGCATGGCGCTTCTGCTGGCCGAATACGCCTACGTGATCCGCGACGGCGTGATTCATATCGAAGGTCCGGCCGAGGCGCTGATCAAGGACGACAACGTGCGGCTCTCATATCTCGGCGGCACCGTGGCCGACCGTGACCACGGCCTCACGATGCGTCCCTGATCAGGCGGCGCAGGGAGAAGACCGGACGTGCAGTATTTCATCGATCTCGTCATCGTCGGCCTGTCGATCGGGATGGTGTACGGGCTTGTCGCCCTTAGCATATCGTTCGTCTACTCCGGGCTCGACATCGTGCACTTCGCGCATGGCGAGATTTACATGGTCGGCGCCTTCATCGGCGTCGTGTTGTTTCAGCGCTTGGGACTCAACTATCCCCTGCTGATCGTGGCGTCGATGATCCTCACCGGCGTCGTCGGCGTGGTCATCGAGCGGCTTTTCTACCGGCGGCTGACGCAAGGAGGCGGCGGCTACACCGTCGCCGGCATGGGCATGATCATCTGCGGCTTCGGGATGTCGATCGTGCTGCAGAACGTGGCCTTCCTGATCTGGGGTGCCAAGCCGCTGCCGTTTCCGGTGTCGTTCGGCATGCCGATCGAGATGGGCGATCTGACGCTGCCGCGCTCGTATCTGTGGATCGTGTCCGCCGCGCTCGTCCTCATGATCGTGCTGCATCTATTCCTGAAGAAGACGCGATT
Source organism: Pseudomonadota bacterium (assembly GCA_016201015.1). Taxonomy (GTDB): domain Bacteria; phylum Pseudomonadota; class Alphaproteobacteria; order CACIAM-22H2; family CACIAM-22H2; genus JACQDQ01. The sequence continues at coordinate 16,762 of JACQDQ010000221.1, read as the reverse complement.
GGGGCTTTCCGTGCGCGCGGTCGCGCACAACAAGGAGATCGCGTTCCTGATGGGCATCAACGTGCCGCTGATGATCTCGGTCATCTTCGGCATCGGCTGCGCGCTGGCGGCGGCCGCCGGCGTGCTGATCGGCCCGATCAACTACGTGCAGGTGCTGATGGGCCTCGGCATTCTGATCAAGGCGTTCGCGGCGGCCGTGGTCGGCGGCTTCGGCAATCTGCCCGGTGCCGTGCTCGGCGGGCTCTTGGTCGGTGTGACCGAAAGCCTGGGCGCCGGTTACGTGTCGGGCAGCTACAAGGACATCTACGCCTTCCTGCTGCTGATCATCGTACTGATGGTGAAGCCCTCGGGCATCCTGGGCGTCGAAGCCAAGGTGAAGGCCTGAACGGCCGCTCTATTTATTGTATGGTCAGACGCAGTGTCGCCAGATCGCCGAACCGGGCGACGAGACTCTGTCCGGGGCGGATCGGCGTCGGCATCGTGAGCGAGCCGGTGGACAGGTAATCGCCGGCCGCAAGCCCGATGCCGCGCGCGGCAAGATCGTTCACCGTCTCGGCCACGATGTCGACCGGGTCGCGCCGGTATTCGCCATTATAGACCTCGATCGCCGGGCCGCCGTCGATGCGCGCGTCGATCGGCAGCGTGGCGAAGGGGATGCGCCGCCACTCCGCAATGCCGGAACCGAAGACGAAGCCGCCGCCGCTGCCGTTGTCGGCGATGGCATCATGCGTCCGGGGTTTCCGTCCCCCCGCGCTGGGTGCATAGCGAGTCCCCGCCAACTCGATCGCCGGGTGGAATATGAGCAGCGAAACGATCTCCGCGGCGGTCCACGGCCGCGTGCGCGGCTTCACCTCGCGCGTGAAGCGGAAGGCGAACTCGCACTCGACCTTGTGGCCGGGGAAAGTCACACCCGGAACCGCGGCCGGGCTGTCGAAGACGCGCGAGGCAAAGAGCCGCCCTGCAATCGGCCCGTCATGGCCTTCCAGAATCTGCACCGCCTTGACCGTGGCGCCCACCTTCCAGCCGACTACGCGGTCGCCGAACAGCTCTGCCACAAGGTTCTGCACCGCGAAGGCTTCGGCACGCGAGGACGGCGCCGCATTCTCTTCGGGCAGCGGAATCGTCGAGCCGTCGCGCCACGCCTTGGCAAGCGCCGCCGCGAGGCGTTCAATTTTGCAATCCATCATACCGCGGTCTGGTAGCGTTCCTTGACCGTGCGCACGACTTCGTCCGAGTCCCGCTTCCACCAATTGCGCGCCGAGAATATCTCGACTTCGCGATGCCCGGTGTAGCCGGCAGCCTCGACCATGCGGCGGATCGCGGGGATGTCGATCACGCCGTCGCCCATCATGCCCCGGTCGAGGCGAAGATCCTGGGTGTCCGGCAGCCAGTCGCTGATATGGAAGGCGCAGATGCGCTTGCCGGCGCGCGCGATCTGCGGCTCGAGCTCGGGGTCCCACCACACCGCGTAGGTATCGACCGCGATGCCCACCGTATCCTCGGCGGCGAGCGTGTCGCACCATTCATTGGCGAGCTTCATGGTGCTGAGCACCGAGCGCGTCGCGCAGATCATGGGGTGAAGCGGCTCGAGCGCGATCTTTACGCCGGCTTGCCGAGCGTGCGGGACTATAGATGCGAGGCCGTCGAGCGCGCGGCCGCGGGTCGCCTTGATGTCTTTATTGCGCGGATCGACGCCGCCGGCGACGAAAACGAGGCACCGCGCCTTCAGCCGGGCCGCTTCGTCGATCGCGCGGCGCACGTCGTCACGCGCCTTGGCAGCTTCGTCGCGGTCGAGCGAGGTGATCAACCCCGCGAAGCAAAGACCGGACACGGCCAAGCCATGCCCCTCGATCATTCGCGCCGCCTCGGCGACGCCGAGTTCGTGCAGCTTCTCCCGCCACACACTGATGGCGGCGACGTCATGCCGCGCCAGGCCCTCGATCGCCTGCTTCAGCGACCATTGCTGCATCAGCGTCACTTGGTTGATCGACAGCAGGCGTGGTTCGAGCATCGGCATGTTCGTCAATATGTGGCGCGACCGCCCGACAGGTCGAACACCGCGCCTATCGTGAAGCTGCACTCGGGGCCGGCGATCCAAGCCACCATGGCCGCGATTTCCTCGATCTGCAGGAAGCGGCCCATCGGAATCAGGCTGCGGCAATAGTCGATATGCGCCTGCGTCATTTCCTTGAACAGATCGGTCTCGGTCATCACGGGCGCGATGCAGTTCACCAGCACGCCGCTGCCGAACAGCTCCTTGGCCAACCCCTTGCAGAAGCCGATCACGCCCGCCTTCGAAGCGGAATAGGCGCAGATGTTCGGGTTGCCTTCCTTGCCGGCGATCGACGCGACGGTGACGATGCGGCCACTGCCGCGCGCGCGCATATGCGGTGTCACGGTGCGGCAGCAATAGAACACACCGGTCAGATTGACGGCCAGCACGCGCTCCCAGGCGTCGGGCGGATAGTCCCATACCTTCGTCACCGGGCCGTTGACGCCCGCGTTGTTGACCAGGATGTGCACGTCGCCCAGCGCGTCGATGGCGGCTTTAAACGCCTGCTGCACCGAGTCGAGATTGGTTATGTCCACCGTCTGGGCCAAGGCAGGCTTGAACCCCTTGGCGTCGGCAAGCGGCGCCAGGTCGCGATCCCAGACGATCACGCGGCATCCGTCGGCGGCGAGCCGCTCGGCGATTCCGCGCCCGATGCCGCGCGCGCTGCCCGTGACGATGGCCGTCTGCCCGGCGATTCCGTTCTTCATCCGCATACCCCGCGCCGCGAACGCGTCACCTTGTACAATACGCAACCCATGCTGCATAGTCCGCGAAGTCGCGCGAAGGATGGATCATGAGTGGATTCTATGTATCGGTGGGGGATCGCTCCACCTTCACCAAGACGGTCGGCGAAAGCGACGTCTATTTGTTCGCCGGGATCACCGGCGACTTCTCGCCCAACCACGTGAACAAGAGCTACATGGAGAAGTCGAGCTACGGCCGACTTCAGGCCCACGGCGCGCTTCTGATTGGCTTCATGTCGACGACCTCGACGCTCGTCATCGCTAAGAGCCGCGAGGGCGCGGACGAAACCCCGGTATCGCTCGGCTACGACCGCATACGCTTTTTGGCGCCCGTCTATTTCGGCGATACGCTGACCACCGAGTACGTGATCAGTGCCATCGACACCGAACGGCGACGCTCCACCGGCGACATCAAGGTGACGAACCAGGACGGAACTCTGGTCGCGGTCGGCACTCACATCCTGAAATGGGTGAAGAACAAGAGCTGACGCGTTAGCGGCCGCGTCGGCACTGCCTGCGCGTCCCGGCGAAGGCACGCCGGTTCGCGCCCGCCGCCGCCGGTGATGGCAAGGACCGGCCCATCCTGCCCCCCTTAGTAAGTCCGCAGACCATTCATTCGTCGAGAACTACATCACCCCGATGAGCTGCGGCTGCAGGCGCATATGCCGTTGGGCCTGGGCGGCCATGCGCACCGGCGCGTTCGCCGCGCCGTACAGGTCATAGCCGCCGCGGCGCTCGACGATCTCGAAGAAAAAGCGACCCGCGTAGGGCTCGGTATAGACTTGGAGATATTCGGCCTTGCCGGCGCGGTCGTAGAGCACATTGTGCTTGCGCAAGTCGTCGATAAGCTCAGGTGCCAGGTCGAAACGCGCGATCAAATCATCGTAGTAGTTCGGCGGAATCGGCAGCAGGGGCACGCCGTTGGCGGCCAGCCGCTGGACCGTCGCGAATATGTCCGCCGTGGCGAAGGCGATGTGGTGGATACCGGCGCCGGCGAAACTCGTGACCGTGCGTGCAGTTCCGGTGTTGCGCGCTTCCGAAATGTTCAGCGGCAGCCGCAATGTGCGGTTTGGGCTGGCCATGGCACGGCTGCGCACGAGCCCATAGGGATCGGGCAACTCGAACACGTCGGCGGGCTCGAGGCCCAGTACGGCGCGGTAGAACAGCACCCAACTGTCCATCTGGCCGGCCGGCAGCGCCTGGGCCAGATGATCGACATTGTGCAGCCCCGCGTCATTCACGGCGGCGGCATCGTCTTCCAGAGCGAAATCGGTCTCGAGCGGCCCCTTGTGACCGGGCCGCTCGGCGACGAAATAGATGAGGCCGCCGTCCAACGCCCGTATCGCCGGGATGTGCAGCTCGTTCGGCCCTACCCTGCCTTCGTAGCGTGTGCAAAGGAAGGCTTCGGCCCGGCTCAAGGCCTGCAGATCGTCGTCCGCCCGCAGGCCGATGGCGCAGATCGCCGGGCCGTGCAGCAGGAAATAGGAGCGCGCGAACGATTCCGGCTCGCTATTCAGCACCAGATTGATTCCGCCCTGCCTGAACAGCGTCACGTCCTTGGTGCGATGCCGGCTCCTGCGCTGAAACCCAAGGCGCTGCACATAGCCGGCGAGCTCGGCTTGCGCCTCGGCGTCGACCGCGAATTCGAGGAAGGCAACGCCGTCGAGCCTCGGCGCGGGCGGCGGATCGAACAGTTCGACGTGGCGCGGCCAGCGGCACGCCGGCCCGACTTCACGCCGCATGCGCACCTGTTCCTCGAGGTGTAGAAGCGAACGCATCCCGTCCTCGGCAATCCGGCGGGCGGACGCGGCGCGGAATTCATCGTTGAACACCTCGAGCGAGATCGGCCCGGCATAGCCTGCCTGCACCGCAGCCGCGAGAAACCCTGTCACATCCAGCTCGCCTTGGCCGGGGAAGCAGCGGAAATGCCGGCTCCACGACAGCACGTCGAGCTTCATGCGCGGCGCGTCGGCAAGTTGCACCAGGAAGATACGATCGGGCGGGATGTCGAGGATGGGCGCCGGGTCGTCGCCCAGGGCCAGCGTGTGGAAACTGTCCAGGATCAGGCCCAGATGCGGATGGTCGGCCTGGCGCACGATGCGCCAGGCATGGCCGAAGGTCTTGACCTGCGCGCCCCAGGCGAGCGCCTCATAGCCGATCGCCAGGCCGCGCGCGCCGACGCGTTCGGCCAGGACGCGCAATTGCGCCGCAGCGCGGGCGTCGTCGTCCGCAGCCTGCGGCGAGACATTGGAGCATACCAGCATCATCTGCGCGCCAAGTTCCTGCATGACATCGAACTTGCGCTCGGCGCGGTCCAAGTTTCGGCGCAGTTGCTCGTCCGCGACGCCCTCGAAATCGCGGAAGGGCTGATAGAGGGCGATCTTGAGTCCAAGGTCCGCTGCTCGCTCGCGGACCTGGCGCGCCGTGCCGTCGAAGAACAGCAGATCGTTCTCGAAGATCTCCACCGCGTCGAACCGCGCCACGGCGGCGGCTTCGAGCTTTTCCATCAGGGTTCCGCTGAGCGAAACGGTCGCGATCGAGCGGCGCATCACGACCTCCATTTTAAAATTGGATATTTTCTATTTTAACCAATAAAAAGTATTTCTTCAAGGATATCCGGCGTCGACGCCCTTGACCGCTTGCCGGCCGGTAACGATCGGAGCAACAATCCCCTTTGAAATGAGGACCCAGCCTAGATACGCACGACCGACAGATGGTTCGACGCCGCAGGCCGAGGGCGAAGTGCGGCCGACGACCCTGACTGAGGCCGTCTATGGGCGCATCCGCAATGACATCCTCCTCGGGTTGCTAAAGCCTGGGGACAAGCTGAAGCTCGAATCGCTGCGCCAGCGCTATGACGCCAGCATCAACACGCTGCGCGAAACGTTGTCGCGGCTGGTCGCCGACGGATTGGTGGCGAACGAAGGCCAGCGCGGCTTCACCGTCGTGCCGACATCGCTGGCCGATCTCCGCGACATCACCGAGATGCGCCAGTTGCTGGAGTGCCATGCCGCGCGGCTGTCAATCCAGAGCGCCGACCTCGATTGGGAATCGCGGGTGGTCGGCGCCTATCACAAACTGTCCAAGATCGAGCAGGTCATCGACACCGACCCCAAGCGCTACAGCCCCCTGCTCGAGGCCTATAACCGCCAGTTCCATGGGGCGTTGATATCGGCGTGCGGATCACGCTGGCTGTTGAACTTCCACGGCGTCATGTACGACCAGAGCCTGCGCTACCGCATGCTCGCATTCCAGGTCCGCGACTTTCCCCGCGACCAGTCGCGGCGCGAGCATCGCGAGATTCTGGACGCCGCACTCGCTCGCGACGCCGACCGGCTGACCGCGTTGCTCACGGCTCACATCACCAAAGGCGCCGAGCTCTATGTCGAGCAAGACCTGACGCGCGCACAGGGCACCAAGCGGCGGGGACCGCCGCCACGCCGACACGCCGGTCCGCGCAAGTGACGGCCGAGCGCTTGTGATGGGAAATACTCGATGAACAAGCTGATGCTGGCGCCGACCACGCTCCCCGACACGGCACCGATCGAGTATATCGCGGCTGCCGTGGACGCTGGATATGACGGGATCGGGCTGCGCCTGAACCCCTCCCCTGGTCTGCCATTCCACCCGGTGGTCGGCAACGCGGCCTTGATCGCCGAGATAAAGCGCCGGCTCGGGGAGTCCGGCCTGCCGGTGAACGAAATCTTGAGCTTCTACCTTCAGCCGGCGATCGACATCGGTCAGTTTACCGCCGCGCTCGAGCTGGGCGCCGAGCTGGGCGCGAAATACGCGATGGTGATCGGCGACGACCCGGAATGGACGCGCATGCGCGATAATTTTGGCCGCCTGTGCGACGCCGCCGCGCAATTCGGCCTGACCGCGATCGTCGAGTTCGTGCCGCGCCGGGCGCTGGCGAATCTGCAACAGACTCTGCGGCTATTGCAGGAGACGGCGCGGCCGAATGTGGCGATTTGCATCGATCCATTGCACTTCGCGCGGTCCGGCGCCGTGCCTGCAGATCTCAAGAAGCTGGACACCAGGCTGTTTCCCTACCTCCAGATTTGCGACGGTGTTCTCGGCCCCGGCGAGCCTGACCCCGACGGATTGGGGCGGATCGCCGTCGAAGAGCGCTTCATGCCCGGCGAGGGAACCTTGCCGCTCCGCGACATACTCGGCGCGCTGCCCGCCGGCTTGCCGATCAGCGTCGAGGTGCCGATGCGGAAGGAGGCGCAGTTGTCGGCCCGGGCTTGGGCCAAGCTGACAGCGGAGAAGACGCGGCGCTTCCTGGCGGAGCGTGGTCAGCCCGGCGCGAGTTGATGTCGCCACCCGCCGCCGACGCGGCGGGTCCATGTGCCGCCTTACTTATCGTCCGACCCAGCGCGGTGACCGCTTCTGCGAGAAGGCCAGCGGTCCTTCGACCGCATCCTCGCTGGCCAGCATCCTGGCGGCGGCGGGATGCGGATCGAGGATGCTTCGCTCGAGCGACAAGGACAGGCTCGACAATGCGACCGCCTTCGAGGCTTCGATGGCCAGGGGCGCAGCTTTGACAATGGCTTGGGCGAACTCGCGTGCCCGCTCCAGCACTTGGTCCGCTGGCACGACGACATTGATCAATCCCATCTCGGCGGCCTGCTTGGCCGTTATTCGCTCAGCCGTGAGAATAAGCCGCATCGCCTGCTTCAGCGGGATCTGCCTCGCGAGACGCTGCAGGCCGCCGCCGCCGAGAGCGGCCAGTCCGACCAGCGGCTCGGGCAGGCAAAAGACAGCATGCTCGGCCGCAACCGCGAGGTCGCAGGCCAAGACGATCTCCAGCCCCCCACCGATCGCGGCACCGTTTACCGCGGCGATGACGGGCTTGTTGAGGTCGAAGCGCATGCAGAGGCCGGCAAAGCCCGTTGCCGGCATGTCGTCCCCGGCCTTGCCGGACTGCGCCTTTGCCTTGAGATCGCTACCGACGCAGAACGCGCGGTCACCGGAGCCGGTCACAATCGCAACCCGGAGGCTCGAATCTCCGGCGTAGAGATCGAAGGCACGCGCCAGCTCGGCATGCGCTGCCGGATTTAGCGCATTGAGCACCTTGGGACGGTCAATCGTGATCGTGACGATGGGACCGGTCCGGTCGACTTTACAGAATTCAAAATGGCCCATGGTTGACAACCTGAGTTCTACATTGCCGGTTGTTGCCGACCCATATCAAAATGTGGCTTCCCACAGCAACCTGCGAACCGCCCAGAATGATGATTTCGCTGTCGGCGTGATTTTGACGGCGCGTCGCTTCGCCCCACTCTGACAAGCTGACCGAGAATGGCCGCCAGCGACATGCCGGTAAGTGAGACGTGGCCCGCACCCACTTCGCCCTCTGCATCGAGCGAGTCGCCACCAAGTCGCTTCGTCGGCGTCGCATGATACTTGAGCGGTTAGCGTGGGCGATCGGGAGTTCGAGCGAGAAGGCGTCGAAGCATTCCATGCTTGTGACTCGCTCGCCGCATAATGAGCTCGCCGTGGCATGCACATCGCGGGCTGCGGCGAATTCGGCGTAGGCCGCCGGTGCTATAGCGTCCCCGATCGCAGGAAGGCGAGCGTGCGGTCCCAGGCCTGGGCCGCGACCTTCGGGTGATACGAGGCCCGGGTGTCGTTGAAGAAGGCGTGATCGGCATCCTGATAGATATGGACGAAATGCGGCGTCCGACGGGCCGTCAGGCGGGCGTCCAGCGCCGCGACATCGGCATGGGCGATCAGCCCGTCCCGCTCGGCGAACAGGCCGAGATAGGGCACTTGGATCAGCTCGACAGATCGAGCGGGATGAGCGGCTTGATATCCTGGCGTGGGAAATTCAGCCGGCCGTAGAAATTGACCTCGCCCGCGACGTTCTCGCTGACCGCGCCCAGGTAATGGGCGAAGCGGCCGCCCATGCAGAATCCCCAGGGGTAGATCCGCTCCACGCCGGGGATCGACGCCTGGGTCCAGCGCACCGCTACCCGGCAGTCGTTGATGCCGCGCGCGTCGGGGTATTCGGCGAAGGAGCGCATCACCAGCTCCACTGGATCGCTTTCCTTGGGCGCCGGGCTGCCGCGATACAGGTCGGGCGCGACCGCGGCGATCCCGGCCAGCGCCAGGCGATCGCAGATCGTCCGCATGTTGCCGTTGACGCCCCAGATTTCGCCCAGCACCACCGCCGCCACGGCGCATCGGCCGGTTCTGGGCTGCGCGACATAGGCACCGATGGCGATGTCGCGCGCCACAGGGATCGACACGGTCTTGGTCTGGATCGCGGTCATGGGTTGGGCTCGTCGCTGGCGGCGGAGATTAGGCTTGGCGCGGTGGCGGGATGCGCTGGACGATGCCGCTGCGCGCCGCCTCGTAGGCGCACAACACCAATTCGAGCGCGCGCCGGCCGTCTTCCAACCCGATCGGCGGCGGCACCTTCCGGGCCAGCGAATCGAGGAAGGCGAGGGCGTTCTGTTGGTGGAATCCGCCGGACTTGAAGCGCGGCACGGTCGGCGACACGGTCCAGCGCCGCTCGCCGCCCAGGAAGGTGCGCAGATAGCCGCCCTGCGTGATGTCGCGCGAGGCCAGATCGACCCCCGACAGCACCGCCGAGCCCTTCAGTCCGTAAATCTCGATCGAGTTGTCGGCGGCGGCGAAGCTCCAGCCGCACACCAGCTCGGCGATTAAACCGTTGGCATAGCGAAACACCGCGATCGCCGTGTCCTCGACCGGCAGGCCCAGCGCAGTCCCGGAAATCGTCGTGCTGACCGTCTCGGGCTCGCCGAACATCCAGCGCAGGAAGTCGGTGCCGTGGATGCCCTCGTCGAGCAGCGTACCGCCGCCGCCCTTGGCCGCATCGACGAACCACTCGTGCTTGAAATGCGGCTCCAGGCCGTGGAAATGGCCGTGACGCACCCGCACCAGCCAGATCTTGCCCAGCGCCTCGCGCGCCAGCAGATCGCGCAGCTCGTGGTTGACCGGATCGAAGCGCTTGGGAAAGCTCTGCATGAAGGTCACGCCTGCCTGGGATACGGCGCCGGCAATGGCATCGCAGTCTTCCAGCGTGGTCGCCGGCGGCTTTTCGCACAGCACATGGCAGCCGTGCTTGGCGGCGCGCTCGATCAGCGAACGGTGGGCCAGGGTCTCGGAGCACACCGCGACCGCGTCGCACGCCGCCAGCAGCGCGTCGAGGTCGTCCCAGTACTTCGTCCGATAGGTCTCGGCGGCCTTCCGACCGCGCACGGCGTCCTCGTCCCAGATGCCGACGAACTCGGCCTGGGGCGAGTCGCGGAACACCTCGGACCAGAACACGGCGTGATAATGGGCGAAGCTGAGAGTGGCGATGCGGATCGGCGCGGTCATGGCGATGAAGAATCCTTTTGCGGCTTCAGATCGATTCGACCACTTGCTCCTGCTTGCGCTCGGCGGCGCGGTACAGGGCCTCGGCGACCAGCACAGTGGCCAGCCCGTCCTCGGGCGTGGTGTCGGGCGGCGTATTGCCGCGCACGATGCCGAGGAAATGGGCGTGGTGGCGCGCACCCATGGGCGGGTTCGGCAGATCGGGCACCACCCAATCCTTGACCCCGGTGATGGTCGGCGCATACAGCGCCAGCCGGCCGCGCATCGAGCGCAGCCAGATGGTCGCCTCGGCGCAGTAGATCTCGAGCGTGAAGCGGTCGCAGCCGCGCAGCTCGCTGAAACTCATTTCGTGGTTGCCGATCAGCCCGCCGCGGAACTTATAGACGGCCAGCGCCTGATCCTCGTTGTCCGGCCGGACCACCGTGCCGTCCGCCAGTGTCCGCTCGGTCTTGCGGATCGCCGTGGTGCCGGACACCGCGACGATGTCGCCGAACAGGTGACGCAGCACGTCGATGCCATGCACGCCCAGCTGCATCACCACGCCGCCACCGACATTGGCGCGCGCAAAGAACCAGGTCTTCCAATCCGGCCCAGGCGTGGCATTGCGCATGCGCACGGCAAATACCGGTCCGGCCTTGCCTTCGGCCAGGATCTCGCGCGTGCGCACCACCTCTTCGAAATAGCGGTGCATGAAGCTGACCTGCAGCCGGACGCCGGCGGCGCGTGCCGCAGCGATCACCCGTCGGCACTCGGCCGACGAGGTCGCCATCGGCTTTTGCAGCAGGATCGCCTTGCCCGCCTCGGCCGCGGCGATGGCGATCTCGGCATGGGTATGGTCGGGCGTGGTGATCACCACGGCGTCTAGATCCTTGCGTTCGACCACCCGCCGCCAGTCGCTCGCGACCTCGGGAATGCCGTAGCGCGTGGCCAGTGCGCGCGTGGTCTCGAGGGTTCGCCCGTAGACCACGCGCACATCTGCTCCGCCCGCGGCGGCCAGCCCGCCCAAGTGGTAGTCGGCGATGAAGCCGGCGCCGATGGCGCCGACCCGTACCGTCTGCCGATCGGTGGGCATGGTAGCCAGCCTCACCCCTTCCACCGCCCGGGCACCTTGACCAGCGCGGCGTCGATCGCGGCCAGCGGCGCGCTGTAGGTGTAGTCCAGCACGTTGATGCGCTTCTTGATGCGACCGGTCGCCTCCAGGAATTCGGCAGTGTGCTCCATGTCCGCGACATAGGCGTCGTCGAAAGCGGCCGTGAACACGTAGTTGCCCCAGATCTTGCGGTTGATCTCCGGATCCTGCTTTTGGAATTCAGAGAACAGCTTGATTGCCTCTTCAGTGTTCTTCGGATCGGCAACATACCGCTGGGCGCGCACCATCACGCGCATCATCGCCTGCACGGTCCGGGGATTCTTGCGGGCGAAATCCTGGCTGACCACCCAGATCGAGCGGTTGTCCGACACCTTGGCGCGCTGCCCGGCATTGGCGGCGAAGCCGCTGGTGACGCAGGTATGGACCACCACGGTCTCGCCGCTTTGCAGCGCGCGCACCGGCCAGGGCTCCCAGCAGATCAGGCCCTGCACGGCATTCGACAACAGGCTGGCCAGCTGCTCCGGAGGCGGCAGATTGACCACCTGCAGCCGCTTCTCGTCGAGCCCGTAATGCTTCGCCAGATAGTACAGGAAGGCGCTGGAGGTCGAGCCCTGCAGCAAGCCGATCTTGATGCGATACAGGTCCTCGGGCTTGGTGATGTTGGCGTCGCGCCGGACCGTCAGCTTCTCCAGGCTCCAGTTGACGCAGTTGGTGCCGATCACCACGACCGGCGCGCCGTTATGCGCCATCGAGATCGGCGGCAGGTTGCCAGGCGTCCACAGATGGATGTCGCCGGTCACCAGCGCCTCGCCAGCCAGCGCGCCGGCCGAGAACGACTTGGTCTGGACGTCGGTGAAGCCGGCCTCGCGGAACCAGCCCTTTTGCATCGCCACGATATGGGGCGCGAAGGGCGGGTCGATGCCGAAGCCGAAGGAAAGCTTGGTGAGCTCGGGCGCGGCCCCTTGGGCCAGGGCCGATCCGGCGGTCACCAGGGCGGCGGTTCCTATCAGGGCGTCGCGTCGCGTAATCATGCTGTCCTCCCGGGTTGTGGTTGTGGTTCAGGCGTCGACGAGCAGGTCCGGGTTACACCGGATGCCAGGTGCCGAGCCGGCGGCGGATCACCGCGCCGATGGCCCAGTCGGTGACGAGATTGGCCGCGCCGATCATCAGGATGCCCAAGATGATGGTGCCAACGTCGGCCAGTTGGCGGGCGTTCATGATCATGTATCCCATACCCGAATCCGCGGCGATCAGCTCGGCCGCCACCAGCACCCCGAAGCTGAGGCCCCAACCGATGCGCAACCCGGTAGCGATGTCGGGCATGGCAGCCGGCAGCGCGACCTTGAACAGCAGAGCAGGACCCGTCAGGTCCATGGTCTGGCCGGCGCGCAACAGCACCGGATCGATCCCGGTCACGCCCTTCCAGGCGTTGGTGAAAACCGGGAAGAAGGCGGCGAGGAAGATCACGAATACCTTCGAGCTTTCGCCCAGGCCGAACCACACGATCGCCATCGGGATCCAGGCCAGCGGCGGGATCGGCCGCAGCAGCTCGACAATCGGACGCATCAGATTGCCAAGGATCCGGTACCAGCCACCGGCCACCGCCAGGACGACACCCAGCGTCGCGCCGGCGACGAAGCCCAGAACGATGCGCTGCAGGCTGATGGTTACATGCCCGACCAGCACGTCACCGGGTACGCGCTCCAGCGCGCCGACAACCGCCGTGCTGGGTGGCGGAAAGACCAGCGGGCTGGCGCCGCCCCAGCGCGCCGCCGCTTCCCACAAGGCGAGCACGGCCAGGGTGCCGATGCCGCCCAGGGCCGCGTCGCGCCAGCGTACCGACGCGCTCATCGCCGGACATCCTCCAGGCCGCGATGCCAGGGCAGGAGCTTCCGTTCGAGCGCGCCGAGACCGATGGCGAAACCGAATCCAAGCAGGCCCAGCGCCGCTATGCCGGCCAGGCTGATATCGGCGCGGTAGAAGGTGCGCGCCTCCATGATCAGAGCGCCCAGGCCCCGGATGGTGCCGATCATCTCGGCGCCGACAATCACCATGAAGCCGACGCCCAGCGACACCCGGGCGCCGGTCAGGATGCGCGGCAAGGCGGCCGGCAGGACGACGCGGCGGAACAGCACCAAGCCGCTCGCGTCCATGGTGCGGGCGGCGCGGATCAGCACCGGATCGACGTATTTGACGCCGGCGACAACGTTGCCCAGCATCACCCAGAAGCAGCCATAGGCGATCAGCAGGACCTTCGACAGCTCGCCGGTGCCGAACCAGACGATCGCCAGCGGCAGCAGGCTCAGGGTCGCGACCGACCGGGCGAAGGTGATCACCGGCAGAGTCATCCGGTCGAGTACCGGGAACCAGCCGATCAACAAGCCGAGCGGGATCGCCAGCGTGATGGCCAGCAGGAATCCCTGGAGGATGCGGCCCAGCGTTACCAGGCCGTGGGTGGTCAGTTTGACGCCTTCGGGAAAGCCGCTGGTCGCGATCTCCCAAACGGCCTCGACGACGCGCGAGGGCGCCGGGAACTGATAGGGCCGCAACACGCCGACATCCGCAGCGACTTCCCAGCCCAGCACAAGCGCTGCAAGGAAGCTCAGGCCCTGGACTTGGGGATGACGAAGGAGGGTGGCGAGCGTCGTCATGTCAGTTGAGATGGCGCCAGATGCGATCATGCAGCGCCACGATTTCGGCGTGGGTGCGCTGGCGCGGCCGCGGCAGGTCGATGCGGAACTCGGCGGCGATCACGCCCGGGTGCGCGCGCATGACCGCCACCCGGTCCGACAGCATCAGCGCCTCGGAGATGCTATGGGTGACGAACACCACGGTCTTGCGGCGCGACGACCAGACGCGCAGCAGCTCGTGCTGCATGTCGATGCGCGTGATCTCGTCGAGCGCGCCGAACGGCTCGTCCATCAACAGGATCTGCGGGTCGAGCGCCAGGGCGCGGGCGATCGCGACGCGCTGCTGCATCCCGCCGCTCAGCGCCGCGGGATAGCGCTCGGCATAGCCCGCAAGGCCGACCAGGTCGATCAACTGCTCGGCCTCGCGGCGCCGCGCCGCGGGCGACAAGGCACGGGTGCGGGCGCCGAACTCCACGTTCTGGAGTGCGGTCAGCCAGGGGAACAATGCCTGCTGCTGGAACACCATGCCCTTGCCGCCGCCCGGCCCGGTGACCGCCTTGCCGTCCACCCGGACCTCGCCGGCAGATGGCGCGATCAGGCCGGCGATGATATTGAGCAGCGTGGTCTTGCCGCAGCCGCTGCGCCCGACCAGCGACACGAATTCGTTCTCGGCCACCGTCAAATCGATTCGTTCCAGCACGGCAGGTTGCGCGGCATCGACGTCGGCATAGCGCTTGGCCAACCCGACCACTTCGATCTTGGGTCGCGCGGCGTCGCCCGTTGCTGGGGCTCCCGTCAAGCCGCTCATGTCATCCGGCCTTGGCCGCGACCCCTGGCTGGCCTTTGATCCCGGTCCCGGGCGGCGGGGTGTAGGCAAAATTGGCGGCCTTCAGGATGGCTTCGCGGCCGCCCCAGAACTCGGCCTTGGCCTTCTGGTCCTGGCGAGCGCGGGCATCGACCGCCTCGGGATCGCAGATTTTTCGCAAGTGCCGCTCCAGTTGCGCGGCGATCTGGTGCCCGGTGCCATCGGCCATCAGATCGCGCAACTCTTGTGGGTCCCTCGCGAGGTCGAACAGCTGAGCCGGCAAGCCGACGTGATAGACCAGCTTCAGATCGCCCTCGCGCAGCATGAAGCTGCCGCTGCTTGAGCCGGCGGCGTGATACTCGGCGAAGACGGGGCGCGTGGTCTCGTCGCCGCGCATCGCCGGGAACAGAGACACGCCCGGCAGATCGCAGTCGGCCTTGTGGGGCGTCAGCCCGGCGCCCTCGAGAATGGTCGGGTAGATGTCGACATGCGATACGAGTTGATTCACCACGCGGCCTTCCGGCACGCCGGCGCCGGAGATCAGCAGCGGCGCGCCGGCCGAGCCCTCGTAGAGGCAGGCTTTGCCGAACAGTCCGTGGGCGCCGTAGAGCTCGCCATGGTCCGAGGTGTAGAGGATGCGCGTCGAATTCAGCAGTCCCAGGCCCTCGGCTGCGTTCATCACCTGGCCGATCTGCTCGTCGACATGGGTGATCAGCGCGTAGTAAGCGGCGACGACGCGGCGCAGCGCCGCCTCGTCGGTCATTTCGCGAAAACCCATCACGGCGCGCAAATGGCGGATAGCCGGATGGTCGGGCCGCTCGCCGGGTCGAAAGGCGGGTGGCAGCGGGATGCGCGCGGGATCGTAGAGATTGTACAGCCGCTGCGGCACGGTGAACGGCGGATGCGGGCTGACATAGGACACGAACAGCGTCCACGGCCGGTCCAAACGGCGAGCATGATCGCGGAGCCAGGCGATGGCGCGCTGGGTGATGTCGCGGTCGTAGTCCTGGTAGTGCGACTCGCCGACGCCCGACTTCGCCATATAGAGGTCCCACTGGCCGATCGCCGGCGGCTCCTGGCCGTCCCAACGCAACAGCATCGAGATGCCGCCCCGGCCCTCGAAGATGTGCATCGGCAGGATCTCTTCGCTGAAGCCGTTGTCGTCCTCGGTGCTGCGGAAATGCAGCTTGCCGACCGACGCTATCTCCCGGCCGGCGTCCCGCAGCCGGTGCATCCAGCTGGGGATGCGTCCGTCATAGACGATGGCATTGTCCCAGCAGCCGTTCTGGTGGACATAGCGCCCGGTGGCGATGCCGGCGCGCGCCGGGCAGCAGATCGGGCAGGTGGTGTAGGCGTTGGCGAAGCGCACGCCGCGCCGGGCGATGCGGTCCAGCACCGGCGTCAGGACGACCGGATTACCGTAACATCCGAGGGCGTCTCGGGCGTGATTGTCGGACTGGAAAAAGATGAGGTTCTGCGCGCGGCTCATTTCGCCCCGTCCTGTTCCGTCCACCGACCGGTCATCGCCGATCGATGCGAAAGCGGTAGCGATCGCCGCGCATGTAGGCGATGCGAAACTCACACGCCCGGTCGCCGACGGTGAAGCTGTGGCGCTCGACCTGGAAGATCGGCGCGCCGGCAGTGATCTGAAGGTGGCCGGCGACGTAGTCGTCGGCCAGAACCGGCTCGAGGTATTCTTCGGCGCGCAGCAGCGCGAGACCGAACTCCCGCTCCAGCACGCGGTAGAAATGCTCCTGCGACAGATCCTTGGTTTCCAGGCCGGGGCATAGATCGGTCGGGATCAGGCTGCGCATCAGGGTGATCGGCACGCCGGCCATGAACTGGATGCGCTCGACCTCGTAAACCTCGGCCGGGCCTTCCAGGCCCAGCAGGCGTTTGATATCCGGCGGCGCCGTGCGCCGCCCGCGACTCAGCACGCGCGATTCGGGATCGTGCGGCACCGTGCCGGAGCGGTAGAGGGTGTAGGAGCCGAGGACGCTGCCTTCGAATTTGCGCCGCGCGACGAAGGTGCCCCTGCCCTGGCGGCGCTCGACTAGGCCTTGGTTCTCAAGATCGGCCAGAGCGCGGCGGATG
>JACQDQ010000213.1 GCA_016201015.1 Pseudomonadota bacterium | reverse complement strand
GGCCATCGCGTCGAAATCGCCCTCGAATGGAACATGGTGAATACGTATAGCGGCTTGATCCTGCCGCTGATCGCCTCGGCAACGGCAACCTTCCTGTTCCGCCAGTTCTTTCTCACGGTCCCCGACGAGCTGTGCGAAGCCGCGCGGCTCGACGGCGCCTCGCCGATGCGCTTCTTCCGGAGCATCCTGCTGCCGCTTTCCACATCCAACATGATCGCATTGGCAATCATCCTGTTTCTCTATGGCTGGAACCAGTATTTGTGGCCGCTGCTGTTCACCACCGACAAGAGCATGGCCACGGCGGTGATCGGCCTGCGGAACCTGATCCCGCGCTCCGACATGGAACCGGCCTGGAACGTCGCCATGAACGCCGCCCTTCTCACCATGCTGCCGCCGGTGCTGGTTGTGCTCGCCTTGCAGCGCTGGTTCGTGCGCGGGCTGATCGACAGCAACAAGTAGCGGCCGGTCCGCGGCAGCAACAGCCGGAGCAAGCACGCATGGCGATAATCGTCGGACACCGCGGGGCACGGAATCTGTGGCCCGAGAACAGCTTGTCCGGGTTCCGCAACGTCTGCCGGCTGGGTATCGAGTCGGTCGAATTCGACGTTCATCAGTCCCGCGACGAAGAGCTTGTCGTGATCCACGACCCGACGCTGGAGCGCACGACGTTTGGCTTGGGGCCGGTTGGCGATCTCACCGCGCGCGAGATCTGCGCCACCCGCCTGCGGGATACGGCCGACGAGTGCGTGCCGACATTGAATGCCGTGCTCGACGTGCTCCAAGACTCACCGCTGGAACTGCACATCGAGATCAAGACCGATGCCGTCGGGCGGGCCTATCCCGGCATGGAACGGCGGCTGATCGACGCGGTGGCCGGACGCGGGCTGGCGGCGCGCTCGATCATCACCTGCTTCGTGCCGCAAATTCTGGACAAGGTACGGGCGGAGTGGCCGGAAGGACGGGTATCGGCCTCGCTCGACCGTCGCACGGCGGAGATGTTTGGCGGAATCGAGCCGGCGCTTGACCGCTTCCTGGCGATTGCGAGCTGCCTGATTGCCGTGGAGAAAGGCCTGCTGGCGGCGACGCTGCCGCTCTGTCTCAACCGCGTCGGCTCCGACCGTCTCGGGGTTTGGATTTGCAACGAGGCGGCTGACCTCGATCATTGGCTGAGACAGCCAGTCCGGCGGATCACGACCGACCGCCCCGATCTCGCACTGGCCGCGCGCGCCTCGCATGCCGCGCTCGGCCGGGCGTGATGCGGCTGCAGTAGGCCCGGCTTGTGCTGACGGGCAGCTGGGGGCGTCACGCCGCGTCGAAAATGGCGACGGCCCGCGTCCAGCCCGCCGAGGCGCCGCGGATCTTCACCGGGAAACAGGCGATGGTGAACCCGTCGGCGGGCAGCGCCTCGAGATTGTGCAATTTCTCGAGATGGCAGTAGCCGATATCGCGGCCCGCCTTGTGGCCTTCCCAGATCAGGCTGGCATCGCCGCTTTCGGCATATTTTTTCTTGGTATGGACGAAGGGTGCGTCCCAGCTCCAGCCATCCGTCCCGGTCAGCCGCACGCCGCGCTCGAGCAGATACAGCGTGGCCTCGCGGCCCATGCCGCATCCCGCCGATACGTAGTCGGCCTGGCCGAGGGCGCTGCCCGCGCGCGTGTTGACGACGACGATTTCCAGCGGCCGCAGCGCATGCGCGCTGCGCTTCAGCTCGGCCTCGACATCGGCCGCGGTCACCACGTAGCCGTCCGGGAATCGGCGGAAATCGAGCTTGACGCCGGGCTGGAAGCACCATTCGAGCGGCACCTCGTCGATCGCGATCGCGCGCTCGCCCTTGTTCATCGTCGAGTGGAAATGATAGGGCGCGTCGAGATGCGTCCCGTTATGCGTCATCAGGCGGATCCACTCGATCGCCCATCCTTCGCCGTCGGGCAGGTCGCTCTCCTTCAGCCCCGGGAAAAACGTCGCGACGTCCTTGGCCGTGTCCTTGTGGCGAAAATACTCGATGCGCGGCTCATAGCCCGGCGGATCCGAGCTGACATCGTTTTCGAGATGCATCGAGATATCGACAAACCGCCGCGCCATGGGCCGACTCCTACTTGCTCGTGACAATTCTAGCGCGTTTTCATGCATATCGATTCAAAGAGCTGTCATGCCGACGAAAGCCGGCATCCAGGGCCAAAAATGCGCCGCGTCGCCCTGGACCCTGGCCTTCGCCGGGGCGACGCCGTGAATAAACCTGATCGGCTCTGCTCTTGCGCTTAACGGGCGAGAAAGCCACGAAGTCGCTGTTGCGCCGCCGCCGTCCCACCGTTAGCGTACCGTCACAAGATAAGGGCCGCGGCCGAACGCGGCCTCAAAGGGGGGACCAATGCCGCTCGCCGCGCGATGCCCTTGCGACACGCCCCCCGCGCCGGAGCGGCGCGGGGCCTAGCGCGGCCGGCGAAGGCATGGAATTTCCGCTCGACCTGCTGCTCAACGCCATCGTCGCGGGCATTCTGCTAGGCGGATTCTACGCGGCGGTTTCGGTCGGCTTGTCGATCTCGTTCGGGATGCTCGACATCGTCAACATCGCGCATCCCGCCTTCATCATCCTCGGCGCCTTCGTCGCCTATCTCGCCAACACCACGATCGGGGCCGACCCGATCGTGACGACCGTCGTGCTGTCTCCCGCCTTCTTCGCGCTCGGCGCCGCGATCTATCAAGTCTACTACCTGAGTTTCGAAAAGCGCGGCCACGAGTCCCTGCGCAGTCTCGCGTTCTTCTTCGGCCTCATGTTCATCACCGAAGTCTCGCTGCTGCTTGTCTTCGGGGTCGACTACCGGACGGTTCAGGCGGCCTATATCGGCCCGTCGCTCGCGCTGGGCGGCGTCGGCCTTCCCTTGCGCCTGTTCGTTCCCTGCCTGGTGTCGATCGCCATGGTCGTGCTGCTGCAGGTCTTTCTCCAGAAGACCTTCACCGGCCGCTGCATCCTCGCCGTCGCCCAGAACCAGGTGGCGCTGCAACTCATGGGCGCCGACCCCATCCGCATCAGGCGGATCGCCTTCGGGCTGTCGATCGCCACCGCGGCGATCGCCGGCGCCTTCCTGATCACCATCCAGCCGGTCGAGCCCTCGATCGGCCGCGACTATATCGGCCGGGTCTTCGCCGTGTGCGTGCTCGGCGGCATGGGCAGCCTGCCGGGCACGCTGCTCGCCGCCGTCATCCTGGGCGTCGCCGAGAGCTTCACGGCCACGTTCTATGGGCCATCATGGGCGCCGGCCGTGTCCTTCGGCATCCTTCTGTTGACCTTGGCCTGCCGCCCCGCCGGGCTGCTCGGACGATAGCGCCATGAGCCCGACCGCGTTCCTTGCCGCCGCCGCTGCCGTCGCCGTCGCCGTCTTCGTCGCGGCGACGACGGTGGGAAATGAATACGTCTACTTCGCCGGCTATACCGTCCTGCAATACATCGTGCTGGCGACCGCCTGGAACATTCTCGGCGGCTACACCGGCTACGTGAATTTCGGCTCGGCCGGCTTCTTCGCGATCGGCGCCTACACCACCGTTGTGATCTACAAGACGCTGCAGCTGCCGCTGCTCGTCGCCATTCCCCTCTGCGGCTTGACGACGGCGATCCTCGGCCTCGGCATGGGCTATCTGACGCTCCGCCTGCGCGGCGTGTTCTTCGCGATCGCCACACTGGCGATGGCGATCGTTCTTCACACCCTGATCGTCAACTGGCCGTTCGTCGGCGGCGCCCGCGGCGTCTACATCATCCGTCCGCGCGACGTCGCCTTCTTCGACGGCTATATGCAGTTCCTCTTCGCGGTCATGCTGGCGCTCGCCGTCATCGCGGTGTGGATCGCCCGCCTGGTCGAGCGCAGCCGCCTCGGCCGCGGACTCGCCGCGATCCGCGACGACGAGCTGGCGGCCGAATGCGCCGGCGTGCCGACGCTCAAGCTCAAGCTGATTTCGACGACGCTGAGCGGCTTCCTGATGGGCGTCGCCGGCGCGCCGTTTCCCTATTACGTCACCTATGTCGACCCCAACGGCGCGTTCAACTTGGCCTATGCCGTGAACAGCATCGCGATGCCGCTGATCGGCGGCATGACCTCGTGGGCGGGGCCGCTCATCGGCGCCATCCTCCTCGGCACGCTGCAGCAGGTGGCGACCGTCACGATCTCCTCGGCGCTCAGTCTCCTCATCGTCGGCGTGCTCCTCGTCCTGTTCGTCACGCTGGCGCCGAACGGCCTCGTCGGCCTGTTCGCCGCGCTGTCGCAGCGGAGGAGGCATGGTTGAGACGATCCTCGCCGCGACCGATATCGGCAAGCGCTTCGGCGGCTTCGTCGCGCTCGAGGGCATCGACTTCGCAGTGCGCCGGGGCGAGCGGGTGGGGGTGCTCGGCCCCAACGGCTCCGGCAAGAGCACGCTGGTGAATTGCCTGACCGGCGTTCTGCGCAACGAAACCGGCGAGATCGTCTTCGATGGCCAGCGCATCGATGGGTTGGCCACGCATCAGCGGATTCGCCGGGGCATCTCGCGGACCTTCCAGATTCCTCGTCCCTTCGCCAGCATGACCGTGCGCGAGAATGTCGAGATCGCGCTGCTCTATGCCGGGCGGCTGGCGACGACCGGGCCGGGCGTGGCCGGCGCCGGGGACGCGGCGGCGATCCTCGATCTGGTCGGTCTTGGAGCCAAGGCCGACGAGTCGTCCGGCCAACTGACCCAAGTCGACCTGCGCAAGCTCGAACTTGCCCGCGCCATGGCGACGCGCCCGCGGCTGCTCATCGCCGACGAGGCGATGGCCGGCCTGTCCAGGGCCGAGGTCGACGAGATTCTGGCGCTGCTGCTGCGGCTCAATGCCGAGGGCATCTCGATCGTCATGATCGAGCACATCATGTATGCGGTCATGAAGTTCTCGCAGCGGCTCTGCGTGCTGGTCGCCGGCCGCAAGATCGCCGACGGCGATCCGGACGCGGTGGTCAAGGACCCCGAAGTCGAGCGAGCCTATCTCGGTGACTAGCCTTCGCGTCTCAAACCTCGTCGCCGGCTACGGGGCCGTGCAGGTCCTGCACGACGTCACGATCCGCGTCGATGACGGCGAGACCGTGGTGCTGCTCGGCACCAACGGCAACGGCAAGAGCACGCTCATCAAGTCGATCGTCGGGCTCGTCCGCTCGACGGCGGGATCGATCGTGCTGGAGATCGACGGGGCGGCTCGCGATCTTCGCGGCATGAGCCCGGAGAGCATCGTCAGCCTCGGAGTCGCCATCGTCCCCGAAGGGCGGCAGCTCTTCCCCAAGCTCACGGTCGAGGAGAATCTGCTGATCGGCGCCTACCGGCCGAAGGCGCGGCCGGATATCGACCGCAACCTCGCCTATTGCTTCGAGACGTTCCCCGTGCTGCGGGAGCGGCGCCGCCAGCTCGCCGGATTGATGAGCGGCGGCGAGCAGCAGATGCTGGCCCTCGCCCGCGCGCTGATGTCCTCGCCGAAGATGCTGCTGATCGACGAACCGTCGGTCGGGCTGGCGCCGATCATCGTCAACCGCATGATCGCCAAGATCCGCGAGCTCAAGGAGCGGTATGGCCTCACCGTCTTGATGGCGGAGCAGAATTTCACCCAGGCGGTGAAGATCGCCGACCGCGGCTACATCATCGTCCATGGCGAGATCGCCCATGCCGGCACGGCCGCCGAGCTCAACGACAACGACCTCATCCGGCGCTTCTATCTCGGCCTGTGAGACCGGTGATACTGTTTCTAGAAGGGTTCCGTTTACTTTGAATCATTCCCCACCTCACCCTCCCGCTGCGCGGGCGGAAACGTATACGTTTCCGCCCTCTCCGCCCCAATGGGGCGGAGAGGGCAGGTGAGGTTGGGCACGAGGTCGACTTAATCGAGACCGCTAACTACTTCCTCGCCTCGGTGAACGGATAGATCGCGTTGCCGGATTTGTAGGCGGGCGGGGAGACGATGGCTTGCGTCTTGGCGTCGCGGAACTGCTCGATGTCGTTGCCTTTGACGCCCTGGAACTGCACCTGCAGCATGCGCTCCTGCGCCCATTCGCCGCCGTCGCCGAACCTGACGTCGCCGACCAAGGTCTTGAACGTGGCGCCGCGGATATAGTCGGCGAGCTTGTTCTGATCCAGGCTCTTGGTCGCCTCGACCGCCTGGCCCAGCACCTGCACCTGGGCATAGGACCACGGCGGAATGTAGTAGCCGAGCAG
>JACQDQ010000219.1 GCA_016201015.1 Pseudomonadota bacterium | reverse complement strand
GCTTGGACCCGCTGACCCGACCCGCCCGCTGCTGTTTCCATGGCGAGACCGAGGGCCGGTTGGAAACCGGCCCTTACGCAGAGGCCGGCGGCACGGCGATGACAAGATAAATTGACTGCCTCGCTCAAATGCGATTGCCCAGGTTGAAGCGCCGATATGACTCATCCGGACCGATGGTAGACGGCGCACTTCCCACGGCCCACCGCGGCGATGTGAAACAAAACCGTCGGCGGACCGCCGGTCTCGCGTGGCTGGGATTGGCCTGGGCCGGCTTCGCGCTCTTGCCTTGGAACGGCGACGATTCCGGCGTCTTGACTCTCGCCTGGATGTCGAGCTGGCCCGCCGGCCTGGGTGGTACGGCCGTCGGCCAGGGGCTGGGCGGCGGCCGGTTGTGGCTGCTGCCGCTCGCCCTTCCCATCGCTCTTGCCTTCTTCCCCTTGGCGAAACCCGACTTGAACCGGCGCGACGGCTTCATCCTGGTGGCGCTGGGCGCCGCGGCGCTGGTCTGGCTCGCCGTCATCGCTCTCTCGATCGACCTCCGGGGTTGGACATGGACGTTGCCGGCGGAGCTGTTCGGCCCGCTGCCGCGCCGCAACCCGGGCCTCGGTCTCGGCGCGCTGTGCTACGCGCTGGGCGCGTTGCTGCTGCTGTGCCGGGGATTGACCGCGCGCGGCGTCTGCGGCGGCGATTTTTTCACCGCCGGCATGCTGGCCATCGTCACCTCGACTCTCATTCTGCTGGTCGCCTATCCGCTGGTCCGCGTCGGCCTCTCCGCCATTCAAACGCCGCGCGGCGCCTATGCGCCCGAGATGCTGTGGACGCGGCTGTCCAATCCATCGATATGGCGCAGTGATGGCGTGGTGGCGAACACGCTGCTGCTGGGCCTCGCCTCGGCCACCTCCTCGACATTGCTGGCGCTGGCCTTCGCGCTGGTCACCGACCGCACGGAATTCTTCGCCCGCCGCGCGTTGCGCGTGCTGTCGATCCTGCCGATCGTCGCGCCGCCGTTCGTGGTCGGATTGGCGGTGATTCTGCTGATGGGGCGCAACGGCGCGATCAATCGGCTGCTGGAATACCTGTTCGGCTTCGAGGGCGGACGTTGGATTTACGGCTTCCAGGGCATCTGGTTCGCCCAGACGCTGGCCTTCGCGCCCGTCGCCTACCTGGTGATGGTCGGCGTGATCCAGGGCATCAGCCCGATCCTCGAGGAAGCGGCGCAGACGCTGCGCGCCAGGCCGGGGCGCATCTTTTTCACCATCACGCTGCCGCTGGCGCTGCCCGGCATCGTCAACGCCTTCCTCATCGGCGTGATCGAAAGCCTGGCCGATTTCGGCAATCCGCTGTTGCTGGGCGGCGACTACCGCGTGCTGGCCACCAGCATCTATTTCGCCATCGTCGGCGCCCGCCAGGATCGCGGGACCGCCGCGGTCCTCGGGCTCATCCTGCTCGCGCTGATGATGGCCGTGTTCGTGCTGCAGCGGCGCATCCTGGCGCGCAAGAGCTTCGTGACGATCTCGGGCAAGGACCAGTCCGGCACGCCCTCGCCGCTGCCGCGCGCGGCGCGATGGCTATGCCAGAGCGTGGCAATTTTCTGGGCGGCGTTGACCCTGGTGATCTACGGCATGATCCTGTTCGGCGGGTTCGTGCAGAACTGGGGCCTGGACCACACGCTGACCCTGAAGCACTACGCCGCCGTGTTCGGCCTGTCCTTCGGCCCGAGCGGCGTGCGCTGGGAAGGTCAGGCCTGGGACTCGCTGTTCACCACCCTGCGCCTGTCGCTGATCGCCGCCCCGCTGACCGCGATCTTCGGTCTGATGACGGCCTATCTGCTGACCCGGCGCCGCTTCGCCGGACGAACGGCGTTCGAGATCGGCACGCTGACCGCGGCGGCGGTGCCCGGCACGGTCCTCGGCATCGCCTATATCCTCGCCTTCAACAACCCGCCGCTGGAATTCGTGCAGACCGGCGCGATCATCGTCGCCAGCTTCGTGGTGCGCAACATGGGGCCCGGCGTGCGCGCCGGCATCGCGGCGCTGCAACAGATCGATCGCAGCTTGGAAGAGGCGTCGTTGACCTTGCGCGCGGGCTCCTTCGCCACGCTGCGCCATGTCGTGGCGCCGCTGATGAAGCCGGCGATCATCGCCGGCCTCGTCTACGGCTTCGTCTCGGCGATGACGTCGATCTCGGCCGTCATCTTCCTGGTCAGCCCCGGCATCACGCTGTCCACCGTCTATATCGTCAACCTGGCCGAGGCCGGGACCTACGGCATGGCGATCGCCTATTCCTCGGTGCTGATCGTCCTCATGCTCGGCACCATCCTCGGCATCCAGCTTGCGGTCGGCCGGCGCCGCATCGCGCGTTCGCCGATGCCGGTCGGCGGCATCGCCTGAGGGTGGGGCGCGGGAGGTTGAACGCTCAGCGAGGCGGCGTTCTGATTCTGACAGAGATGATGCTGAAGCAGTTTCATGCAGTTTCGGGCAGTTTCGTGGACACAATACTTGTGCGCCAGGCAAAGCTGGCGGGTTCCAGCCGGTGAGAGTCCGG
>JACQDQ010000218.1 GCA_016201015.1 Pseudomonadota bacterium | reverse complement strand
GACCTCTGCGTTAAATCTCCGGCAGCAAGCGGCGGCAACGACGGTTTTCGTGAATGGCCGGGACTCGCCGCTCACGCGGCGGCCCGGACATGACGGCCTAGTCTAAACTGACGAATCGACTTTCGTGCCGTGCGGCGCCGTTACTACGGCACCGGCGTCACGTCTTTCCCTGTCCCGGCGGCGCGGGCGGCGGGCGCGGCGGCGGATTGATGCGGCGGATGATGATGTCGCCGCGCTCGTTCATCGTCGGCATCTCGTATTGCGGCAGGTTCTGGATGGCGAGCGTCAGGGCGCGCATCAACATCTCGAGGGCCTGACGGGCCATTTCCTCCGGCCCGCCGGGCGCCGGCAGCGCAGGCGGCGCAGGGCTTCCCGGAGTCTGGGCAATGACTGCAGTTGGCGCGGCGAGGCCGATGACAAGCCCCGCCATCACGATGATGCGGATGATAGTTCGGCGCATGGCTGCCTCCTCCGATCGGAGTCTCGGTGAACAACGGAATAGGCGCGGAACATATTCTGCTGCACCTTCACGCGGGAGTGAACACCCTTCACCCAAAGGTGAGTAGCGAGCGCCCGGCGACCGGGTCTAGAGTACCGCCATGCAATTCCTGCCGTCTCTCGCCGCAATCGCGGCGCTCGCAGCCATAGCCGCCGGATCCGCCGCCGCCGCCGACCCGCCGGGTGGCGCCGCGGCGCCGGTGGTGGTCGAGCTGTTCACCAGCCAAGGCTGCAATTCGTGCCCGCCGGCCGATGCCTTTCTCGGCGAGCTGGCCAAGCGGCCCGGCGTCATCGCGCTCGGCTTCCACGTCGATTATTGGGACTATATGGGCTGGAAGGACCCGTTCGCCAAGCCGGCCAATACGCAGCGCCAGAAGCACTATGGGCGCAGCCTGGCGCAGCGCTATGTCTACACGCCGCAGATGGTCGTCGACGGGCGGTTCCAGGACGTCGGCTCCGATCAGCCGGCGATCGACCAGTTGATCGATCGTGCGGCGCGGGACAGGGCGCAAGGCGGCGCCGGCCGTGCGCCGATCAAGCTCGATCGCCAGGGCGAAGGCCTGACCGTCCGCATCGATGGCGGCGCGCTGCAGGGCGCCGGCGAAGAGACCGCCGCGGTGTGGGTGGCGTTCTATGATCGCAACCACGAAACCGACGTCGCGCGCGGCGAGAACGGCGGCCGGCGTCTGGCGAATTACAACGTGGTGCGCGAGTTCCGCCGGCTCGGCACCTATCACGGCAAGGCGGTGGCGCTGCCGCTCGACGTCGCCGATGTGCCGCCATCCTGCGAGGCCGCGGCGGTGCTGCTGCAGGTCGGCGGCACCGGGCCGATCGTCGCGGCGATGTCCTTCGACCTGCCGAAGCGCTGACCGCCCTCAGCCCTTCGGGGCCTTGGCGAACTGCTCGTTGGCGAAATCCCAGTTGATCAGCTTGTCGATCAGCGCGGCGGTATAATCGGCGCGGCGGTTCTGGTAGTCGAGATAGTAGGCGTGCTCCCACACATCGATGGTGAGCAGGCAACTGGCGCCGCGCACCATCGGCGTATCGGCGTTGGCCGTGCGCGTCAGCGCGAGCTTGCCCTTCTCGGCGATCAGCCAGCCCCAGCCGCTGCCGAACTGGCCATTGGTGATCGCCGCGAAATCGGCCTTGAATTTCTCGTAGCCGCCGAGATCCTCGTCGATCTTGGCCTTGAGCGCGCCGGTGGGCGGGCCGCCGCCGCCGGGCTTGAGGCACGACCAATAGAAATTGTGATTCCAGATCTGCCCGGCGCTGTTGAAATGGCCGGCGCGATTGGGGTTGGTGGCGACGCTCTTGATCAAGTCGTCGAGCGATAGATCGCCCAAGGCATCGTTTTCCACCAGGCGGTTCAGGTTGTCGACGTAGAATTTATGATGGCGGCCGTAATGGAAGCCGACGGTGGTCGACGAAATCACCGGCGCCAGCGCGTTGTCCGAATAGGGCAGCGGCGGCAGCGCGTAGGGCGCGCGTCTCTGGGCAATTGCCGGCGCCGGGAATGCGCTCGCCGCGGCCGCGGCAGCGGCCACGGCGGCGGAGCGGAGCAGTTGACGGCGCGCGAAAGGCGAGCCGGTCAGGCAAGGATTCGACATGGTTATGGATTCTCCCTGTTGCGCTTTATCCGGCGCGAATCGGCCGATTGCGCATGATTATATAGCTCGCGCCGGGCTTGCGCCAATAGCGGTTGCGGCGATTCTTAGACGCAGTCGAATGAGCGCCCTTGGCCGCCCGAGGTCACAGGCCGGTGCGTAAATCCCACAACTCCGGGAATAGTCGGATCTCGAGCAGCTTGCGAAGATACGCCACGCCTGAAGTGCCGCCGGTGCCGCGCTTGAAGCCGATGACGCGCTCGACCGTCGTCACGTGGCGGAAGCGCCATTGGCGGAAACAGTCCTCGAGATCGACGAATTCCTCGGCCAGCTCGTAGAGGTCCCAATATTGCGCGGTGTCGCGATAGACCGCCGTCCACGCCGCCTCGACGGTCGGATCGGCGGCGTAGGGCTGGCTCCAATCGCGCTGAACGGCGCGCGGATCGACGGCGAAGCCGCGGCGCGCCAGGAGGCGGATCGCCTCGTCGTAGAGGCTGGGCGCGGTGAGGGTCGCCGCGAGCTCGGCGTGAATGTCCGGGCGATGCGCATGCGGCTCGAGCATGGTGCTGTTCTTGTTGCCGAGCGTGAACTCGATCAGCCGGTACTGATGGGACTGAAATCCGGAGGAATGGCCGAGACTCTCACGGAAGGCGAGATACTCGCTCGGCGTCAAGGTCGACAGCACGTCCCAGGCCTGGATGAGCTGCGCCATGATGCGCGAGACCCGCGCCAGCATCTTGAAGGCCGGCTGCAGCTCGCCGCGCTGAAGCTGCGCCTTCGCCGCGCGCAGCTCGTGCAGCACCAGCTTCATCCACAGCTCGGTGGTCTGATGCTGGATGATGAACAGCAGCTCGTTGTGGTTGCCCGAGCGCGGACGCTGGGTCGAGAGAAGCTGGTCGAGGACGAGATAGTCGCCGTAGCTCATCTCGCCGCGAAAATCGGTGTGCGCCCCTTCCGCCGGCTGGCCCGATTTGTCAGATGTCCGCTTGTTCATGCCGATGCCTTTAGCGCGGTATCGTTTTGGACTGAAGCATGCTCGGAAAACCCTCTCCGCCCGCTTGCGGGGGGAGAGGGACGTAGCGCTGCCTCACCGCCAGTCTTAACTCCTTCGACTTGATTCGCTTCTTGCCGATCGTGCTGTAACGCGTGGTTCCACGAGTCACGCTACTAACCGGAATGACTCTCAGGTGACGGCGGCGCGCCGGCGGAACTCGGCGCGGTCCCAGGCGCGGCTGGCGAGGACGTCGCTGAGCGCGGCGACCGCGTCCCACGCGTCCATATGGCGGAGATAGAGCGGCGCGAAGCCGAAGCGCATGACGTCCGGCGCGCGGAAATCGCCGATGATGCCGCGGGCGATCAGCGCCTGCATGACGGCATAGCCTTCCGCGTGGCGGAACGAGACCTGGCTGCCGCGCTGCGCCGCCGCAAGCGGCGAGACGAGGGCCAAGCCGCAATCGGCGCATTCCTGCTCGACCAGGCGGATGAACAGGTCGGTGAGCGCCATCGACTTCAAGCGCAGCGCGGTCATGTCGCCGGCGATCAGGCCATCGACGCCGATCTCGAGCGCGGCGAGCGACAGGATCGGCGGCGTGCCGGTCAGCGCCCGCCGGATGCCGGCGGCGGGGCGATAGCGCGGGCCGAAGGCGAAGGGCTCGGCATGGCCCATCCAGCCGGTGAGCGGCTGGGCGAAGGCGTCGTGGTGGCGCGCGGCGACGAAGAGAAAGGCCGGCGCGCCCGGGCCGCCGTTCAGATATTTGTAGCCGCAGCCGACGGCGAAATCGGCCTTTGCCGCGTTGAGATCGACCGGCAGCGCGCCGGCGCTGTGGCAGAGGTCCCAAAGCATGAGCGCGCCGGCATCGTGCGCGGCCTTGGTGATCGCCGCCATGTCGTGAAGTTCGCCGCTGCGATAATCGACCTGCGTCAGGGTGACGATCGCGGTGTCGGCGTCGATCGCGCCGGCGACGCCACCGCGCTCGACCAGGCGCAGCTCGTGGCCGCCGCCGAGCATCTCGCACAGCCCCTGGATCATGTAGAGATCGGTGGGGAAATTGTCGCGCTCCGACAGGATGACCCTGCGGCCGGGGCGCAGGCGCAGCCCGGCGGCGAGCAGCTTGAACAGGTTGATCGAGGTCGAGTCGGTGACGACGACTTCGCCTGACTGGGCGCCGATCAGGCGCGCGATCTTGTCGCCGACCTTGAGCGCCAGATCGATCCAGCCATGGGCGTTCCAGCTCTTGATCAGGTCGCTTCCCCATTCGTCGCGGATCACCTGATCGAGCCGGGCGGACGTGGCCCTGGGCAGGGCGCCGAGCGAGTTGCCGTCGAGATAGATGACGCCCTCCGGCAGATCGAACTCGGCGCGGAAGCGGGCCAGCGGATCGGCGCGGTCGAGCGCCGCGCAGTCGTCGCGCGTCACGCGGCTCATGGCGGCAGCTCGCGCAGCACGGCGCGCACCGGCGCGGCGTCGAGATCGACCAGCTTGAGCGGCAGGGCGATCAGCTCGTAGTCGCCTTCCGGCACCTCGTCGAGGACGAGGCCCTCGAGGATCGACAGGCCGTGGCGGCGGATAGCCTTATGCGCGTCCATGGTCTTCGACTCCTGCGGGTCGAGCGATGGCGTGTCGATGCCGATGAGCTTGACGCCGCGCGCGGCGAGGAGATCGATCGTCGCCGCGGCGACGGCGGTAAAGTTCGCGTCCCAGCGATCGACCGGGGCCGTGGCGTAAGTGCGGACGACGATGCGCTCGACCGCCGGCGTCAGATGGTCGGCGAGATGCGCCGGCTCGACCAGCGGCGCCGCGCCGATCGCGTGGATCACGCGGCAGCGCCCGAGATAGCGGGCGAGATCGACGCCGCCGACGCGCGCACCGTTGGCATGGTAGTGGAACGGCGCGTCGGCGTGCGCGCCGGTATGCGTCGACATGGTGAATTTCGAGACGTTGACCGGGCAGCTCGCCGACAGCGTCCAGGTGCGTTGCTCGGCGTAGGACGTGTCGCCGGGCCACACCGGAATGCCGCCGCGAATCGCCGGGCTGATGTCCCAAAGCCGCATGTGGGCGATCCTCGCTACTTAAGGCTTTGCACGAGCCGCCGCTGAAAAGCGTGTACGCATATAGCGCATTTCTGGAGGTGTCAGATCACGCCCAACGGCAGTTCGTCCACCAGCGATGAGCCGTCCATCGATCTCTCGCGGAACACCGCGTTGATTGGTGGCCCAATAAGCCCTTATTCCAGCAATATCTGTCGCGCTTAAGGATGACACCAGATGGTCCGTGACGGCATCCAACGTAGAATTGGATGCGGGCGCCGGCGGGTTGATTGACCCCACCGTTGTCTTCACGCTGGACAATGTTGCGGTCGTTGCAGCCGCGGCAGATGTAGCAACGAGCACTGTTCGGGCCGCTCGCTTGGACAGCATCTTGGAACCGATTTGCCGATCTTTGACTCGGGAACAAGCAACGCAGCTTGCCAATCTCATTCCGGATCCGGAGGTTCAAAGCAGGCTCGCTCTGCTGGCGACAAAAGCCGGGCAAGCTCAGGTCGCCAACTTAGCACAGAATGCTGATGACAGTCTCAGTTTGGCGAGTGAACTGGCGGCGATCCTCCAGGCGAAAGCCAAGGCCATGCTCTCAACCAATGGCAGCCCACGTTCGATCCGTGAGTATATGTTGTCGGATGTGGAACGAAAACAGACTGAAGATTTGGCCTGGGGAATGATTGCCCCGGAAGTCCAACAGCATGCCGGCAAGCTGGTGCTTGTCAAGGATCGACAAGTGATTGCTGTCGGCCTGTACCCGGATGCAATGCTCTCAAATG
>JACQDQ010000063.1 GCA_016201015.1 Pseudomonadota bacterium | reverse complement strand
TCGCCGCGTCGAGATCGCCCGACAACGCCAGCGACAGCGCGAGATTGTTGATCACCGCCGCGCTTCCCGGCGACAAGCCGAGCGCGGTGCGATAGGCCCGCTGCGCCGCCGCGTGATCCTCCTTGCGGTCGTAGGCGATGCCGAGCGCCGAGTGCGCCTGCCAACTGCGCGGGTCGCGCGCAATCGCCTTGTTGAGCGTGTCAATCGCCGCCGGCAGTTGGTTCGCCGCGAGCTGCGACTTGCCGAGCTCGGCGAGCAGGGCGGCGTCATCCGGGTGCGCGGCGAGCGCTTCATTGGCGACGGCCATCGACTGCTCCGGCCGGCCGACGAAGCGCAGATTGCGGACCAAGCCGAGCGCTGCGTCCAGGCTCTTGGGGTCGCGCTCGTAGAGGGTGCGGAATTGGTTGACGGCGCCGACATAGTCGTTCGATTGCTGCGACTGCTGCGCCGCCGCCGACAGCGACTTGTGAATCTGCGCCGCGACGTCTTCCTGTTTCGCCTGGCACCCGGCCACGATGATGAGGCCGGCGAGCGCCGCGGCGGCTCTTCCTAGCGGATCGCGCATCGCTATCGCTCCCGGGACGGCCAACGGCGTGCGAATCGCATCGGCGACTCGACCCCCGGCCCTTATAGACCTCGCCGGGACGGCGGGCAATCTTGGACCGCGCGCCTATGTACCGAGCGGCACGCGCGTGCGGCCGGTCAACTGGATCGGCCCGTAGGGGATGATGGCGGAGAGGAAGGAGAACGTGTAGTCGGCGGTGACCGTCACGAACTTGACGCCGCCGGTCGTGTCGTTGACCACGGCGACCGCCACCTGGTTCGGGTCGACGCCCGAGGAAACCTTGCTCTTGAGGAAGCTGGTGAGATCGCTGCTCGTCGCCGTCGCGTGCGCCATGGCGTAGCGCCCGGTCTCATCGGCGGCAAATTGCAGCGTGTTCTGAGTCCAGAACATCCGGCCGAACTCGAAGATGCCGAAGATGAAGAGAAGAAAGATGGGGACGAGAATGGCGAACTCGACCGCCGCGGTGCCGCGGCCGTCGCGCAACGTGAGCCGGGCACGATGATGCGGCGTGCGGTTGGGCATTTTGCTCCGTCGTCTGCTGATCATCGTTGCCGCCTTGGCGACCGCCCCGTCACTGCGAGCGGAACACGGCCTTGCTGCTCAACGGGATCGGGTTGGGGATGCCGGGATAGGGAATGATCGGCGCGTAGGCCTGGGACGTGTCGATCTGGACGAAGACGATCGTCGCGCTGCCGTCGGCGCAGGAGCCGCCGCAGGCGATCGCAGCGCCGTTCACGCATTCGCAGAACTGCTTGGTCGTGACGGTCAGCGAGTCGGTCTGCGTGCCGACCGCATCGGCAACGATCTGGCGGATGCCGGTGGTGTCGGCCGGGTTCTTGACGGCATAGCCGATCGCGGCGCGCGTCGCGCTGCGCAGCGAAAGGCCGTAATTCACCGCCATGCCGAAATCGAGCAAGGCGACCATCATGAAGGCGGCGAGCGGCATCAGGATCGCAAACTCGATCGCGGCGTTGCCGCGGCGCGAGCGTGGGGCAGCAAGCCATCGCTTGAACAGCCGGGTCATGATGCGTTGCCGTCCTTTCGCCTGAGCCGGATGTGCGCTCATTCGACCAGCGCGACGCCGGTCACGTGCACGGGCTCGATGCCGGCGTCCTTGCAGCCGGAATTGTCGATCGTCGAGTTGCCGATGAAGGTGACGGTGCGCGCGATGATCTGCGTGCAGTGGTGGAGCGACGTCTTGTTGTCGCCGGAGAACTGCACCGGCTGCGACGGGAAATAGATGTCCCCGGCCAGATTCATGCCGGAGCCGCCGTTGATCTTGTTGCTGCCGCTGCTGCCGGCTCGCCGGTCCTGGAAGAACAGCAGGCCGGGATAGGTATAGGTGTTGCCGGTGGGCGCCTTGATGTCGATCGTCGCGCCGCCGTTGATCGTCACCGTGCCGATGTCGGACGTCGCGCCGCTGCTGGTCAGCACGAAGGTGACGCCGTCGCCCGCGCCGCTGCAGTTGCAACTGATCGTCGCCTGGGCGTTGACCGTGATATCGCCCTTGTCGATGTAGTAGGTGCCGGGGTTCAGCGTGATGTTCGCCTTCGCCCCGAAATCGATGCCGTTACAATAGACGCCGGGCGAGATCGTCTTGGTGACGTTGTTGAACTTCGTATCGGTCGAGTCGCAATGCGACGGCGCCGTCACCGTGAGCCCGGCATTGGGATCGACCAGCTCCCAGGCATTGGTCGTCGGCGGTTTGGCGAGCGTCGTATTGTTCGAACCGCCATTGGTGATATTCCCGACGGTCCACAGCGAGTCGGCCTGGAGCGTTGAGCTGCCGCTGATGTTGATGGCGGCGCTGTTGTTGGAGTTCGCGGCGATGACGCAGCCCTGGGCGTCGACGATGGTGCTGCCCTGCACGTCGACCGCTTTCGACGCCGTGCTGTCGAGGGCGAGCACGCAGGCCTGGCCGGTGATTTGGACCATGGCGACGGAGCGCGCCGTGATGGTGACGCCGTTCGACAGGAACAGCGCGGAAAACAGCAGCGCCTGCTGGCGGGTCAAGACGGCCTCGACCGCCTCGGTCTTGCCGGCGTTGGGGCCCGTCGTCGGCGGATTGTGGATCGTGATGGTGTCGGGCGCCGTCCCGGTGAAGCCGTTGCGCCCGGCGTCCTTCTTGGATACGGCGACCAGGGTGCTGGTGTTGCAGCGCGCGCGCTCGAAGGCGCCGGAGATCGCCGCCGCGTCGGACGCCGTCTGCACGTAGCGCTTGGTCTGATACCAGGTGCCCATCTCGACGCCGAGGCCGACAAAGCCGAGCAGGCCGGGCATGGCCAGTCCGAACATCGTCGCCATCGATCCCGCCTTGTTGCGGACGAGCGATGACCACAGGCGTTGCGCAAGGGAAACAGGACGGCTTCTCATCTGATGCCTCTTCGACACAGGTTGGCGCCGGGCGGCACTGCGGAAGTCAACGTCGCCCAGCATGGTAATTGTCCATGCAGTAATTGTAAATGCAATTTAGCACCGGAACTCTAATTCGCGCTGTGACACCTGTCACTGAAAGGCGCTGCGTCATGTGGAATTCTTGCCAACGATGATGGAGACAGTTCGGATATTGACGGTGGCTTGTGCGAAGTAGGAGAATCCGCACGGTTTATTGAAAATTGTCGAGATAGCGCGGACGGATTATTCCCCGGTCCTGGGGCGACGACCACAAGGATGAGATATCGAGTCATGCGCCGGATATTTTCCCTGTTGCGAAGCGCGCCGGTCCGCCGGCGGCATGAGCCCGCGCCGGCGTCCGCGGCCTCCGGCCGCC
>JACQDQ010000198.1 GCA_016201015.1 Pseudomonadota bacterium | reverse complement strand
CGAGGCGCATCGGATCGGAGATTGATCCTTCCGACGCGGATGCTGAAAATCGACTGGCCGGGAAAGTCGTCTCGATGCCTGGTGGCGAGGAGATCGCGAGCACTCTCCGATGAATGAACATGAACCGACTGCGGTGGTCTTCGATTGCGGCAACGACGCCGTGCTCATGCTACGCTGCCTCTCAGTGCGGTCGTTGGTAGGCGCTTGTCGCTTTTGAGCTTGTGGGAAGAGTGCCTACAGACTTGGCAAAGCGGGAGCACCCGAAGTATGGTGTGGTATGGCAGCTTATCCCGATAATCTATGAACGCCGCAGCATCAGCTTCCCGGCTTCTGCAAACGCCTGACTCGGCGGCGCAGCAGATCGAGCAAGCCTTGCGGCGCGCCATCGTCACCCTCGAATTGCCGCCGGGCATGCGCCTATCGGAGCATGAGGTGGCGCTGCGTTATGGCGTGTCGCGCCAGCCGGCGCGCGAAGCGATGATCGCGCTCGCCAAGATCGGTCTTGTGCGCGTGCTGCCACAGCGCGGCACCGTTGTAGTGAAGATCTCGACGCGGCAGATGATGCAGGTGCGCTTCACGCGCGAGGCTTTGGAGACGGCGATTGTCCGCCGCGCCTGCGAGCGATTCGATCCGATGATTCGCTCAAGCCTCGACTCCTTGATCGCCGCGCAGCGGCAGGCGGCGCTCGACAATGATCACGCATCGTTCGAGGAGCATGATGAGCGCTTCCACGCGGCGCTCGCCGCGGGCGCCGACGTCGAACTTGCCTGGCGCGCTGTGATCGACGTCAAGTGTCATATGGACCGCGTCTGCCATCTGACGCTCCAGGACAGCACGTCGATGCTGAAATTGATTGCCCAGCACGAAGCGATCATCGCTGCGGTCGACGCCCGCGATGCGGATGCAGCGGATAAAGCGATGCGGCATCACCTGACGGAAATTCTCCGGTCCCTGCCGCGCGTGTTAGCCGACCGCGCCGACTTATTCGAATAAGCGCCCAATCGATAGGATCTAGCGGGGCGACTGATCGGCTACCTTGCCGCATCACCCCTTGACCGCGCCGGACGATAGTCCGGCCACGAGATGGCGCTGGGCCGCAAAGGAAAAAACGATCACCGGCACGATCACCAGCATGCCTGATGCGGTGAGTCCGCCCCAGTCCATGCCAGAATCGCCGGCGTTGAACGCTGCCATCAACACCGGCAGCGTCTGCGTGGCGTTGTTGGTCAGCACGGCAGCAAACAGGAAATCGTTCCAGGCCAGTTGCAGGCAGAGGATGCTGGCCGCCACCAATCCAGGCCGCGCCAGCGGCAGTAAGATATACACAAAGGTGCCGAAACGGCTGGCGCCGTCGATCCACGCGCTCTCCTCCAACTCCACAGGCAGGGTCTCGAAATAACCGCGCATGATCCACACCACCAGCGGCAAGCTGAAGGTGGTGTAAGCGAGAACCACGCTGAACCGCGTGGTCGCCAGGCCGAGCTTGCTGAACAGAACATACATTGGCACCAGCACCGCAATCGGCGGCAGCATGCGCATCACCAGCAACGCGAAAAAGAGGAATGATCGTCCGGCGAATGGAAAGCGCGCAAACGCATATGCTGCCGGTGCGCCGACGCATAGCGACAGCAACACCGCGCTTCCCGAAACGATCAGGGTGTTGAGGAACGCTCGCCCGAAATCGGCGCGCGTTAGCACGGCGGCATAGTTTTCCAGCGTGGGCCACCACAGGTATAGCGGCGGCGTCGCGAACACCTGCAATCGCGTCTTAAGGGAAAGGCCGAGCACCCAGACCAATGGAAACAGGAACGCCAGCGTAAGGGCGGTCAGCGCCACATAGATCAGCACCGCCTCCAGCCGCCGCGCGCGTGGCGAACCGACCACGGCGGCCATTAGAGCGTCTCCCGCCGACGGATCGCAGCAATGAAGAACAGGCACATCATCATCGACATCAGCAACATCAGCCATGCCGCGGCCGCGCCGAGGCTGAAGTCGAACTGCACGAACGACATCAGGTACGTATACATCGACAGCACCATCGTCGCGTTGGCCGGACCGCCGCCGGTCATTGCATAGATGTTGTCGAACGCACGGAACTCGAAGATCGTGCGCAGCAGGAGTGCCACCAGCAGAAATGGTCGCAACATTGGCAGGGTGACATACCAGAACGCCTGCATCCGACTGGCGCCGTCGATCGAGGCCGCTTCCAGCGGCTCGGGCGGTAGCGATCGTAGTCCGGCCAGCAGGATCAAGGTGACATAGGTCGTGCTCTGCCACACGCCGACCACCCAGATCGCAGCGAGCGCCGTGTCGGGCCGGCCGAGCCAGACGATTTGCTGGCCTATCCACTGGTTGAACACGCCGTGGCTCGGATCGAATAGCAGCTTCCAGCACAGCGCACCGACGATCGGTGTGATCATCATCGGCACGATCAGCGCGGTACGAAAGAAGCGCATTCCCGGCAGATCGACGTTCAACAACATCGCGATTCCCAGCCCGAGAATCATCTGCGCGGCCACCGTGGCGGCCGTGTAGCCAAAGGTGATGCCGAGTGCGCCGGTGAACCCCGGGTCTGTCAGCAGGTCCTCATAATTCGCCAGACCGACAAAACGCCCGGTGAACAGCGCTTGGGTCAGCGACCACCCGGTAAAACTGAGATAGAAAGAAAATACCAGCGGCAGTCCGAACACGCACACCATCACCACAAACGTCGGGAGCACCGCGGCGTGTACGAAATAGCGATCAAGAGTACCGCGCGTTAGGCGCCCCGCCGAGACTCGCCGATCGGCAAACGCAACGGCGGGCCGATTGACCTCTCTAGCGCTGTCCTCCGCCGATTTCATTTCGTTGGTTCGAAGCCTGAGTCGGCGAGGTAATTTCTGCATTCGGTTTGGCCGAATGGCCGCGGCCTGCGCCGATGCTCTTCAACAACCCCAGTCGGCTGCGAGGCACCAATTTCCTCACACGGGATCACGGACGGGCACGGCGAGGTCTGCGGCGGATTAGATTTCATGGCGATGGGGCAATGTAGCCGGCGGCGGCGTCGACGAGTCTGCGGCAACGCTCATAAGACGGCGAAGCAAGCTACCATACCACACCATACCGTCGCCGCCGTACCGAGTCCATGTCCAACGATGCTGGCGGCGAAGCGGCCTCAGCCGAGCTCGAATGAGGTCACGCCAAACACCGAGGTGAGAGGTATGTCGGGCGTCGGCCCGGTATACATGCGCGCGGTTTCGAACACCGGCTTGAAGCCGTAGCGCTCCACCATCGTGATGGCCGCTGCGTTGGGTTCCGGTGGGTCGACGAATAGTGGTCCCGACCCACAAGTTGTGCCAAGTGCTGCCAACAGCGCCTCGGCGCCGTGCCCGTCATCGGCGAAGAGCGGCCCGATCTTGCGGCCGGTGCGGCAGGGCCGGACCACGCCATAACCGGCGAGCCGCCCATCGCGCACCAAACCGAGCGCCGTCGTCCCTGGCCGCGAGATCCACAAGCGGAGGAATGCAGCACGCGGCGTCGCGAAAATCCGGCGGTCATAGGCTTCGACATCGGCGAACGCTAGCGACGCAAGCGGCACCAGCGCGCCGGCCGCCGGTTCGGGTGGTGGGATGTCCCGCGCCTCGCCGCCGAAACGAAGATTGCGCCATGCGAGCGAAAAGCCGGATTTTCGGTAACTCGGCTGCTGCGCAACCACCCCGTCGAGACCGACATTGTGCCCGCCGATATGCGCCAGGCCCGCTCGCCATGTCGCCAGCCCATAGCCGCAGCCGCGCAACTCGGGCCGGACGATGTAGAAGCCGAGGAAGGCCAGCTTCCCCGGGTAGCGCACGACCGAAATGCAGGACGCCGGAGCGCCGTCGATAATGCCGATGAGAAAGCCCGCGGGATCGGCGGCGTGAAAGCACGCGGAATCGTGAAGTCCGGGGTTCCACCCCTCGCCCGCCGCCCAATCGACGGCGATATCGACCTCGGGGCGGGTCATCGGACGAATTTGCAGCGTGGATGGCGAGGTCATGCGGTCCCCGACGGCAGGAGCGCCAGGAGAGCGGGCGCGCCGTGCGACGTCAAGCCCGGCCCGGCGACAGCGCGGCCACGACGAAGGCCGGTGCCGCGCCGACGGCCAACGCAACGCCCCCTTGTCGGGTCGCCACAAGCGCCTATCTCCCGACCCAGGGCCAGCTATAATCGCCGGACGATGCGCCATTCCCCGACTTTGTCCGCCTATATCGGCCGCCAATACGCCGCGTGGTTCGCCGCCGTGTTCATCGGCCTGCTCGCCGTCGTCTTCCTCTTCGACACGATCGAGCTCCTGCGCCGCGCTGCCGGCAAAGCCGACGCGACGTTCGGCATCGTTCTCAACATGTCGTTCTACAAACTGCCGAAGATGGCGCAGGAGCTGTTGCCCTTCGCGGTGCTGTTTTCGGCGATGCTGACCTTCTGGAGGTTGACGCGGAACCACGAGCTGACGATCGTGCGCGCCGCGGGCGTCTCGGTGTGGCAGTTCCTGCTGCCGGTAGTGGTGACCGCATTGATTTTCGGCGCCATCAAGATCGCCGTGATCAACCCGCTCGCCGCCGTGCTCTACGCGAAGTTCGAGCAGCTCGAGGCGAAATTCCTGCGCGGCCGCTCAAGCCTGCTCGCCGTGTCGCCGACCGGCTTTTGGCTGCGGCAGGCCGACGGCACGACGAACTCTGTCGTCCATGCGCTGCGCGTTGCGACGCACGACATGGAGCTCTACGACGTCATCATCTTCAATTTCGAGGGCCAGGACCATTTCGCCGCGCGCGTCGACGCCGCCGTCGCCCGACTGGAGCCGGGGCATTGGCGGCTGACCGACGCCTGGATCACCAGCCCCGATCGCCCGGCCCGCTTCGAGAAAGAGTATCTTCTGCCCACCGAGATGACGATCGAGCGCATCCAGGACAGCTTCGCCTCGCCCGACAGCATCTCCTTCTGGGAGCTGCCGGCGTTCATCCGCATTCTGGAAACTGCCGGCTTCTCCGCACTCCGCCATCGCCTGCATTGGCATCAGCTGCTCGCCGGCCCCTTGCTGCTGTTCGCGATGGTGTTGATCGCCGCCACCTTTTCGCTGCGGCCGCCGCGGCGCGGCGGCGCGTCGTATCAGGTGGTCGCCGGCATCGGCGCGGGCTTTCTGCTCTATTTCGTATCCAATCTCGTGCTTGCGCTGGGGCAGAGCGCCACCATCCCAGTCGCGCTCGCTGCCTGGACGCCGGCCTCGGTCAGCACATTGCTCGGCGTCTCCATGCTGCTGCATCTTGAAGACGGTTGACAGGCGGTGCAATTGCGCCGCAGCGTGCGTTCCACTAATATGCAGCTTCATTGACACCCGCATGACCTTGGCACCTCGATCGTCCCTGCCGCGGAGACTTGCGGCCGTCTCCGTGCTGGTCGCGGCACTCGCCGCGGGCGGGCTCGACGCACAGGAGGTGCAGCGCATCGTCGCCGTGGTCAACGACGATGTGATCTCGAACTATGACCTGCAGAACCGTCTGCGTCTTGCCCTGGCCAATACCGGGCTCGAGGACACCGCCGAGAACCGGCGCCGGCTGCAGCCGCAGGTGTTGCGTGGTCTGATCGACGAGAAGCTGCAGTTGCAAGAGGCCCAGCGGCTGAGCCTGAGCGTGACCGACACCGAGGTCGATCAAGCCACCAGCAAAGTCGAGGAGCAGAACCGGCTGCCGCGCGGCGGGCTCGACGACTACCTGCGCCGCATCAGCATCGAGAAGACGACGCTGACCCAGCAGATCCGCGCGACTCTTGCCTGGAACAAGGTCGCGACGCGCCGGCAGCGGCAGAGTCTGCAGGTCGGCGAGGACGAGGTCGACGAGGTCTTCGCGAAGTTCAACTCGAGCCAGGGTTCCACCGAGATGCTGCTCGCGGAGATTTTCCTCGCCATCGACAGCCCCGACCAGGAAGACGAGGTGAAACAGACGGCCCAGCGCCTGATCGAGCAGATGGGCCGCGGCGTCCCGTTCTCCGGGCTCGCGCGCCAGTTCTCGCAGAGCGCATCGGCCGCCGCGGGCGGCGATATCGGCTGGATACAGAAGGGCCAGCTCGACGAGGAGATTGAAGCCGCCATCGATCAGCTTCAGGCGGATCAGATTTCGGAACCGATCCGCACGGTTGCCGGTTACTACATCTATATCGTGCGCCAGCGGCGCACGATCGCCGCGCCTTCGCCCGACGAAGCCAAGGTGACGCTGGCGCAGCTCGTCCTGCCGCTCGAGCCCGCGGCCAGCGCCGACGACGTGCAGGCGCAGACCGGACTCGCCGAGCAGGTGCGCGAGGCCGTATCGGGCTGCGCCGATTTCGAGCGGGTTGCCAAGGAACTTGGCTTGCCCAAGCCTGAGATGCTGCCGTCCCTGCGCATCGCCGACCTCAACCCGACCATCCGCTCGGCGGTCGCCGCGCTCAAGGTCGGCGAGGCGGGCGCACCGGCCAAGGTCGAGCCCGGCCTGCTCATGCTGATGGTCTGCGTGCGCGAGGAGCCGCCGTCGAATCTGCCGAGCCGCGAGGACATAACGGACAATCTGACACGCCAGCGGCTCGATCTTCTGATGCGTCGCTACCTGCGCGATCTGCGGCGGGCCGCGGTCGTCGACGTTCGCGCGTGACCGCCGCCGCCGGGCTGCCGCCGCTGCGCGAGGTCATCGCGCGGCACGGCCTCGCCGCACGACGCAGCCTCGGCCAGCATTTCCTGCTCGATCTCAACCTCACCGGCCGGATCGCCCGCGCCGCCGGCGATCTGTCGACAGGCACGACGATCGAGATCGGGCCGGGCCCGGGCGGCCTCACGCGCGCCCTGCTCGCCTGCGGCGCCGCGCGCGTCATCGCCATCGAACGCGACGAGCGCTGCCTCGGCGCGCTGGAAGAGCTCACCGCCGCCTATCCCGGGCGTCTCGAAATCATCGCCGGCGATGCACTGGCCGTCGCCGCGCATGAGCTGGGCGCACCGCCGCGTCGCATTGCCGCCAACCTGCCCTACAATATTGCGACGCCGCTGCTGCTGGGTTGGCTCGCGCATGCGCCGGCATTCACGCGCCTGACGCTGATGTTCCAGAAGGAGGTGGCGGAGCGTCTCGCCGCCACGCCCGGCACGCGCGACTATGGCCGCCTGGCCGTCGCGGCGCAGTGGCGGGCCGAGGTGCGGCGCCTGTTCGACATCGATCCGCGCGCCTTCGTCCCGCCGCCCAGGGTCGTGTCGAGCGTGGTCGAGATCGTGCCGCTGGCAACGCCCCGCTATCCGGCCGACGCCGCGGCACTGGAACGGGTGACCGCCGCGGCCTTCGGCCAACGCCGCAAGATGCTGCGCAGCAGCCTGAAGAC
Source organism: Pseudomonadota bacterium (assembly GCA_016201015.1). Taxonomy (GTDB): domain Bacteria; phylum Pseudomonadota; class Alphaproteobacteria; order CACIAM-22H2; family CACIAM-22H2; genus JACQDQ01. Next base: position 4,009 of record JACQDQ010000198.1, on the reverse strand, counting down.
GCTTGACGTAGACACAGCGGCCTTGCTCGCCAATGCCGGCATCGCGCCGACCGCACGCGCCGAAGAGCTGACGATCGCGGAGTTCTGCGCGCTGGCGCGCGCTTTCACTGCCCTTCGCGCAGGCGCTTGACGAAATCGGCCAAGCCGACCTGGCGGTCGCGCCGCGCGCGTTCGGCGATCAGGATCGCCTGCACTTTGGCGACGCTGTCCAGCAGGTCGCGATTGACGAGGATGTAGTCGTATTCCGGCCAGTGGCTCATTTCGTCGGCGGCCTTGGCCATGCGCTGTGCCACGACATCCGGCGGGTCCTGCGCCCGCGTCTTGAGCCGCCTTTCGAGCTCGTTCGTGGACGGCGGCAGGATGAACACGCTGACGAGATCCGCGCGAGCGTTCTGTGCGAGCTGCTGCGTGCCCTGCCAGTCGATGTCGAAGACGACATCCCGACCGCCGGCGAGCGCCGCCTCGACCGGCACGCGGGGCGTGCCGTAATAGTGGCTGAAAACCTTGGCGTATTCGAGCAGATCGCCGCGATTGACCATCAAATTGAATTCGGTGAGATCGAGAAAATGGTAGTCGACGCCGGCCGTTTCGCCAGGGCGCTTCCGGCGGGTCGTCACCGACACCGAGATGACGAGATCCGGATTGCGCCGCAGGATCTCGCGCGTGATCGACGTCTTGCCCGCGCCCGACGGCGAAGACAGGACGAGCATCAGCCCGCGCCGCGATATCTCGTGGTCCATACGCTCTACTCGATATTGGCCGATTGTTCGCGCAAACGATCGATTGCCGCTTTGAGCGAGAGGCCGACATTGGTGAGGCCAATATCGGTCGATTTCGAGCACAGCGTATTAGCTTCGCGATTGAACTCCTGCGCCAGGAATTCGAGCTTGCGGCCGATCGCAGCCCGCTCGGCGAGCAAGCTGCGCGCCGCCGTGATATGCGCGCGTAGCCGGTCGATCTCCTCGCGCGTGTCGGCACGCACCGCCATGACCGCCGCCTCCTGCGCCAGCCGCTCGGGCGACAGCGGCGGATCGCTCCCCAGCAACTCGTTGAGCTGCGCTTGCAGACGCGCCTTGATGGCGTCGGCCTGGGTCGCGGCATGCCCGGCGGCGGCGGCGGTGAGATCGGCAATCTCGGCGAGATGCGCGGTCAATGCGGCGACCAGCGTCGCGCCCTCGGCCGCGCGCGCGCCGGCCAGTGCGTCGAGCGCCTGGTCGAGCGTCGCCAGGATTGCGCGATCGCGCGCGGCACGCATCTCGATGGGCTCCTCGATGCCCTCGTCCACGTCGATGACACCGCGCAGAGCGAGCAGCCCGTCGAGGCGCGGCGGCGCCGCCTCGACCTGTCCAGCCAGTTCCGTCGCCAGCGCGACGAGCTGATCGAGCACATCGCGATTGATCCGCACCTGCGCGCGGCCGGCCTGCCGCGTCACCGCCAGCGACAGCGAGACATTGCCGCGGGAGAAGCGCTTCGTCACCGCCGCGCGCGCCGCGGACTCGATCTGATCGAATCCCGGCGGCAGCCGACATCGCACGTCAAGCCCGCGGCCGTTGACGCTGCGTGCCTCCCATGTCCAGCCATGGACGGCATCGGCGCCGGCCGCACGGGCGAATCCCGTCATACTGGAGATCGTCGCCATATCCGCAATATCTAGTGGTCCCCCGCGTCAGCCGCCACTATATTCGCCTGTCATGCAATCAACAACCGAGGTGTCGCCGGCGCGTGCGTGATCCCCGGGCAATTCTTATCACCGGGGCGTCGAGCGGCATCGGCGCGGCGCTGGCGCGGACCTACGCGCGCGATGGCCTGTTTCTAGCGCTGATCGGCAACGATCCGACACGAACGCGCGAGATCGCCGAGACTTGCCGCCGTCAAGGGGCCGCGGTCGAGCATGTCGCGCTCGACGTCACTGACCAGACGGCGCTGGCCGCCTGGATTGCCACCGTCGATCGCGCCCATCCGCTCGACCTGGTCATCGCCAATGCCGGCATCTCGGCCGGGACCGGCGGCGGCGGCGAGTCCGAGGAACAGGCGCACCGCATCCTCGCCGTCAATATCGACGGGGTGCTCAACACTGTCTTTCCGGCGCTTGCCGGCATGATCGCGCGCCGGAGTGGACAGATCGCGCTCATGTCCTCGCTCGCCGGGTTCCGCGGCTTTCCCGGCGCGCCCACCTATTGCGCGAGCAAGGCCTTCGTCCGCATCTGGGGTGAGGCGCTGCGCGGCGAGCTTGCCCGGCACGGCATCGGCGTCAGCGTCATCTGCCCCGGTTTCGTCGCAAGCCGCATGACCGCGGTGAACACGTTTCGCATGCCGCTGTTGATGCATGCGGAACGCGCGGCGGCTATCATCGTGCGCGGCCTCGCCCGCAACCGCCCGCGGATCGCGTTTCCCTGGCGGATGTATGCGGGCACACGACTGCTCGCGGCGCTGCCGCCGCGGCTTGCCGACTTCCTGCTTGCGCGGCTGCCGAAGAAATCGTGAACCGGCAGCAGCGGCGCCGCCTATTCGGTGGTGCCGCCGCGATTTCGCTCGACTTGCCGCAAGCGGGCGACGTTGCGGTTGTGCTCGGCCAGGGTGCGCGCGAAGACATGTCCGCCTTTGCCGTCGGCGACAAAATAGAGATCCTCGCTTGCCGCCGGATGGAGTATGGCGGCGAGCGCGGCGCGCCCGGGATTGGCGATCGGCGTCGGCGGCAAGCCGTCGATCACATAGGTGTTCCAGCGATGCGCGGTGTCGAGATCGGCGCGCGTCAGCGGACGATCGAGCGGGCCCTGCCCGCCGCTGAGCCCGTAGACGACTGTGGGATCGGCCTGCAGCTTCATGCCGCGCTTGAGGCGATTGACGAACACCGCGGCGACATGCGGCCGCTCCTCGTCGCGCGCCGTTTCCTTTTCGACGATCGAGGCGAGCACCGCCGCCTCCGCCGGCGCCTTGTACGGCAGGTCCGGCGCGCGCCCCGGCCACAACGCGGCAAGCGTCTCCGCCATCGCCCGGCGCTGGCGCTCGACGATCTGCGCCCGCGAATCGCCCCAACTGTAGTAGTAGGTATCTGGCATCAGCTCGCCTTCGCCGGGCACGATTGCAATCTCACCCTCGAGCCCTTCGGCCGCGCGTGCGAGCGCCAGTACCTGTGCCGTCGTCAGTCCCTCTGGCACGACGAGGCGGCGTACGACCGTGCGGCCGTTGGCGAGCAGCGCGGCAATCGCGGCGGGGCTGATGCCGGCCGCGAAGGCGTATTCGCCCGCCTTGAATCGGCGTGCCGTCCCGTCGAGCCGTGAGCCGAACCGCAAGGTGTAGGCATCGGCGAGCACGTTGGCCGCCGCGAGCTGCCGTGCGATGTCGGCAACGCCACTTCCTCGCGGAATGAGCAACGTCACCGGCGCGGGGCTCGGCCCCGCCGCGCCATAGCGCCACCAGACGAACCCCGCGGTGCTCGCCGCCATCAGGCAAGCGACAACGACGGCGAGCAAAACGCCGCGTAGAGCGCGCCGCATGGCGAGTGCTCAGTTGGCGGCGGCGAAGATCAGGGTGGCGTTGGTGCCGCCGAAGCCGAAGGAGTTGGACAGCGCGTGGCGCACCTGACGCTGCTTCGGCTGGTGCGGCACGAGGTCGATGTCGCAGTTCGGCGACGGACTGTCGAGGTTGAGCGTCGGCGGCGCCGTCTGGTCGCGGATCGCCAAAATCGAGAATATCGATTCGACGCCGCCCGCCGCGCCGAGCAGATGCCCGATCGACGACTTGGTCGACGACATCGACAGCTTGTAGGCATGGTCGCCGAATAGCCGCTTGACCGCGCCGAGCTCGATCTCGTCGCCGAGCTGGGTCGAAGTGCCGTGTGCGTTGATGTAGTCGACGTCTTCCGGGTTGAGCTTGGCCCGCTTGAGCGCGGCCTTCATGGCGCGGTAGGCGCCGTTGCCGTCATCCGGCGGTGCGGTGATGTGGAAGGCGTCGCCGGTCAGGCCGTAGCCGACCACCTCGGCATAGATCTTGGCCCCACGCTTCTTCG
>JACQDQ010000212.1 GCA_016201015.1 Pseudomonadota bacterium | reverse complement strand
GCATCGCGAGGAGCTGTCGATCGCGCACAACTCGTGCAATCTGCTGTTACTTCTGGTGAACGACTTTTCCGAGCGAATGCCGGCAAGTCCGGGCTTCCCTGGACGCCGGGCCCTGTACTCAGCCGGCGGTTTCGGATTTCGGCACCGCCAGGGCAAGCAGATTGGCGATCAGCACCATCGCCGCCAGGAAGTAGAAGACGCTAAGCAGGCCATAGGCATCGGCGAGAAAGCCGCCGATCACCGGGGTCAGCGCCGACAGCGCCGCCTGCGTGCCGAACATCGCGCTGGTCATCGAGGCGGCGAGTTCCGGCGGCGTGCGGTCCATCAGCCAGGAATGGATCACCGGCCGCATGGCGTACATGACGAAGCCGAGAAACGACACGCAGGTGATGAATAGACTTGTATTATCGATCAGGGTGAGCCCGAGCACGAGCAGCGTCGTGCCGGCCATGCCGGCGAGTACGATCGACCGTCGGCCGATGCGATCGGACAGCGTGCCGGCCACCGGCGAGGCGATCATGCCGCCCACCTGCAGCATCATCAGCGCAACGCCCATCAGGAACGGGTTGAGCTTGAGATCGTTCGCCAGATACAGCGGCAGAAACATCATCAGGCCGCCCTGCGTCATGGTGCGGAAACCGGCCATCAGGCATAGGCTCCACACGGCGCGCGCCTTGAGCGCGCGGGCCATGCCGCCGAAATAGCTCTTGAGGTCCAGCCCCGTCACCTTGTTGACGCCGATGCCGTCGCCCTGCGACAGGCACAGCAGGATCGCCGCGGCGCAGAGAAAGCCGGTCAACGCATTGACTTCCGCCGCCGTCCGCCAGCCCGCGCTCAGCATCATCCAGCCGACGAAGGGCGGTGCGACGGCGTCGCCGAGATTGGCGCCGAGTGCGTGGATCGACAGCGCATAGCCGCGATTCTTCGGCAGATGGCCGGAAAGGAACGAGATCGCCGCCGGGTGCCACATCATATTGGCGGCGCCCATCACGGCGACCATCGCAGCCAGCGCGAAATAGGCTTCGAAGATGCCGATGCCGAGCAGCGTCAGGCTGCCGATGACCAGCGCCGCGACCTGAAAAACGACGCGCCTTCCGGTCAGGTCGACCATCGTGCCGCTCGGCACGTTGGCGAGCGTCGACCCGATATGGAAGCACATCACGATGACCCCGGTCTGGGTATAGCTGAGTCCCAGATCGCGCGTGATGAACGGCAGGATCACGTAGAACGTCGCCGCAATCCAGTGGGTGGCGGCGTGTCCAAGGCTGACGAGGATGACGGGGAACTGGACCTTCGGCGAGCGAAGCGAAAGAGTGGCGTCGGTGCTCATCGGCGTGTGTTGAATGGCTTGATTCGACCAGCATACACCAAATGGCGCCGCGGCCAATACATCCCCTTGTTGCATTGACGGTTGCGGTCGGGGCGGTCACACTATCGGCGGTTGGCTTTATTCGAGGAGGCATATCCATGCGTTCCTTGGCGCTATTTGCAGCGACAGCGATTCTCGCGCTGGCCGCCACGCCGGTGCCGGCGGAGGTGGTCATTCAGGATTTCCCGACTCCGTCCGGCGCGCGGCCGCACGACATTGCCCCCGGCCCCGATGGCACAGTCTGGTACACCGCCCAGGGCCAGGGCGCGCTCGGCCGGCTCGATCCCAAGACCGGCAAGATCATCCAGATTCCACTGGGCGACGGCTCGGCCCCGCACGGCGTGATCATCGGTCCCGACCAGGCGCCCTGGGTCACCGATGGCGGGCTCAACGCGATCGTGCGCGTCGATCCGCAGACCCTCGCGGTCAAGAGTTGGCCGCTACACGCCGATCGCGGCTACGTCAATCTCAACACGCCGAGTTTCGATCGCCGCGGTGCCATATGGTTCACCGGCCAGAACGGCGTCTACGGCCGGCTCGATCCCAAATCGGGAGAGGTTAAGGTATGGGATGCCCCGCGCGGTCGTGGCGCCTATGGCATCACGACCACGCCCGGCGGCGCCGTCTATTACGCCTCGCTCGCCAACAGTTACATCGCGCGCATCGACGTCGAGACCGGCGCCGCGACGGTGATCCAGCCGCCGACGCCCAATCAAGGGGCGCGACGCGTGTGGTCGGATTCGAAGGGCAATATCTGGGTCAGCGAGTGGAATTCCGGCAATCTCAGCCGCTACGACCCGCAGACCAATACCTGGCGCAGTTGGCGCGCGCCCGGCGAACGGCCACGCGTCTATGCGGTCTATGTGGACGAGAACGATATCGTATGGTGCAGCGAATGGAGCGCCAACGCCATGGTCCGCTTCGATCCCGAGACCGAGAAATTCGAGAGCTTCGTCAGCCCGCGCCGGGGCGCGGATGTCCGCCAGATCCTCGGGCGGCCAGGCGAGGTCTGGGCACCTGAATCCGGCACGGACCGGCTTGTCGTCTATCGCACGAAATAGCCTGCCGCTCCTCGCCGCGGCCGTCGCCGCAGCGCTCACGGGAACCGCGGTCGCCGCCGATGGCGACCCGACCCGCGGCGCGCGGGCCTTTCAGAAGTGCTATGCCTGCCACAGCGCCGACCCGGCCGAAATCAATCTGAGCGGCCCCAACCTGTTCGGCTTGTTCGGCCGCCCCGGCTGGCGCGACGTGCTGGTGCTCGAGCGGGCCAAGCTCACCAGCGGCTCGACCTTCCACGCCGCGGGCCTGGTCGGTCAGCTGCGGTCCTCGGCCAATATCACGCAGCTCCTCAAATACAGCGTCGAGCTTTACGACCGGTTGGAGAAGGAAACCGGCCAGGCGACTGGATGGAAACGCAATGGCGGGCTCCGCCTCGCCTGCAACGCCGAACGCATGACCGAAATCAAGCGGCAGGCGACGACGGCGCACAGCTTCGGCCTCGAGATGCATATCCTGTCGCCGAATGAGGCGCAAAAGCTGTGGCCGCCGATGGACGTGTCGGACGTGGTTGGCGCCGCCTTTCTACCGACCGACGGCCAGGCCAACCCCTCCGACATCACGCAGGCCTTGGCCAAGGGCGCGCGCCAGGGCGGCGCGCGCTTCGTCGAGGACTGTGCCGTGACCGGCATCCGCATCGAGGACGGGCGCGCCGTCGGCGTCGCCACGCAGAGCGGCGAGGTGGCGGCGGAAATCGTCGTCAACTGCGCCGGCCAATGGGCGCGTGCCGTCGGCCAGCTTGCCGGAGTCAACGTGCCGCTGGTTTCCGTGCAGCACCAATACATGGTGACCGAGCCGATCGCCGGCATCGGCCGCGATCTGCCGACGCTGCGCGATCCCGACCGGCTGATCTATTTCAAGGAGGAAGTCGGCGGCCTGGTCATGGGTGGCTACGAGCCCAACCCGATCCCGTGGGGGCAGAACGGCATCCCCGACGGCTTCCATTTCACCCTGCTCGACAGCAATTGGGATCACTTCGAGCCGCTGATGCTGCAGGCACTCGCCCGCGTGCCGGCGCTCGAAACGGCTGGGATCAAGCAGCTCATCAACGGACCGGAATCGTTCACGCCCGACGGCAATTTCATCCTCGGCGAGGCACCCGAGCTGCGCAATTACTATGTCGGCGCCGGCTTCAACGCCTTCGGCATCGCCTCGGCCGGCGGTGCCGGCCGCGCGCTGGCCGAATGGATCGCCGGCGGCGAAGCGCCGATGGACCTGTGGCCGGTCGATATCCGCCGCTTCGGTCGGCCGCATCGCGCGGAAAATTGGGTGCGCAAACGCACGCTCGAGCTTTACGGCAAGCACTACACCCATGCCTGGCCGTTCGAGGAGCATGACAGTGCGCGCCCCGCGCGCGTGTCGCCGCTCTATGCCCGCCTCGCCGAGCAGGGCGCCTGCTTCGGCGAGAAGCTCGGTTGGGAGCGCCCGAACTGGTTCGCGCCGCCCGGCGTGGCGCCGAAGGACATCTATTCGTATGGACGGCAGAACTGGTTCGGCGCGGTGGGCGAGGAGCATCGCGCGACGCGAGAGCGCGTCGCCCTGTTCGATCAATCGTCGTTCGCCAAGTTTCTCGTCGTCGGCAGGGATGCCGCCGCCGCGCTCGACTGGCTATGCGCCGGCGATGTGATGCGCCCGCCCGGCCGCATCACCTACACGCAATTGCTCAATCAGCGCGGCGGCATCGAATGCGACTTGACCGTCGCGCGGATGGGTCCAGACGAGTTCTACATCGTCACCGGCACCGGATTCGCCACGCACGACTTCGCGTGGATCGAGCGCAACATTCCCGCAGGCCTCGATGCGCGATTGGTCGACGTGACCTCGGCCTATGCCACGCTGGCGCTGATGGGGCCGCGGGCGCGCGACGTGCTCGCTGCGTTGACCCGCGATGACGTGTCGAATGGCGGCTTCCCGTTCGCCACCTGCCGCGAGATTGCCATCGGCGGCGCAACGGTCCGGGCGCTGCGCATCACCTATGTCGGCGAGCTCGGCTGGGAGCTGCACGTACCGACCGAATGCGCGCTCATGGTCTACGAACGACTGATGGCGGCGGGCCAAGCCTACGGCATCGCCAATGCCGGTTACCGCGCGATCGAGTCGCTGCGGCTCGAGAAGGGCTATCGCGCCTGGGGCAGCGATATCGGCCCCGACCACACGCCGCTGGAGGCCGGCCTGGGCTGGGCCGTGAAGCTCAAGAGCAACCGGCCATTCCTCGGCCGCGAGGCGCTGGCGGCGCAGCAAGGCGCATCGCTTAACAAGCGGCTCGCCGGCTTTGCCGTCGCCGACTCCAACGTCGTTCTCCTCGGTCGCGAGACCATCTACCGCGACGGCGCACGAGTTGGCTGGCTAACCAGTGCCGGCTGGGGCTATACCGTCGCCAGGAACATCGGCTACGGCTACGTGCGCCAGGCGGACGGCGTCGTGGAGTCGTGGCTCGAGACGGGCCGTTACGAGCTCGAGGTGGCGACCGAACGCGTGCCGGCCACGCTGCACCTCGCGCCGCTTTACGACCCCAAGATGGTGCGTGTCCGCGCCTAGGTGGAACGACAATGGCCAAGACCCTTGACTTCATCCTGATGCTGACGCGCCATGATCAGACCGTCGAGGACTGTCTCGAGGTGCTCGATTCCGTGACGCCGCTCGGCCTGCGCCACATCGGCTTCAAGGACACCGGCGTCGATCGTGCGACGCTGCGCACGCTCGGCAAGCGCATCAAGGAGGCCGGCTGCACGAGCTATATGGAGATCGTCAGCACGACGCCCGAGGCCTGCCTGGCTTCCGCCCGACTGGCGGCCGAGCTCGGTGTCGATCGTCTGCTCGGCGGTACCCAGGCGAAGGAGATACTGGCCATCCTCAAGGACACGCACGTCGCCTATTACCCGTTTCCCGGCCGGCCGCGCGGCCATCCGACGCAGCTCGACGGATCGCCGGAGACGATCGCCGCGGATGCCGGCCGCCTCGCCGCGCTC
>JACQDQ010000208.1 GCA_016201015.1 Pseudomonadota bacterium | reverse complement strand
CCGTCTGTATCCTGTGGGGCGCGACGGTGGTCGCCGATTCGCCGCAATTCACCTCCTGCGTCATCGAGCTGGCGGAGCCGACGCTGGTCGGCACGATGATCACCGCCCAGGTCTGCGCCGGCTTCCTGCTGACGACGCTCACCATCCATTTGACGCCGCTGCTGGTCGAACGATTCGGCTGGTTCCAAGCGTTCGCGTCCCTGGCGCTAGGGCCGATGTTCGGCATCTGGGCGATGGCCCGCTTGCGCCGTCATCCGGACGCCGTCAAGCTGGCCGGCGGCAATCGCTAGCGGGGGATCATGGCCAAGTTGACGACGGATCAGGCACTGGCGATCGTCGCGGCCGCGCGCGCCAAGGCCCGCGAGCTCAAATGCGCGCTGGCCTATGCCGTGGTCGATGACGGCGGCAACGTACTGGCCATGGTGCGCGACGAGGCGGCGGCATTCCTCCGGTCGGCGATTGCGATCAACAAGGCCTGGGGCTGCATCGCCATGGGCATACCGAGCCGCACCTTGCGCGATCATGCGGAGGGGTGGGAGAACTGGTTCACCGGCATCTCGGGCGCGGCCGGCGGCAGGCTGGTGCCGACTCTCGGCGGCGTCATCGTGCGCGATGCCGCCGGCGCGATTGTCGGCGCCTTCGGCACGAGCGGCGGCATACCCGGCGATATCGACGAGGCCTGTGCCGTGCACGGCGTGACCGCGGCCGGCTTCACGGCCGACGTCGGCGAGAAGAAAAAATAGTGCGTGTCCTGGATATCGATCTGATCGGCGTCACGGCTCTCAACGGGTAGTTCCCCATGGCGGACAAGCAGCGGATCGTCGTCGGCATCAGCGGCGCCTCGGGCACGATATACGGCGTGCGGGCACTGGAGGCGCTGCGCCGCCTCGGCGTCGAAACCCATCTGGTGATGACCAAGACGGCCGAGATGACGCTGGCCTACGAGACCAAGCTCAAGACCAAGGACGTGCACGCCCTTGCCGATGTGGTCCATGCGATCCAGGATCTCGGCGCCGCGATCTCCTCCGGCTCGTTCAAGACCCTCGGCATGATCGTCGCGCCGTGCTCGATCCGCTCGGTGTCGGAAATCGCCTACGGCATCACCTCCAACCTGCTGACGCGCGCCGCCGACGTGGCGCTCAAGGAGCGGCGGCGCGTCGTCCTCATGGTGCGCGAGGCGCCGTTGCATGTCGGCCATCTCAAGGCGATGACCGCCGCGGCGGAGATCGGCGCGGTGATCCTGCCGCCGGTTCCGGCCTTCTATTCGCTGCCAGCGACGATCGACGACGTCATCGATCACACCGTCGGCCGCGCCCTCGACCTGTTCGGTCTCGACGCCGGCCTGGTCAAGCGCTGGGGCGAAACCGCGCCAGGCGCCAAGGCCGCGCGCGGGCACAAGCGGCGCTGATGCCGGCGCCGCCGCTGATCCTGCGCCAGGCGGAATATCGCGTGATGCCGTGGAAGAACGGCGGCGGCACGACGGCGGAGATTGCCGTCGAGCCGCCGGCTGCATCGGCGGCTTGCGGCTTCCTCTGGCGCCTGAGCCTGGCGACCATCGACCAATCCGGGCCGTTCTCGGCCTTTCCCGGCTGCGAGCGCACGATCCTGCTGGTCGAAGGCGACGGCTTCGTGCTCGACATCGCCGGGCAGGAGCCGATCGTCGTCGATCGCCGGTTCCGGCCGGCGGTGTTCAGCGGCGATCGCCCGGCCGCGTGCCGGTTGCGCGGCGGCCCGTCGCGCGACCTCAATTTGATGATCGACCGCGCGCGGATTCAGGCGCGCAGCCGAGTTTTAGAGCTGGCCGACAACGAAATGACGATCGGCGGGCCTGCGGGCGAATGCCTCGCGGTATATCTTGACGGCACCGCCGCGGTCGAGATCGACGGCGCGAAAGAGAAGCTCGCGCGGCTCGATACGTTGCGCCTGCCATCAGGTGCGACCTCCACGCTGCGTGGCACGGCAATTTTGTTCGTCGCGGAGCTTTCGCGCCGACGGCAGAGTTCATGCGGATCGCCGAAACGAAAGGAAGACCATGAGCACACAGACTGAGCGTCGCCAGGTGATGCCGATCCAGGCATACACCTCCGAGGACTGGTTTCGCCGCGAGCAGCGGGAGCTGTTCTCGCGCGTGTGGTCCTTCGCCTGTATGGACGAAGACCTGAAGCAGCCGGGCGACTACCATTGTGTGCAGGCCGGGCATACCCCGCTGATCCTGCTGCGCGACAGAGAAAACCGGCTGCGCGCCTTCCACAATACGTGCCGCCATCGCGGCACCCGGCTGCTCGAAGGGCGCGGCAATCTCGGGCGCGCGATCACCTGCTTCTATCACAGCTGGTCCTATGACCTGGCCGGCCGCCTGATCGGCGTGCCGCACGAGCGCGAGGCGTTTCCCGGCCTCGACAAATCCTGCTACGGGCTGCATGCGGCCAAGGTCGCCACATGGAAGAATCTGGTCTTCGTCCATCCCGATCCCGACGCCGAGCCCCTCGACCGCTGGCTCGACGATTTTCCGCAGAAGCTCGGGCCGCACGATCCCGAGCGGCTGGTCGAGGTCGCCGACGTGCTTTACCGCGTGCGCGCCAACTGGAAGATCGTGATCGAGAACTTCATCGACGGCTATCACCTCTTTCACCTGCACCGGGTGTCATTGGGCGACGGCGATTTCACGCAGCAGAAATGGCAGCCGGCCGGCCGGCACTGGACGTTCTACCGTCCGCTCAAGCCCGGCATCTATCACAACGACCAGACGCTGCCGGTGGTCCACGGCGTGCCGTCGAACTATGGCGCCGGCGCCTATGTGCTGTTTCCCAATCTCGCCCTCTACGAGACCGCCACCTTCTGGCTCACCTTCCATGTCCTGCCGCTCGCGGCCGGGCTGTCCCAGGTGAATGTCCGGACCCGCGCCAATGCGGAGGCCTTGCAGCGGGCCGACAACGCGCCGACCGAGATCAAGGAGCTGCCCGAGCACATCCTCAGCGCCAAAGGCCCCCACGCGGCGATGCGGCTCAATCTCACGGATATACACCCGCTGAGATCCGACAACGTGATGCTCGAAGACATCCATGCCTGCGAGGCGGTGCAGCACGGCATGCAGTCGAGCGCTTGCGAAATCGGGCCGCTATCGACCTACGAGACGTCGCTGCCGTTCTTCCAGCGGCAGATTCTCGATTTCGTTCCGGCTTAGTATCGACTATCGAAAATTCGAGCGTCACCCCCACCCGGCGCTACGCGCCATCTCGCCACTTCGCGGCTCGATCCCCCGTCCTTCGAGACACGCGCTGCGCGCGTTCCTCAGGACGAGGAAAACAGAAAAAGGCCTCATGGTGAGGAGGCCGCAGCAGCGGCCGTCTCGAACCATGAGGCCGTCTTTCCCCAAATGCGATTGCCCCGCCCTTGCGGGGGAGGCAGCGTGCGGGTGGGGGGGTATCACACACATTTGCGACTCCCGGCTTAGGCAGTCGGCGCGATGGCTGCGACGGCGGCGCACCGCTCGCCGCTCATCGCGGCAGCGTCCACAGCGCTTCGGTGAGCAGGATCTTGGCCAGTGCGCCGGCGGCGGCGTCGAGCAGCTTCTCGCCCTTCTCCGCGTTGGCCAGCTCGGCGTCGCCGATGACGCCGGTCTTGCTGCGGGCGGCGAAGGAGCGCCAGCGATAGGGTCCGCCGCCGACGGCGTCGGCCAGCTCGGGTTCGGTCGGTCCCTTGGCGGCGGCGGCGGCCACGATATCGACCAGCTCGGGGGCCAGCGCCAGCACCATCGATGTCTCGGCCTCGCAGGCATGGCGCACGGTGGTCTGACGCTCGAGAATTTCGGCGTATTCCTTCTGCGCGATCGTCCAATAGGTGATCGTCGTGATCGGCGCGTCGAACTCCTGGGCCAGTTCGCCGACCGCGACGTTGAGCGCGGCGATGTTGCCGCCATGGCCGTTGAGCAGCAGGACGCGCTTGAACCCCTGGCGGACGAGCGACCGGCAGATGCAGCGCAACAGGCCGAAGAAGACGGGATAGTCGAGCGTGATGGTGCCGCCGAGCGACATGTGGTGCTCGGCCAGGCCGCACCACACCGGCGGCGTGATGACGATGGGATGCTTGTCGACGACCTGGAGCGCGGCGCGGGCCGCCACTTCGTTGCACAGCAGGGCGTCGACCTGCACCGGCAGATGCGGGCCGTGCTGCTCGATCGAGCCGACCGGGACGATGACGATGGCGTCCTGCGCGGCAAGCTGGCGCAGCTCCGCCGCCTTGAGCGCGGCCCATTCGATATGTTGCTGCATCGGCGGTTGGCCCCTTTGGTTGATGGGAGGGCGGCGCGGCGGCCGCGACCCGCAATGGACAAGCCCTATCCTATGCCGAGGATCGGAAACTTTCGTCAACCGGGACAGAGGAGGTAGCCGCCGGGAACGGCACGGCCGATGCCGGAACATGGGTTGAGATGCTGGCGCCGGTATCGTAAAAAAGGGACGCCGCGGCGGCCACCGATGCCGCGCCAGCCCGTCAGGAGACCATTCGCCATGAAGACCTCGCCCGTCGAATTTGCCGACATCGCCGCCTCGGTCCTGGCGGTGCCGCCGCTCGCCCGCAACGCCGATCTCACCTTGAATCAAGCGGAGAACCGCAAGCTCATCCGCCATCTCGAGGCGGGCGGCGTCAGCACGCTGATGTATGGCGGCAACGCGAACTTCTATAACCTGCCGCTCAGCGAATATCGCGCGACGCTCGAATTCCTGGCTGAGGCCGCCGGCGCCGCGAGTTGGGTCATTCCCTCGCTCGGGCCGGATTATGGCCGGATGATCGACCAGGCCGATATCCTGCGCGGCATCGCATTCCCGACGGCGATGGTGCTGCCGCAGACCTTTCCGTTCACCGCGGCCGGGCTCGATACAGGCATCCGCCGCTGCGCCGAGCGGATGGGCCGGAAGCTGATCGTCTACATCAAGGCCGACAACTACATGCCGCCGGCGGCGCTGGAGAAGCTGGTCAAGGACGGCCTGGTCGCCGCGGTCAAATACGCGGTCGTGCGCAAAGAGCCGCGCGACGACGCCTACCTGGCCGAGATCGTCAAGCGCGTCGACCGCCGCTACATCGTCAGCGGCATCGGCGAGCGGCCGGCGATCGCGCATCTGCGCGATTTCGGCCTGTCGGCATTCACCTCGGGCTCGGTGTGCGTGGCGCCGCGCATGTCGGCGGCGCTGCTGCGCTGCCTGCAGGCGCGCGACTACGCCGGCGCCGAGGCGATCCGCAGGAAATATCTGCCGCTCGAGGATCTGCGCGATTCGCTCGGCGCCATCCGCGTGCTGCACGACGCCGTCACGCTCGCCGGCATCGCCGACATGGGGCCGATGCTGCCGCTGCTGTCGAATTTGGAACCGGCGCAGCGCCCGGGCGTCGCCGAAGCGGCGCGCCTGCTGCTGTCCGAGGACCTGCAGGCGAAGGCCGCCTGAGCCCGCGCCCTCAGCCGGCGAAGCGCGGCTCCGGCAGGCCGCTCACCTTGGTTTCGACGGCGAACACGCTGCCGGCCAGCGGCTGCTTGGCGAGCAGGTCGGGCGTCATCTTGGCCCGACCCGAGGTGGCGTAGAGCACGTTCAGCTTGGGGCCGCCGAAGGCGCACATGGTGACGTTCTGCACCGGCATCTTGATCGTTTCGATCTCGCGGCCGTCCGGGGCGTGGCGGACGATGCGCCAACCGTTGTAGCGCGCGAGCCAGTAGCAGCCCTCGGCGTCGACCGTCGCGCCGTCGGGCACGCCCTCGCCCGGCCGCGTGGTGACGAAGACGCGGCGGTTGCGCGCCGCTCCGGTTTCGATGTCGTAGTCGTAGGCGAAAACCGTGCTGCGCACTGAATCCGCGTGGTACATGACCCGGTTGTCCGGGCTCCAGGCGAGGCCGTTGGAGCAGGTGATGTCGCCCGCGACGCGACGACAGGTGCGGTCGGGATCGAAGCGATGCAGCGCGGCGTCCGGACGATCGAGCGCCTCTACCATGCTGCCGACGAAGAATCGTCCGGCGCGGTCGCAGCGGCCGTCATTCAGGCGGTTGCCGGGCTTGTCCGGCTCGGGATTGTGCAGCGGCGTCACCGCGCCGCTGTCGAGGTCGATGAAGGCGAAGCCGGAGCGCATCCCGGCGATCGCGCCGCCGCCTTTGCGCAGCGCGACGCAGCCGATCGGCTCCGGCATCGTCCAGCTGCGCGTGGCGCCGGTGCCGGGCACCAGGCGATTCAGCGCCGGCTTGTAGATGTCCACCCAGTAGAGCGCCTGCTCCTCGGGCACCCACACCGGGCCTTCGCCGATCTCGGCCTCGGCGCGGTGAACGCAGGCGACGTCCGTCATGCGTGTGGCTCGTGCGGGTTCATGCGAGTCCTCGTCTCAAAAAAATGAGGCGCGAGTCTCGCGCGGCCGACCGGCGCTGTCGACAACAATTCGCGCGCCGGCGACGGCCACGACGCCTTGACCCACGCGGGGCCGCGACCGATACTCTTCCGCATTCGGCCTATGTGCCGGCGGTCGTGGGATTTGATCGGGCATATTCGCGGGGGCAGGCGCGACGACCGCAGGGTTGCGGTGACAGCAAAATTGGGAGGCGGATAATGGTTTCCAGGCGATTCGTGCTCTGGCAGTTGGCTGCGGCGGGCGTGGCGGCAGTGGCGTTGGGCGGCGTCGCGGCAGCGCAGGAGCGGGGGGGAACGCTCCGCGTCGTCTTGTACCCCGAACCGCAGGTGCTGACGTCGGCCACCAACACCTCGACCTATCCCGGTCTGGTCTCCACCAAGATCCACGAAGGGCTGCTCAAATACGATTTCGACATGAACCCGCAGCCCTCGCTCGCGGAATCGTGGACGATCAGCCCGGACGGCAAGACCTACACGTTCAAGCTGCGCCAGGGCGTCACCTGGCACGACGGCAAGCCGTTCACCTCCGCCGATGTGCAGTTCTCGATCGAGAAGGTATGGCGGGTCTTGCATGCGCGCGGTCCGACGACCTTCGGCACCGTGACCGCGGTCGAAGCACCCGACGCCCACACCATCGTCCTCAAGCTGAGCGTGCCCTCTCCGTTCCTCATGTCGTCGCTCAGCGGCTATGAATCCCAGATCGTGCCGAAGCACGTCTACGACGGGTCCGACTTCAACCGCAATCCGGCGGTCAACGCGCCGATCGGGACCGGCCCCTTCGTGTTCAAGGAGTGGAAGAAGGGCGAGTACATCTCGCTCGTCAAGAACCCGAACTACTGGGACAAGGGCAAGCCGTATCTCGATGCCATCATCTACCGCATCATTCCCGACGCCGGCGCGCGGGCGGCGGCATTCGAGACGGGCGAGGGCGATATCGGCTTCTTCAATCCGGTGTCGCTGTCGGACATCGACCGCCTGAAGGCGCTGCCGCATCTCGGCATCGAGACGCGCGGCTACAGCTACTTCGCCGCGATGTATCTCATGGAGGTCAACCTGCGCGACGAGTACCTGAAGGACGTGCGCGTGCGCCAGGCAATGATGCACGGCCTCGACCGCCAGTTCATCGTCGACAACATCTGGTTCGGCCACGGCAAGCCGGCGACGGGTCCGGTGTCGTCGGCCGTCGCGCGCTTCTATACCAACGACGTGCCCAAATACCCCTTCGACGTGGCCAAGGCGAATCAGGTCCTCGACGATGCCGGCTATAAGCGCGGCGCCAACAACATGCGCTTCAAGGTCGTCCACAACTACGCCATGCTGTCGGAGAACGCGCGGACGGCCGAGTATTTCAAGCAGGCGATGGCCAAGATCGGCATCGATGTCGAGCTCAAGGCGCAGGATCTCGGCAGCTTCATCCGCGACGTCTACACCAACTATAACTTCGGGGTGACCAACAACTTCCTCTACCAGCTTCCCGATCCGACGGCCGGCGTGCAGCGCACCTATTGGAGCGCCAACATCAAGCAGGGCGTGCCGTTCGCCAACGTCACCGGCTATGCCAACCCGGAGGTGGACCGCATGCTGGTGGCGGCGCAGACCGAGAACGACGCGGCGAAGCGCAAGCAGCAATGGCAGGACGTCCAACGCGCCGTGCAGCGCGATCTTCCCGTGCTGAACCTCTTCGAAATGGACTTCGTCACTCTCTACAACAAGAAGGTGCGGGGGCACACGATCAGCGCCGACGGACCGTATCAGTCCTATGCCGAGGTCTGGCTCGCCAAGTAGCAGCGCGGGCCGCCGGGCGCCGGAGCAGGTGAGCGCCCCGGCGTCGG
>JACQDQ010000207.1 GCA_016201015.1 Pseudomonadota bacterium | reverse complement strand
GGCTTGCGCGCCGACAGCGCCTTCTTGAAGTTGGCGGCGAAGGACTGGCCGTACTCGTAGTTCGGCGCGATCGTCACCCAGCGCTTGGCCGACGTCTTTGCCGCCTCGTCGGCCAGCATCCCCGCCTGCATGTAAGTGGAGGGCCGCAGGCGGAAGACATAGTGGCTGCCCTTCTCCCAGACGATGGCATCGGTCAGCGGCTCGGCGGCAATGAACAGAGTCTTGTTCTGGTTGGCCACGTTGGCGACGGCGAGGCCGACATTGGAGGCGAAGGTACCGGCGAGCAGATCGACCTTCTCGTTGGCGATCAGCTCGTTGGCGTGCCGCACCGCCTCCTCCGGCTTGAAGCCGTCGTCGCGCGAGATGACCTCGAGCTTGCGGCCGCCGATGCCGCCGGCGGCATTGATCTCCTCGACCGCGAGCTGCCAGCCGTTACGATACGGGATGGTGAAGGCCGAGATCACCGTGTAGCTGCTGATCTCGCCGATTTTGATCGGCGCGCCCTGGGCGAGCCCGAGCCCGGGCCTAGCCGCCGTCAGCGTCGCCGCGGCGCCTGCGCCGATCACGAAGTCACGCCGTCGCATCATGAAAAGCCTCCTCTGTTTCATTTGATTCGAGCGCGTCTATCTCAGCCCGTCCTTGCCTTCGATCTGGTCCTTGGTCAGGCCGCCGATGCGTGGCAGCGGCCGGCCGCTGTCGGTAACCGCCACGGCGACCAGGATCTCGTTGGCGCGCGGCGCATCGGCGACGCGCACCTCCATCGCGTCGAAATGGCTGCGCACATAGGCGGCGTCCTTGTGGCCGAGCGGCACGTCGATCGCCGTGCCGACACCGCCCATCTTCTTGGCCGACGGCACCAGCGCCGCGCCTTTTTCGACGGCCGCGCGCAATGGCTTGCCGAGGCGCGGATGCAGGATCGCCGCGGCGTGCTCGAGTTCGCCCGCCTCGCCGACCACCGCCGCCTTGCCGTAGCTTTCGGCCTGGCCCGGCTTGATGCCGAGCGCCGCCACCGCCTTGCGGCCGAGGAGATCGCCCAGCTCCTCGCCGATCGCCATCAGCGTTTCCAGATCCGCCACGAAGCGCCCGGCGCACGGATTCTCGATGACGGCAATGGCGCAGGCCTTGCGCGTCGCCGGACTCACCTCTTTATCCATCTCGCGGCGCATTTCCTCGACGACGACGGCGAGCTTGCGGATCTTCGCGCTCATCGCAGGCCGTCCTCGCCCTTGATCTCCGACGCCTTGAGGCCGCCGACCCGCGCATGAACCCGCGCGCCCGTCGTCATCACCAGGATCAGCACCATCTCGTCGGCGCGCGGCGCGTCGGCGAGGCCGACTTCGATGGCGCTGAAATGGCTGCGCACATAGGACGCATTGATATGCGTCACGGGTATGTCGATGCGGGTGCCGGGGCCGCCCACCTTCTTGCTCGACGGCACGATCGCCTTGGCATTGCCCAAGAGCTCGCGCATGGCGTAGCCGCCCGGCACATGCCACAGCGCGCCGTGCTCGAGCTCGCCGGCCGGGCCGATGATCGCGCCCTTGCCGAAGCCCTCGATTTTCTTGGGATCGCCGCCGAGCGCGGCGACCAACCGCTTCGACATCTCGAGGCAGAGCGGCTTCAACGCCTCCATCATCGGCATGATGTCGGCGACATAGCGGCCGGCATAGGGATTCTTCAGCACCGCGGCGACCACGGCCTGCTTGAGCGGCACCGCCGCCGGCGGTCCGCCATCGTGGTGAATCTCTTCGACGGTCGTCTGGAATTTGCGAACTTCGATCAGCGCCATTCGTCTCCCCGATCGCTCACGCCGCGGCAAGGCGCGCGATTTCCGCGCCCACCGTGACAAAGTGGCGGCGCAATACCAGCACCGCGCCGTAAATGAGTCCAGCCCGCTGCAACGCCGCTGCCCTGGATACGCCTGTAGCGAGCGCGGCGCGCACCTCGCCCGCGGCGAGCGGGCCCACGTCGACCGTGACGAGGCGATCGCCGAGATCGCTGTCCGGATCGATATCCGCGGCCGGCGCGCGGCCGATGGCCGCATGGCCCGGCAAATCCACGGCATTGGCAACGATCGTCGCCGCCGCGTCGGCCGCCGCCGCATCGCGGGCGAGCACGGTCACGGCGTCGGCAATGCCGAAGGAGAAGCTGCGCCCGCCGCTTCCCTTGCAGGCGCGGCCGCTGGTGGCGAGGCCGCGCACCGGCATTGCCGCATCGAGCGCCAATGTGCCATTGATCGCGGGTGCGGCGAGATCGGCAACCAGGCCGCAGGTTAGGCGTGCACCCGGCGCGAGATGGAACGCGATATCGCCGCCGTCATTGACGTAGGCGCGCGCGAGGCGGCGGCCGTCGATCATCCGGTCCAGCATATGATCGGCGACGGCGCCGGCCACGGCCGCCATCGGCGTGATGAAGACGCTGCGATAGGGCCAGCAGGAATCGACCATGCGGCGGGCGACCGGTCCCGCGGCCGACGGCTGTTCGGCACCGAGCGGCGCCCGCAGCAGCGGCAGCTCCTCGACCAGCCGCGGCAGCACGTCCGCGAACGCCGCGATCGCCTGGCGATAGGCCGCGCGGACCTCATCCGCCTCGCCCCACGCCTCGATCACCAGATCGATCGGCCCGTGCCGCAGGTGCAGGCGGCGGCCGTCGGGCAGCAACGCCGCCTGAATGCCGCGGTCGGTCATGACGCGGCCGACGCCGGCGGCACCAGCGGCCACGGATTATCGTCGCGCCACGGAGTCACGGCGAGCCGCGCCTCGCGCGCCAGCGCGGCCAACGGCCGCACGTGATCGACATGGCCGCCGAGCGCGCGATAGTCGGCGAGCGTCATGGTGAACTCGATCGGACCGACGATCGCCGGCGTCGGCACGGAGCCGAAGGAACGATCGGGCATCAAGGTCACGTCGACCATGTAGGTGATGCCGCCGCCCGGCCACAGATAGACCGGCGCACCGCCCGAGGTGACGCGGGTCAGCGCCTGCCGCACCGAGCGCGTGAGCTTCACCGGATTCTCGGTGACGCCGGAGCGCAGGCTGCCCCCGGCGCCGGCCATGAACAGCACCGAGCACAGCGCCGGCTCGCAATTCTCGCCGATGCGCTCGACCACCTTGACAATTGCCGCCGGCATCTCGGCCGGTTGCGGCCGGAGCTGTTCGTCGAGCACGAACCATGCCGCGTGCTCGCCGGTGGTGCTGACCATCAGCAGCCGCATCCCCGGCCACGCCGTCTTGGGGTCGATCTTCTCGATGATCGACAGCGGCTCGGAGATGTCGGTGCCGCCCCAGCCGGTGCCCGGGCTGGCCACCTGGAAATAGCGGCCCGGCGTCGATTTGCGGCCGCGCACGCGAATGCCCGCCGGACGCATGTCGAGGAAGCGGCCGGCCTGATGCTCGCTGAGCACGCCGGTGATGTGATCGTCGACCACGATCACCTCGTCGACATGGCCGTGCCATTGCTTGGCGAACATGCCGATGGTGGCGGAGCCGCAGCCGACCCGCATGCGCTCTTCCTTGAGGTCGTTGATGACCGGCGGCGCACCGGCCTGCACCGTCAGCCGCGCGCCGCCATCGACCGCCAGCTCGACCGCGCCTTTGCTGCACAACTCGAGCATCATCTCGCAGGTGACGACGCCTTCCTTCTTGCTGCCGCCGGTCAAGTGGCGCACGCCGCCGAGCGCCAGCATCTGCGAACCGTACTCGGCGGTCGTCACATGCCCGACCTGCTCGCCCTTGCAGCGCACCGCCGCCTGCTCGGGGCCGACATAGCGGTCGGTGTCGATCTTCAGCTTGAGGCCGCAATAGCTGAAAATGCCCTCCGTCACCACCGTCACCATGTCGACGCCCGCGACCTCGGAACCGACGATGAATGGCGCCGGCTTGTAGTCGGGATAGGTAGTGCCGGCGCCGATGCCGGTGACGAAAGTGTCGCCGCCGTGGATCATCGCGCCGTCCCAAGGCTTGTCCGACAGGAACGGCACCATCTTGCCGTCCGTGGCGGCGATGCGCCGGGCGACGACGAACGGATCGGTGCGCACGAGCCGGCCTGCGACATTGCCGTAGCGGTCGCAGGCGCCCGTCTTGCCCGGCCGGATGCGGCACAGCACGGGGCAGGCATCGCAGACGACCACGTCGTCCTTGTCGGCGCGCTTGGCGCCGGCGAGCGCTTCCTCGCTCGGCGTATCGGTACTGGTCTTGGTCTCGGTCATCCGCCTACACTCCTCTCGGAGCTACGGCGGACAAATCCGCCCGCCGAAGCTTTATGCGAAGGCGGGTCATTCGGCTGCCTTGCGGGAGTTCACCTGAGCGGCGGCGAGCAGCGCGGCGCGCACGCGGTCGGGCGTCGCCGGCACGCGCCGCAGGCGCACGCCGGTCGCATGATGAATGGCGCCGAGGATCGCCGGCGCGGTGGGAACGAGGGCCGGCTCGCCGATGCCTTTGGCGCCGTACGGGCCCAGCGGCTCGGCATCCTCGACCAGGATGCACTCGATCGCCGGCATGTCGCCGAAGGTCGGGATCAGGTAGTCGTGCAGATTCTCGGTACGGCCCGGTATGAACTCCTCCATCAGCGCCAGACCCAGGCCCTGGGCGATGCCGCCATGTATCTGGCCCTCGACCTGCGTCGGGTTGATGGCGCGGCCGACATCGTGCGCGGCGACGATGCGCGTCACCTTGACCAGGCCGAGCTCGACATCGACCGCGACCTCGGCCATCTGCGCGGCGAAGGCGTAGGTGGCGTAGGGCACGCCCTGGCCGTCGGCGTCGAGCGGCGTGGTCGGCGGATCGAAGCGACCGGTGCCGACCAGCACATCGCCGTCGCTCTTCCCCGGTAGCGCGGCGAGAATGATGCCGCGCGTCGCGCCGCCGTCCCGCAACGTGAGGCGCGCGCCATCGAGCGCGAGGGTCGCGCCATCGCCGACATTGGCCAGGCGCAAAATCTGGCGGCGCAAATCCTCGCCGGCCAGCCGCGCTGCATTGCCCGACACGAAGGTCTGGCGCGAGGCCGAGGTCTTGCCGGCATCCGCCGTCAGATCGGTGTCGCCGGTGACCAGCCGGAAGGCGCCGACCGGCAGGCCGAGCGCGTCGGCGCAGATCTGCGCCATGATCGTGTTCGAGCCCTGGCCGATATCGACCGCGCCGCTATAAAGCGTGACGTGTCCGTCGCGCGACAGGCCGACCTTCATCGTCGAGGGATTCGACATCGAGGTATTGCCGATGCCGTACCACATGCAACCGATGCCGACGCCGCGGCGGATGGTCGTCGCCATCCGATTATACGCATCGGCCGCCGCTCGCGCCGCGCGCCAAGCCGGCGCCAACGCCTCGAGACAGGCCGGCAGGCCCGCGCTCGCCTCCAACCTATGGCCGGTGGCGGTGGTCGAGCCGCGCGCCAACGCGTTGCGCTG
The DNA here is from genome assembly GCA_016201015.1 of Pseudomonadota bacterium. Taxonomy (GTDB): domain Bacteria; phylum Pseudomonadota; class Alphaproteobacteria; order CACIAM-22H2; family CACIAM-22H2; genus JACQDQ01. The sequence goes on along the minus strand of JACQDQ010000207.1, from coordinate 6,436 downwards.
GCGGAACTCGAGCGGGTCGAGGCCGCAGCTTGCGGCAAGCTCGTCCATCAACGCCTCATGCGCGATCGCCGCCTGCGGCACGCCGAAGCCGCGGAAGGCGCCGGCCGGCGTATCGTTGGTATAAATGGCGCGGCTGGTACAGCGCACCGCCGGCACGGCGTAAGGCCCCATGGCGTGGACCGGCACGCGGTTCGCCACCGTCGGCCCCCATGACGCGTAGGCGCCAGTGTTGAAGTCGCCATGGAACTCAACCGCCGTCAGCTTGCCTGCCGCGTCGCAGCCGAAGCGCGCGCGCATCCGCGCCGGATGGCGCTTGGTGGTCGAGGTCATGCTTTCCGGCCGCGTGTAGACGCAGCGCACCGGCCGGCGGGTGAGCCAGGCGGCGATGGCGATCAAGGGCTGCAGCGACAGGTCGAGCTTGCCGCCGAAGCCGCCGCCGACCGCGCTCGGCACGATGCGCACCTGCTCCGGCTTGAGGCCGAGGATGAGCGCGATCTCGTCGCGGTCCATATACGGCGTCTGGGTGCAGGCGACGATCTCGATGCGGTCGCCGACGCGGCGCGCATAGCCGGCCTCCGGCTCGATATAGGCATGCTCGACGAAACCAGTCTCGAATTCGCCCTCGGCGACATGCGCCGACGCGGTGAGCGAGCGCGCGACATCGCCGCGCGCGACGCGGCCGCTGATCAGCACGTTGTCCGGATGCTCGGCGTGCAGCGCCGGCGCGCCAGGGGCTAGCGCCGCATCGATGCCCGACAGCTTCGGCAGCTCCTGCCAGGCGATCGTCACCTCGTCATCGCGGATGGCAGCGACGGTGGCGTCGTCGCCGACCAGCGCCACGACTGCTTCGCCGCGATGGCGGACATGACTTTCGGCCAGCGCCGGCTGGTCCTTGCCGGTCGGGTAGATGCCGTAGCGGTTCTGCCCCGGCACGTCCCGCGCCGTCAGCACGCGGACGAGGTCCGGATACTTGGCAAATAGCGGCGAAAAATCCCCGAGGACGAAGCGCGCATGGTGATAGGGCGAGCGGATGGCGCGCAGAACCAGACTGTCCTTCGGCCAGAGATCGGCGCCGAAGCGCTCCGTCCCCGTCACCTTGGCCAACCCGTCGGTCTTCGGCAGCCGCGCGCCGACCGCCTTACCGGCCGGCGGCTCGACAGCGCGCGCCGCCGGCCCCACCGACATCACCGCCTCGACGATCTTGCGATAGCCGGTGCAGCGGCACAGCACGCCGCCCAGACCGTCGAGCACCTCGGCCTCCGTCGGCTGCGGCCGTCGCGCCAGCAGATCGGCGGAGGCCATCAGCATGCCGGGCGTGCAGATGCCGCATTGCGCGGCGCCATGGACGTGAAACGCCGCCTGCAGCGCCGAGAGCTTGCCGTCCTGCGCCAGGCCCTCGACCGTCGTCACCTGGCGGCCGGCAACCTGCGCCGCCGGCACGAGACAGGCGCAGATTTGGCGGCCGTCGAGCAGCACGGTACAGGCACCGCAATCGCCGGCGTTGCAGCCGATCTTGGTGCCGGTGAGGCCGAGTTCCTCGCGCAGCACGTCGGCCAGGCGGCGGACCGGATCAACATGCACCGCCACGGCATGTCCGTTGAGCGAAAAGGCCACGCGTTCGGCCGGCGATCTCACGTCCGCCCCGCGACAAGATCGGACAACAGGCGCCGCAGCAGGGTCAGCGTCGCGTCGCCGCGATAGGCGGCGGTGCCGCGCATGTCGTCGATCGGCGACAGCGGCGCGAGTTGGCCTACTTCCACCGCATCGGCCAGGCGCGCGTCGAGCGGGCGGCCAATCAGCGCGCGCTCCAGCGCCGGCAGACGTTGTGCCACCGCCGAACAGGAACCGACTGCGATGCGCGCGGCACTCACGCTGTTGTCGCGCGCCGTCTCGATCACACCGCCGGCCATGACAATCGAGATCACGAGATACCTGCGCGCCCCAAGCTTGAGGAAATGCGAGCGCGCCGCGCCGCGCGGCTTCGGCACAAGCAGGGCGGTCATCACCTCGTCGGCGCGGCGGATCGTCTTGCGATTGCCGGTGATGAAGGCGGCGATCGGCAGCCGCCGCGTGCCCGCCGCCGACGCGAGCTCGACGGAAGCATCGAGCGCCAGCAGGTTCGGCACGCCGTCGGCGGCCGGCGAGGCGTTGCACAAATTGCCGCAGATCGTGCCGGCGTTCTGAATCTGCACGCCGCCCACTTCGCGCGCCGCGAGCTTGAGCCCGGCAAAAAGCGGCGGCAATTTCGCGTCGATCAGATCGCTCCACGTCGCCAGCGCGCCGAAGCGCCAGTGGTCGTCGCGCTCGACGATGCCGCGCAGCGCCGTGATGCCAGTGATATCGAGCACATCGTCGTCGAGCGGCCGGCCGACCCGCGCCGGATAATAATCAGTGCCGCCGGCGACGATCACCCGACCGCCGGCGGCAAGCGCCGCCAACGCCTCATCGAGTTCCGCCGGACGCACATAGCTGCCCACGCCCTTATGCCTCCTGCTCCGCTTTCGCGGGATTGTTCGTATACATACAATATGCGCTCCGCGCGAATATGCTGTCAAGCGATCGACCTTGAGTCCACCCGACGGAGCAAGCCGTCGCCATCGGCGGCTTCGGATTAGAGCAGCATTCATCGAATGCTGGTATTCTTGCCTCGGGATCGTCATCGTTTTGAGCCGTCGCGCGGAATGAACCAGACACCGGTAAAGCGCAAGCTTGCGGCAATTCTCGCGGCCGACGTCGCCGGCTACAGCCGCATGATGGGCGCCGACGAAGAGGGCACGCTACGCACCCTGGCCGCCCATCGCACGGTCATCGACGGCATCATCGAATTGCACGATGGCCGCGTCGTCAGCACCGCCGGCGACAGCGTCCTTGCCGAGTTCGCCAGTCCGGTCGAAGCGGTACGCTGCGCGGTCGAGGTCCAGGACGGGCTCAAGACGCGCAACGCCGCGCTGCCCGAGGACAAACGGATGCTGTTCCGCATCGGCGTCAATCTCGGCGACGTCATGGTGCGCGACGACGACCTGCTCGGCGACGGAGTCAACATCGCGGCCCGCCTGGAAGGCATCGCCGAGCCCGGCGGCATCTGCATTTCGTCCAGCGTTTACGACCAGATTGCCGGCAAGCTTGATATGGGCTTCGTCGATATCGGCGAGCAATCGCTGAAGAATATCGCCCGGCCGATCCGCGCATTCCGCGTCACCAGCAGTGTCGCGGCGGCAGCGGCGAAGGTGCGCCGCACCACCGCATCGCGCCGGCCATTATTTGCGGCGGCGGGCGTCGTACTCGTGGCGGCCGCCGGCGCCGCCACTTGGTACGCAATGTGGCCAACGCCGTCGGAGGCGCCGCGGACCAACGATACCGTCGCTGCGGCTCCCGCGCGCGAGCCTGATCACGAGGCCGCGTTCTGGGAAAGCGTGCGCAGCAGCAACGAGCCGGCTGAAATCCAAGCCTACCTAAGCCAGTACCCAAACGGCGCGTTCAGTGCGCTCGCCCGCGCCCGGCTCGACGGCATCACCGCCGCGGAAGCGAAACGCGCCGAGGCCGATCGCCAGGCAGCGGAAGCCAAGGCCAATGCCGAGGCCAATCTTGCTGCGGCGAAAGCCAGGGCCGAAGCCGAAGCGGCCGCGGCCAGGGCGAAGGCGGTGGCCGACGCAGGCGCCGCGAAGGCGGTCGCCGATGCCGCGGCGCGTGCCGTTATGGCGAAGGCGGAGGCCGACCGCGATGCCGCCGCGCGCCTCAAGCGCGAGGCGGAGGTCGCGGCGGCACGCGTCGCCGAGGCAGAGCGCAATGCCAAAGCCAGGGCCGAGAGCGAGGCAACGGCGCAGCGCCAGGCCGCGCTCGTCGTCGCACCGCCGCCGACGGGATTGGCACGCTTCGACGGCGTGTGGCGGGGGGAGTTCAGCTGCGCCGCCTACCGTGACCTAGCCGCCTCCCGAACGGCACAAGTTGCGCAGATACAGAATGGCGAGATGACCATGCAATTCGGCGCCGCCGGGCAGAGAGGCTCGTGGCAGTTTAGCGGTCGGATCAAGGACAAGGACTCGTTCGTACTCGACGGCAGCGGCATTCCGTTCACCTCGACCACCGGATCGGTGGCTGGCGCCAGCATGGTCGGGCGTTTCGAGGGCGGCACGTTCACGGGCGATGCGCTGCTGGGCGGGGGGCGGCCATGCACCTTCACCGCCGCGCGGGCCGAGACCGCCGCGCGGCCGCAGATGGCGGCGCCGCCGCCCGCTGCGCCGAACGCCACGCCGTTCGACGGCCGCTGGGGCGGCGAATTCGAATGCGACGCGACGCCGGCGCTCGCTGCCGTCCACGTGACGCGAAATGCGACCATCAAGAATGGCGAGATGGTCGTCGAAAGCGGCAATCCGCAGAGTGGCGCCTATTTCTATGCGCGCGGCCAGATCGCGACCGACGGCAACGTAGAATTGGACGGTTGGGGATTCAATCCGCAAACGGCGAGACCCCGCTTTACCGTCCAATTGAACGGGCGCTTCGACGGCAACCTCTTCACCGGCGCCGGACACGTCAACGGTACGCGGCCATGCCGGATCAAGCTGACGCGGACCGGCAACTGACCTTTCCGCCCTGCTGCCGACGTCAATTCCGCCAGTGCGGCGGATAGGTCTTGTCGTAACCCGGCACGGCCCTGACGCGGTCGCACCAGGCGGCGATCGCCGGATATGTCTTGGCGAGCGGCAGCAGGCCGAGATTGAGCGGCCCAGCAGCCTCCTTGCCCGCGGCGCGCAGAAGCAATTCGATCCACGGGTAGACCGCGATATCGGCGGCGCTGAGCCCGTCGGTCGCCAGCCAGTCCTGCGCCGCAAGCCTGCGCTCCATGCCCGCCAATTCGGCGTGCACGTCCTTCGCCGCAGCGCGGATGTCGTCGGCCTTCTCGGCGGCCTCGTTGAAAAACAACGGGGCGATGACGCGGTTGGCGACCGGCTCGAGATAATTCATCGACTCGAAGATCGACTTCCAGATCAAACCGGCTTGTTCGGCCGTGCGGCCGAAGAGCGGCGGCTGGGGAAATTCGCGATCGAGATAGGCCAGGATCGCCAGCGATTCCGCCAGCACGACCTTGCCGTTCCTGAGCGCCGGCACCTTGCCGCGCGGGTTGAGCGCCAGATACTCGGGCGTCTTGTGCTGGCCCTTCGAGAACTCCAGCAGTCGCGACGTGTATGGAACCTTCTTGATCTCGAGGGCGAGCAGCGCCCGCCAGGCATAGGGGCTGCCGCTGCCCCAATAAATCTCCATCGCCATCTTTGTCTCCTTGGTTGGTGCCAGCAATATCAGCGCGCCATCGGCGGCATCTTCGGGAACCGCGGCAACGCCGGATCGACGTGGTCCCAAGCCTGGCCGCTGGAGGCGTAGAGCAGCATCTGCGGCTTGAATACCGTCGGATCATCGAGGCTGGCGGCGCAAATCGCCACCATGCCGGTCATACCGGAGTTGCGTCCTAAAAGAAATGACCCGCAGTTCGGGCAGAAGCCACGGCGCACGGTGTTGCCGCTATCCGCCTTGACTTCGTGATATTTCGGAGTGCCGGTCAGCTTCAGCGTGGCGTCGGGGAACGCCATGAAGCTGCCATGGCCGGCGCCGGTCGCGCGCTGGCAGTCTCGGCATTGGCAATGGCCGGCCTTCATCGGCTCGGCGGCGATCTCGTAGCGGATGGCTCCACACGCGCAGCCGCCGGTATAGCGAGCACTCATGGCTTGGCCTCTTCGGATTGAGGTTGCTGAAGCAGTTGGACGAGATGGTCGAAGGCGCCGTTCCAGCCCTCGGCGTGCCGGTCGCGGGCGTTATCGCTCGGCAGACCGGTATGGGTCATGATCATCTCCGTTTCGCCGCCCTTCTTCTCGAGCTCGATGACGACGACCGTCTCGACCCCGGCGAACTCGTTTTCCGGCTCCCATTCCAAGGTGAAGACCAAGCGGTCCGGCGGCCGGATTTCACGATAGACGCCGCCGACGCGATAGATCTGCCCCTCCGGCGAGCGCATGGTGACGCGATAGCGCCCGCCCACGCGGAGGTCCGCGTCGGCAGCCGTACAGGTGAAGCCCTGCGGGCACATCCAGCGGCGGAGCGCCTCGGCGCGCGAGAGCGCAGCGAATACCTTCTCGCGCGGCGCCGGCAGCCGCCGGCGGAGCCGCAGAGCCGGCTGTGCGCCGCCGGTATGATCATCGCGCGCCATCAGGAGTCCCCTTTCGTCGCCGTCGTTTCGCTCGCCGCGCCGTCGCCGCCCTGTCACCTTCCTCGACGAGAAAACGGGTCAGAGCGTCGAGCCGGCCCTCCCAGAATGCTCGGTAGCGTGCGATCCATTCGGCCGCTTCCATCAAGGGCTCCGGCGTCAGTCGGCAACGGCGCCACTGTGCGTCCCTGTGACGCTCGATCAGCCTGGCCTGCTCGAGCACCGTCAAATGCCGCGATACGG
>JACQDQ010000204.1 GCA_016201015.1 Pseudomonadota bacterium | reverse complement strand
GGGTTGAGGTCGCGCGGGCCCGCCTCCAGCAGCAGGACCGAGAGGCGCGCATCCTCGCTCAGCCGTCCGGCCAGCGCGCAGCCGGCCGAGCCGGCACCGACGATGACGACATCCGCGTCCGTCAAGACATCTCTCCAAGCCGTTGGCCCCGGACAATCTCGACAACCGCCGGCGCGGCGTCAAGATTTTGCCGGGCGCGCGCGCCGCGAATAACCCCATTTCCTATCGGACGAAACGGACGAAACGGAACAGGGGGGTGCGTGTGGGAGGGGGGCAGTATGATCGAATTGTGCATGTGGCGGCGGCCGGTATACAGTATCTGGTTCGGCGCGGTTCGGCCGCACGATCTGGAAAAGAGGGCAAATAACCGGCCCTCACGCCGCCGCAGCCTGCGCCGTCGATCGACGGGGAGGCGTCCATGAAGCGGATCATCAGGTTGGTCACGGCGTGTGCATTGTCGTGTGGCGTCGGGCTGCTGGCCACTGCCGCGGCCGATGCCCAGGAAAAATCCAGACTCGACGAAATATTGGCGCGCGGCAAGGTGATCGTCGGCGTCACCAGCGAGGGACCGCCCTTCGGTTTCGTCGACGAGAAGGGCGAGCTGGTCGGCTTCGACATCGATGTCGCCAAGCTGGTCGCCAAGGGATTGTTCGGCGACCCGACCAAGATCGAGTTCGTGCGGCAAGGCTCGACCGCGCGCTGGCCCAACGTCAACAGCGGCAAGGTCGATTTCGGCATCCAGGCAACCACGATCTTCCCCGAACGAATGCTGCAGGTCGCGTTCACGCGCAACTACATCGATTCCGGGATCGCCGTGCTGGTGAAGAAGGATTCGAAGATCTTCAAGCCGGCCGATTTGAACGACGACAAGGTCTCGGTCGCGCATCTGGCGACGCCGGTCGCCGAGGAGCGGGCGAAGCGCTACTACCCGAAGGCCAAGTCGCTGGTCTTCGACTCGGTGAACGCCCAGGTCACCGCCGTGCGCACCGGCCGCGCCGACGCCGCCATCACCGATCTGCCGATCGTGCTGTGGTACGCCAAGCAGAATCCGGATTTGCGGGCGCTGGACACGATCATCGGCTCGCCGACCAACAACGCCCTTTTCCTCAAGCCCGGCGACTTCAAATGGTGGCTGGTGCTCGACACGATGGTGTCCGAGATGGTGGGCGGCGTTACCTTCGAGGACTATTCGGACATCTACCGCAAATGGTTCGGCACCGAGCCGAAGCATGCGAAATACTATATGTCGCGCTGACGACGGCCCGCGCCACGGCACCTGGGCCGCGAGGTGCCGGCGACGACGCCGGTGAGCGGTGGAAAGCCTCCACGCAAGCCTGGCGCTTCTGCTTAGATTGCTGCCGCGGCTGACCGACGGGATTCTGGTCACCCTCGAGGTTGCGGTGCTGGCCTTCGGTTGGGCCGTGCTGTGGGCGCTGATCCTGTTGCCGCTGCGGCTATCGTCCGTGCCGGGCGTTGCGCTCGCCGTGCGCGCCTATGTCGAAGCGCTGCGCAACACGCCGCTTCTGCTGCAGATCTATCTGCTCTATTTCGGCTTGCCGCTGCTGTCGCTGCCGCTGTCGGCGATGGCCACCGGCGTGCTGGCGATTGGCCTCCAGCACGGCGCGTACCTGGTCGAGATCTTTCGCGGCGCCGTGGGCGCGATTAGTCGCGACCAGCGCGACGCCGCCACCGCGCTCGGCTTCGGCCCGTTCGGCGCGTTTTGCCTGATCATATTTCCGCAGGCGCTCATCCGCGTGCTGGCGCCGCTGACCAACCAGGCGATCGTGCTGGTGAAGGACACCACGCTGGTGTCGGCGATCAGCGTCATGGATCTCACCCTGATCGGCAAGCTGATCGTCGAGCGCAGCGCGGCATCGGATGCGTTCGTCATCATCGCCGTCTTCTATCTCGGTCTCACCTCGGTTCTCGGCTTCGCGCATCGCGTTGTCGAGCGGCGCTACGCAAGGCGGGTCTGACGCCATGTTCGCGACGCTGATCGCCAGTCTCCCCTATCTTTTGAAAGGCGCCGTCTACACGGTCGCGCTCTCGGCGGTGACGATCGTCTGCGGCCTGGTTCTCGGCTGCGTGCTGGGCAGCGTCGGCCATTACGGCCCGGGACCGGTGAGAAAGCTGGTGGCCCTCTACGTATTCGTGCTGCGCGGCCTGCCGGTGTTGATCGTCATCTTTTTGTTTTACTACCTGCCGCCGGTGTGGGGCATCGATCTCGATGTCTATGTCGCGGCCGGCAGCGCCTTGGTGTGCTATTCCGGCGCCTTCGTCACGGAAATCACGCGTGGCGCCATCCTGGCCGTGCCGGCGGCGCAGACCGATGCCGCGAAGAGCCTGGGACTGAAAACACTGCCGATGTTGCGGCTGGTGGTATTTCCACAGGCCCTGCGTTTCTCCGCGCCGCCGCTGCTCAACAACACCATCATGTCGATCAAGGTCACCTCCTACTCGTCGGTCGTCGGCGTGTGGGAGTTGACCTTTGCGGCGCGCGAGGTGGTCGAGCGAACCCTGGCCGCATTCGAGATCTTCCTCGGCGTCATGGCGATCTATTTTCTGCTCTGCTTTCCCTTGTCGGTCATTGCCGGCCGCATGGAGCGAAAATTTTCTGCCGGCTGATTTGTCCGATGCCGTCGCAGAGCCGTTGATTCGATGGGAGAAATTATGCACAGCACGGCATCGACATCGCCAAGGGCCAGGTTCCTCGGCCCAGTTACCCCGATTAGGTGTATAGTAATTGCTTAGAGTCTGTCCCGGAAGTTTACGACGGATTGCAGAGTTTTCGCAGCATGAGTCGGATGGAGGCGAGGCGAAGGAAGGCGAGTGCGTTTCGGTTGAG
>JACQDQ010000203.1 GCA_016201015.1 Pseudomonadota bacterium | reverse complement strand
CGCGCTGTGGCGCGCCACCGAGGCGGGGATCGCGGCGGCGGTCCCCGGCAACAGCGCCGCCGGCGTCTTCCACGCGCAGGCGAAGCTGCTCGAGGCGGCCGGCTACGCAATCGGCAATGTCGGCCGCTTCGGCCACGGTCTCGGCAAGGTGATGACCGAGTTCCCCTCGAACAAGCCGATCGACAAGACCGAGCTCAGGCCGGGCATGGTGCTCACCATCGAGCCGAGCGCCATGTTCGGCGACGGCAAGATCCTCGTCCACGAGGAGAACCTGGTGGTGACCGCGGGCAAGCCGAAGCTCCTCTCCCGCCGGGCGCCGCGCGAGATGGTGGTCGCCGATCTCGCGTGAGGGCGGGCTCGCAACCGGAGCCAGGCGCTTTACCCTCTCCCCTTGCGGGAGAGGGTAAAGCGCCGACATTGCCGCGAACGCACTGCAGGCAGCAGGCAAATCGCCGTATACGCGCCAGCCGCCCCGCCGGATCACCGCAAAACTTTTTGTGATCCGGCATCCGCGCCCCTTCCCTCCCCGTAAGACACGGCATGTCGACCGATGAGCGGCCGACGTGTCGCTTCCGACAACCGAATTTGACCCCGAGGGGAGAGCAATGTCGAACCTGATCGTTCCTGCGAAAGAGATCGCCACCAACCGTCGTGGCTTCCTGACCGGCGCCGGCCAGGCCACCCTGTCGGCCAGTGCCGTCGCGCTGCTGGTCGGCTGCGAGAGCATGGCCGCGGGCAGCGGCGGCATGGCGGCCGACGTCAGCATTCTCAACGTCGCCCTGGGCCTCGAGCACGAGGCGATCAACGCCTATCAGATCGGCGCCGAGAGCGGCCTGCTGCAGCAGCCGGTGCTCAACGTCGCGGTGCTGTTCCAGAGCCAGCACAAGGAGCATGCCGACGCGCTGATGGCCACCATCCGCAAGCTCGGCGGCACGCCGGTGCAGGCGAAGAACAAGGCCGAGTACGCCCAGGCGCTCAATGTCTCGACCTTGAAGAACCAGACCGACGTGCTGAAGCTGGCCGCGCGGCTCGAGCGCGGCGCCGCCAACGCCTATCTCGGCGTCATCCCGTCGTTCAACGACAAGGCGCTGGCGCAGGTCTCCGGCCGCCTCGCCGCCGACGAAACCATGCACTGGACGGCGCTGGCCGGCGTGCTCAACGAGATGCTGCCGCAGAAGGCCCTGTCCTTCGGCGCCTAAGTCCAACCCAAGCGACGCTCTCGCCCCTCGCGGCTCCGATGCCCCGTGGAACGCGGGGAGCGGGGGCGTCGCTCCTTAAGAGACGAGCCATGAAATTTCACTGGAGTTGGCCGCTGGCGATCGCCGTGACCATGACGACGGCGGCGCAGGCCGCCGGCAACGCCGAGCACGGCCAGGAATTGTGGGAGAGCCGCTGCACCGGCTGTCATTCCCTCGACACCAACCGCGTCGGCCCGAAGCATCGCGGCGTCTACGGCCGCAAGGCCGGCTCGATCGCCGATTTCGCCTATTCGCCGGGGGTCAAGAATTCGCCGGTCGTGTGGGACGAGAAGACGCTCGACCGCTGGCTGACCAGCCCGCAGGACTTCATCCCGGGCGCGCGCATGGGCTTCCGCGTCGGCACCGCCGAGGATCGCGGCGACATCATCGCCTATCTGAAAAAGGAGTCAGGCAAATGAGCAGCACCGCAGCAACGCACCTGAAGCGCAACGCGCCGGCGAAGGCCGACAACGTCGCCCTGGTGCGCGAGATGTATGCCGCGTTCGCGCGCAACGATATCGCCGCGATCGTCGAACGCCTGGCCAGCGACATCAAGTGGCGCTTGCACGCCCCCGCCGTCGTGCCGTATGCCGGCGAGCGGCGCGGCCGCGCCGAGGCCGCCGAATTTTTCGCCGTGCTGGCCCGCACCGACGAGATCACGAAGTTCGTGCCGGAAACCTTCATCGCCGACGACGCGCATGTCGTCGTCCTCGGCCAGGCCGAGGGCCGGGCGCGCGCGACGGCGCGCAACTGGCGCACGCCGTGGGTCCATGTCTGGACGATCCGCGACGGCAAGGCCGTCATGTTCGAGGACTATCTCGACAGCGCCGCGCTCGCCGCCGCCTTCGGCTAAGGCGGCGACCGGCCTTCAGTCGCTGTCGTCGGGCTGGCCCGCGCCGCGGAACGGGTGGGCGCGATAGACGCCGAGGACCTTCACCTCGTGCGAGAAGAAGCGCAATTCGTCGAGCGCGCGCGACAGCGGCCGGTCCCGCGGGTGGCCCTCGACGTCGGCGTAAAACAGCGTCGCCGCGAAGCGGCCGCCGAGCATGTAGCTTTCGAGCTTCGTCATGTTGACGCCGTTGGTGGCAAAGCCGCCGAGCGCCTTGTACAGCGCCGCCGGCACGTTGCGCACGCGAAACACGAAGGTGGTGATGACCCGGCCCTTGCGCCGGTCGGGATCGACCGCGCGGCGCGACAACACGATGAAGCGCGTGGTGTTGTGCTCGTGATCCTCGATGTTCTTCTTGAGCGACTTTAGCCCGTAGATCTCGCCGGCGAGCGCCGAGGCGATGGCGGCGCGCGTCACGTCGCCGGCGCGCGCGACCTCGGCCGCCGAGCCCGCGGTGTCGGCGCCGACGACGCGCTTCAGGCCGAGCTTCCTGATCGTGTCGCGGCACTGGTCGAGCGCCTGGAGCTGGCTTTGCACGGTCCTGATCGTCTTCAGCGTTGCCTCCGGCGGCGCCAGCAGATGGTGCTCGACCCGCTGGAAATGCTCGCCGACGATGTGCAGTTCCGCGTGCGGCAGAAGCTGGTGCGGCTCGGCGACGCGGCCGGCGGTCGAGTTCTCGATCGGAATCATGGCGAGCCGGGCGCGGCCGGTGCGCACCGCGTCGAAGGCGTCCTCGAAGCCGGCGCAAGGCAGCGGCTCCAGCGCGGGGTACGCGCGGCGGCACGCGAGGTCGGAATTGGCGCCGGACTGTCCTTGAAAGGCGATCCGGCCCGCGGCAGGCTTGTGTCTCTTGGCGCTCATGCTTTCGGCTTGGTTCCCGCGAGAAGCTCGCGGGCGCGTTCGAGGTCGGCCGGAGTATCGACACCGAGCGGAACGGTGTCAACGCGCGCCACGTCGATGCGCATGCCGGCTTCCAGCGCGCGCAGCTGCTCCAGCCGCTCGCGCCGCTCCAGCACGCCCTGCGGCAGGCGGATGAAGCGGCCGAGCGCCGCGCGGCGGTACACATAAAGGCCGATATGGTGGTAGTGCGGCCCTTCGCCGCCCGGCACCGGATTGCGCGAAAAATAAAGGGCGCGGCCGATCGGCGGCAGCCCGCCGCTGCCGCCGCGCGTGAAGGCGACCACGGCCTTGACGACGCTCGGCTCGGTGATCTCCTCGAGGCGCGTGATCTCGGCGGCGATCGTCGCGATATCGACCGCCGCCTCGGTCAGCGGCGCCAGCGCGGCGCGCACGCAAGCCGGCTCGATCGTCGGCAGGTCGCCCTGGACGTTGACGATGGCATCGTGCTTGCCGTCCGGGTCGAACGACTCGAGGGCCTCGAAGATGCGATCGGAGCCCGAGGGATGACCCGGCCGCGTCAGCACCGCCTGCCCGCCCGCCGCCCGCACCGCGGCGGCGATCGCCTGCTCGCCGGCGGCGACCAGCACCGGGCCGATATCGGCCTCGCGCGCCCGGCGCCAGACATGGACGATCATCGGCTCGCCATGAATGTCGGCGAGCGGCTTCTTGGGCAGGCGCGTGGCGGCCAGCCGCGACGGAATGATGACGATGGGACGGCGCGGAAGGGCCATGCCGCCGGATCCGGGGGGCGCGCTCATCGGCGGCTGCGGCGTTTGGTCGCGGCCGGCCGCCGCAAGCCGGGCTCGATCGGGTCAATCGCGCCGTCATGGACGCGG
>JACQDQ010000202.1 GCA_016201015.1 Pseudomonadota bacterium | reverse complement strand
CGACCTCGAAGTGCTCGACTGGGCGACGCAGCTCGACAACTACCTCAAGCACAGCTTCCAGGTGCAGTGGTTCGGCTACTCGCCGCGTTTCGATCCCGGACTGATGTACGGAGTGATCCTGGCCGATCAGTCGAAGTTCAAATGGGCGCAGTGGGACGACCCGAAGGCGATCGCGCTGCTGAGCGAGAGCACCGGCACGGGCAACGAGCAGCGTCGCAAGCAAATCTTCGCCGAGCTGCACAAGATGTTGCAGCAGCAGCTGCCGATCATCGGGCTATACAACGATCCGGTGGTCGATGCGACGCACCCCCCGTGTGCGCGGCTACGCCCCCTGGCCGGCAGATCGCGTCATCACCTGGGGTGTTTGGAAGCAAGGTTGACGGCTGCGGATTTGATTGCCCAACAATTGCATTTGATGTTCACATAATTCGAATGTCGGTGGTGCACGAGGCCCGCTGGCGCTATCCGTTCGGAGTTCGCGTGGCTTCCGTTCCGGCCGCCGTCACGCCGCCCTCACCCACGCCGCATAGTCGGCGGCGATGTCGGCGACCGCTACATCGTAAAAGCGTTTGCCGGCCTCGGCCGACGACAGCCCGGGGTTAGAGCCGATGCGGCCATCGGGAAAGTTGCGGCGATAGTCGTCGGCATCGGCGAACGATCCGGTCGGCGCCACCGGCGGGTCGAGGGTCATCGGCCGCGCGGCGTCGGGGTGGGCGTACCAAGTGAGCGAGACCTCGGACGGCGTCGCGTGGCTGCCCTCGGAACTGCCGTAGAGCTCGCGCGACAGCGCCTTGACACGCTCGCTCTCCCACCAATTGCGCAGCTTGCATTTGACCGAGGGCCGGTTGCCGGCCGGATGCATGCTGGATTCGGCGTGGATCTCGGAGAACGCCGCCGTCACCGTCGCGATGTTGCCGCCATGGCCGTTGATGAAATAGAAGCGCTGGAAGCCGTGCCGCGCCAGCGAGACGATGGTGTCGCGCACCACGGCGATGAGCGTCGTCGGCCGGAGCGTGATCGAGCCGGCGAAGCCCAGATGATGCTGCGCCATGCCGACACTGATGGTCGGCGCCACCAGCGCCTGCGCCTTCTCGCCGACGCCGCGCGCGATCACCTCGGCGCAGATCGCATCGGTGCCGACCAGGCCATTCGGGCCGTGCTGCTCGGTCGAGCCGATCGGCACGATGATCCCGTGGCTGCGGCCGAGATATTCCTCGACGTCTTTCCAGGTCTGTAGCTGCAACTGCATGCACGTGTCCTCCGTAGGCGCCGTTGTGCCGCGAATGCGCCGCCGCCGCAAGCGCCTTGCCACATCGCCGAACGTTGCCAAAGCGCGGAAGCTCGGCTAAGAAGCGGACCGAAGCGCGCCACCGAGCGCCCATCAACCCCCGGGAGATTCGCCCGTGAAGATCACGCAGAAGGTCAAGAAGATCCTCGACAACTACGAAAGCGACAACCCCGGCACCAAGGCGAACCTCACACGCATTCTCATGCATGGCCGGCTCGGCGGTTCCGGCAGGCTCGTCATCCTGCCTGTGGATCAGGGCTTCGAGCACGGGCCGGTGCGCAGCTTCGCGCCCAATCCGCCGGCCTACGATCCGCACTATCATTTCCAACTCGCGATCGATGCCGGGCTCTCGGCCTATGCCGCGCCGCTTGGCATGATCGAGGCCGGCGCCGACAGTTTCGCCGGCGCGATCCCGACCATCCTCAAGGTCAACAGCGCCAACAGCCTGGCGCGCAACAAGGACCAGGCGGTGCACGGCTCGGTCAAGGATGCGCTGCGCCTCGGCTGCGCGGCGATCGGTTTTACCATCTATCCCGGCTCGGACGAGCAGTTCGGCATGATGGAAGAGATTCGCGCGCTCGGCGAGGAAGCCAAGGCGTGCGGCCTCGCCATCGTCATCTGGTCCTATCCGCGCGGCGGCGACCTCACCAAGGAAGGCGAGACGGCGATGGACGTCTGCGCCTATGCCGCGCACATGGCGGCCTTGCTGGGCGCGCACGTCATCAAGGTGAAGCTGCCGACTCCGCATCTCTATCAGGACGCGGCAAAGAAGGTATACGAGAAGGAGAAGATCGACATCTCGACGCTCTCCGCCCGCGTCGCCCATGTCGTGCAGTCCTGCTTCAACGGGCGGCGCGTCGTCGTGTTCTCGGGCGGCGAGGCAAAGGACGACGAAGGCATCTTCACCGAGGTGCGCGCCATCCGCGACGGCGGCGGCACCGGCTCGATCATCGGCCGCAATACCTTCCAGCGTCCGCGCGACAAGGCTCTCGCCTTGCTCGACAAGATCATCGAGATCTATCAGGGCAAAGCCTGAGCGAGCCCGCACCACGCTGCCGTCTCTATCTCATCACGCCGCCGGCGCTCGAGCCGGCGGCGTGGCGCGATACCCTCGCCGCGGCGCTTGACGCCGGCGACGTCGGCTGCATCCAGTTTCGGCTCAAGGACGTGGACGACGACGCGATCCGCCGCGGCTGCGATGCGCTGAGGCCGGTCGCGCAGTCGCGCGGTGTCGCCTTTCTGCTCAACGACCGCCCCGACCTCGCCGCGGCGACGGGATGCGATGGCGTGCATGTCGGCCAGGAGGACGCCAGCTACGCCGATGCGCGGGCCGCGCTCGGCACCGGACGCATCGTTGGCATCACCTGCCATGCCTCGCGTCATCTCGCCTTGGAGGCGGCCGAGGCCGGCGCCGACTATGTCGCCTTCGGCGCCTTCTTCACCAGCGCCACCAAGCACACAACCAAGGGCCAAGCGGATATCGAGTTGCTGCGCTGGTGGAGCGAGATCATGACCGTGCCCTGCGTGGCGATCGGCGGCATCACGGTCGAGAATTGTGCCGCGTTGGTCGAGGCCGGAGCGGATTTTCTAGCGGTGGCCGGCGGCGTTTGGAGCCATCCCGCCGGCCCGGCGCAAGCCGTTAAGGCCTTCAACGCCGCCATTGCCCGCCATTCGCGGTGATTGTTTCGGCGCGCGCAAGCTGGTAGGTTCCGCCGCCTTTCCCAATCATTCGCACTCTGTCCGCGGGTCCGCGCCCATGAAGATCTATGGCAATGAAATTCGCGCCGGCTACATCATCGAATATGAGGGCCGCATCTGGTCGGTGCTCAAGCACAACATCGTGCAGCCGGGCAAGGGCGGCGCCTTCAACCAGATCGAGATGCGCGACATCAAGGGCGGCACGAAATCGAACCAGAAATTCCGCTCCGACGAGACGGTCGAGCGCCTGCGCGTTGATTCCAAGGAGTTGCAATACCTATTCCATGACGGCGACCAATACACGTTCATGGATCAGGAATCGTTCGAGCAGGTCGCGGTGAACCGCGACATGATCGGCGAGGCCGCCGATTTCCTCACCGACAACATGATCGTGACCATTGATTTTATCGAAGGCCAGCCGGTGGGCATCCACCTGCCGCAGACGGCGGTGGGGACGGTGGTCGAGGCCGACGCGGTGGTGAAGGGCCAGACCGCCGCCTCGTCCTACAAGCCGGCCGTGCTCGACAACGGCGTGCGCGTCATGGTGCCGCCGTTCGTCGGCATCGGCACCAAGATCGTCGTCAACATCGCCGAGCGCACGTATGTCGAGCGGGCGAAGGACTGAGATCGCGGCCTGACGCCGCACGCCATGGTCGTCCGCTCACCGCTCTTCAACGTGATGGAACGCGCCGCGCGCAAGGCGGCGCGCGGCTTGATTCGCGATTTCGGCGAGGTCGAGCAACTCCAGGTATCGATCAAGGGGCCGGCCGATTTCGTCTCCACCGCCGATCTGCGCGCCGAGCGGACGCTCAAGGCCGAGCTCGGCAAGGCGCGGCCCGATTTCGGCTTCCTCATGGAGGAAAGCGGCGCCACGGCCGGCCGCGATCCGCGCTGCCGCTGGATCGTCGATCCGCTCGACGGCACGACCAATTTTCTGCACGGCATTCCGCATTTCTGCATCTCGATCGCATTGGAACGCGATAGTGAAATCATCGCTGGGCTCATCCTCGACCCGCTGCGCGACGAGTTGTTTTTCGCCGAGCGCGGCGCCGGCGCCTTCATCAACGACCGGCGGCTGCGCGTCTCGGCGCGCAAGGAGCTGGCGGATGCGGTGATCGGCACCGGCATTCCGTTTCGCGAGCGCGGCAACCATGCGCGCTATCTGCGTCTGCTCGAAGCCATCATGGCCAAGACGGCCGGCGTGCGCCGCTGCGGCGCCGCCGCGCTCGACCTCGCCTAT
This sequence comes from Pseudomonadota bacterium, assembly GCA_016201015.1. Lineage (GTDB taxonomy): Bacteria > Pseudomonadota > Alphaproteobacteria > CACIAM-22H2 > CACIAM-22H2 > JACQDQ01. The sequence goes on along the minus strand of JACQDQ010000202.1, from coordinate 1,003 downwards.
GTCGCCGCCGGACGCTTCGATGGATTCTTCGAATACGGCCTGTCGGCCTGGGACATCGCCGCCGGCCTTCTCATCGTCCGTGAATCCGGCGGCTTCGTCGGCGAGATCGATGGCGGGACCAATGTTCTCGCCAGCGGCAACATTCTCGCCGCCAACGATCCCTTGTTCCCCCAGCTAAGCCGCCTCCTGCGTGCGGCCGAACAAGCGCAAGCGGACTAGCCGGCCGCGCCCAAACTCTCCCGCGGGTTCGCTGACATCGCGCAAGCTGCGGGAACTATTGTCATATTTGCGGCTAAATCAGTTGTTCCTATGGGCGCCCTAGGTTAATGTCGCTGTCCCGCCATGCTGTTGCAAAAGTTCATCGGCTTCCAAGCGAGCGGCACGGGCCGCAGCGTCATCGGCGCCGCGCTGGGGCTCGCGGTCGCGTTCGGTGCGGTTGAGGCGACGGCGCAGCAGCAGTTGCGTCAGAACCGCGCCAGCGTCGAGATCGATTGGAGCGTGCTCGACGAACTGACGCCGTCGACGCCAAGCCCGCCGCCGCGCCGCGTCGCCGTGCCGGCGCCGGTCCAGCCGGCGCCGCCGGCGCCCAGCAGCAAGTCCGTCACGAGCACGCCGAGCACGCCGCAGCCGCGGACATCGTCGACGGCGCCCCGCAGCAAATCCGCCGCCAGCAAGCCGAGCACGCCGCAGCCCAAGACATCGTCGACGGCGCCGCGGACACCAGCGCCACAGCGCTCCGCTCAGGCTGAAAACCCACCGTCGACGCCGCAGTTCACGCCGCCGGCCGCGCCGCCCGCCTTCACCGATACGGCGCCACCGGCGCGCACCGCGCCGGCGCCGAGCTCTGCGCCATCGCCGCCGCCCGTAGCTGCGCCGACGCGGCCCACGACACCGCCGGTTGCTGTCGCACCGACGCCTTTGCCGCCCTCGGCCGCGCCGATTCAATCCCAACCCGCACCGCCGCCGGCCGCGGTCGTGCCACCGCCCGCGCCACCTCCGCCGG
>JACQDQ010000193.1 GCA_016201015.1 Pseudomonadota bacterium | reverse complement strand
CCGGGCTCCATTTGCCGATGCCGGTGTCCGGGTCGGTCGTGACGTTAGGTACCCGCTCGCCCTCCGGCCCGTCCGCCGTGCCGGCATAGGCAAGCGACGTCTTGAGACCGCCCATGGCGTTGCGCGGCGTGTGGCACTCGCCGCAATGCGTCAGCGCCTGCACAAGATAGGCGCCACGGTTCCAGTCCGCCGGCTTCGTCGTGTCCGGCGCATAGGGGCCGGCGGTGAAATTCAGCAGCTTCCAGCCAAACTGCAGAAAGCGCAGATTGAAGGGGAACGACACGTCGTGCGGCCGGCTGGGCTTCGCCACCGGCGGCAGCGAGAAGATATAGGCCTTGAGATCCCTGAGATCGGCGTCGCTAATTTTGGTGAAGGACGTGTAGGGAAATACCGGAAAATAATTCGCGCCGTCCGGCCGCACGCCTTCGCGCAAGGCGCGGATGAAGTCGGCATCGCTCCATTTGCCGATGCCGTGGACCGGGTCGGGCGTGATGTTAGGTCCGTAGAATGTGCCGAACGGCGTCGCTAGCGCGCGACCGCCGGCCAGAGGCGCGCCGTTGTTCTTCACGTCGGTATGGCAGCCGATGCAGCCGCCGGCGATGAACAGATATTCCCCGCGCTTGATGGCGGCGCCATCCGGCGTCTGCGCCTGTCCCGGCCACGCCGGAAGCGCGACGAGCATCGACACCAGCGCGCCGAATCGCGCGCGCCGGCCCCAGTGCCGATAGTCGCTACGGCCGGGCGGACTCCCGGCCGCGGGAAGAAAAGTTACGGCTTCTTGGCCCGGAACGGCTCGTGACAGCTGCCGCAGGCGCGCCCGACATTGGCGAACTGGCTCTTGAAACCAGCCTCGTCCCCGGCCTGGGCGACGAGCAGGAGCCGGCCGCTGGCTTCCTCGAGCCCCTTCGCCGCCGTCTGGAAATCCGCCCACTTGTCCCAGATCGCCGGCAGCGCGTCGGTCTTGCCGGCGCTCGGGCCGGAGCCCTGCGGGAACAGGCTGGGAATCATCTTCGCGGTATTGTTCACTGTGGTCACCGCCTGTACCGCGGCATCCTTGTTGAAGGGAGCCTCGCCGCGCGCCATCGGCGTCAGGACGCGCATCGCCCCGCCATTGCCCTTCATCGCCTCCTGGCGCTTCTCGATCGACTGCATCGCATTCATCTGCGCTTCGGCCACGGTGATCCCGAGAAGGCCCGCCGCGACGCCGCCGACAACCAGTGCGCTCCGCCAACCTGTCTTCATGAAGCTCTCCCTCTTCTTGTTGCGCCGCACAGGAAATACCGTGCGAATGGACAAACACCGCTTCACCTGACTTTATTCCCTGGGCGGAGATCATACAGGGCCTCCTCTCGACTGCAAGGGCGACGCAGTTCACGATCGCGTAAGATAAGGGACCGTCCCGGCATGGCGAATATTCGCTCCATCTGCGTCTACTGCGGCGCTTCCGGCCGCGGTGACCGCCGCCACCACGAGGCCGCGGCGCGCTTCGGCCGGCTGCTCGCCGCTGCCGGCATCGAGCTGGTGTTCGGCGGCGGCAAAGTCGGCCTGATGGGCGTCATCGCCGACGCCACCTTGGCGGCTGGCGGCCGCGTCACCGGCATCATACCGGACCACCTGATCAAGGCCGAAGTTGGGCACGGCGCCGTGACCGACCTCATCATCACCGACAGCATGCATGTGCGGAAGGAGACGATGTTCCGGCGCGCCGACGCCTTCGCCGTGCTGCCCGGCGGACCCGGCACGCTCGACGAAACTTTCGAAATTCTCACCTGGAAGCAGCTCGCGCTGCACGACAAGCCGGTGGTCATCGTCGATCTTCACGGCTATTGGCAGCCGCTGATCGCCCTCATCGACGGCCTCATCGACCAGGGCTATGCGCGGGCCGATTTCCGCGATCTCTATATGGTCGTGGCGGACGTGGACCAGGTTCTGCCGGCCATCGCCGCGGCGCCGCAGCCGCGCTTTCCCCCGCGCGTCCCCGAAATGTAAGGCCATGACAGGGCACGCCAATTGCGCTAGAAACGCGCGCGTCCGCATCCCGCGCGGACAGTCTCGCGCTGGCGCCGGCCGTTGCCGCCCCGTTCCTTTCCGGAGCTGAGAATCATTATGAAGAAGATCAAAGTCGCCAATCCAATCGTCGAGCTTGACGGCGACGAGATGACCCGCATCATTTGGAAGTTGATCCGCGAGCGGCTGATCCTGCCGTTCCTCGACGTCGATTTGAAATATTACGACCTATCGGTCGAGAATCGCGACAAGACCGACGACAAGGTGACGGTCGAGGCGGCTAACGCGATCAAGCAGTACCGCGTGGGCGTCAAGTGCGCGACGATCACGCCCGACGAGGGCCGCGTCAAGGAATTCAGCCTGAAGCAGATGTGGAAGTCGCCCAACGGCACCATCCGCAACATCCTCGACGGCACCGTGTTCCGCGAGCCGATCATCTGCAAGAAGGGCGCCTGTCTATCACCTTCACCAGCACCGATGGCACCAGCAACATCCGCCACGTCGTGTTCGACTTCCCGGGCGCCGGGGTGGCAATGGCCATGTACAATCTGGACGAATCGATCCGCGGGTTCGCCCGCGCCTGCTTCAACTACGGCCTGTCGCGCGGCTATCCGGTCTATCTGTCGACCAAGAACACCATCCTCAAATTCTACGACGGCCGCTTCAAGGACATCTTCCAGGAGGTGTTCGACCAGGAATTCGTCGACCGTTTCCGCGCCAAGAAGCTCACCTACGAGCACCGCCTGATCGACGACATGGTGGCGGCGGCGCTGAAATGGAGCGGCGGCTTCCTATGGGCGGCCAAGAACTACGACGGCGACGTGCAGAGCGACACCGTGGCGCAAGGCTTCGGCTCGCTCGGCTTGATGACGTCCGTGCTGCTCAATCCGGGCGGCGACGTGGTCGAGGCCGAGGCGGCGCACGGCACGGTGACCCGCCACTACCGCGAGCACCAGAAGGGCAAGGAGACCTCGACCAACCCGATCGCCTCGATCTTCGCCTGGACGCGCGGCCTCGGCTATCGCGGTGAATTCGACAAGACGCCCGACGTGGTCGAATTCGCCCGCACCGTGGAGAAAGTCTGCGTCGACACGGTCGAGCAGGGCCACATGACCAAGGACCTCGCGGTCCTCATCTCGCCGAGCCAGGCCTGGCTCACCACCACGCAGTTCTTCGAGAAGGTCGAGCAGAACCTGAAGAAGGCGATGGCGTAGGCGCCGCCACGGAAGCGGCCGCCGATTCAGTCAGGTGGCCTCTGCCGCGAGACGCTGCAGATCGTCGCCCTTGAGACGCTGCACGGTCCATTCGCTGCGGCCGACGGCGCCGAGCCCGCGATAGAAGCGCAGCGCCGGTTCGTTCCAGTCCAGCACCGACCACTCCATGCGCCCGCAGCGCCGTTCGACCGCGATGCGCGCCATGTGGGCGAAGAATTGCCGGCCGACGCCCTTGCCGCGCCACTCCGGCACGACATAGACGTCCTCGACATAGAGGCCCGGCCGCCCGAGAAAGGTCGAGTAGTTGTGAAAGAACAGCGCGAGGCCGATCGGCTCGCTACCGGTTCGCGCGATGAGGGCTTCGGCGTGGGCACGCGCCCCGAACAGGCTGTCGCGGATATCGGCCTCGCTCGCCACCACCTCATGCGCCAGCTTCTCGTATTCGGCGAGCTCGCGCACGAAGCGGAGAACCAGGACGACATCATCCTTCGTCGCGGGCGCGATGCGAACTCCCGCCTTGTCGCCGGCGTCGTTCATGTCAACGCCCAAGCGGCCGCTGGAGCTTCACGCCGCCCTGGCGCGCGCGGCGATCTCGGCCTCGATCGCGGCGATCGCCGCATCGGCCTGGCTGGCATCGGGACCGCCGCCCTGCGCCATGTCGGGCCGGCCGCCGCCGCCCTTGCCGCCGAGCTTCTCGACGCCGATGCGCACGAGATCGACGGCGCTCAGCCCGCCGGGCCGATCCGCCGTGCTGCTGACGACGATGCTGGCCTTGTCGCCATCGACGGCGACGAGCACGACCCAGCCGGAACCGATCTTGCCCTTGAGGTCGTCGGCAAGCGGCTTCAAATCCTTGACCGCCACATTGGTCAGCTTGCGCCCCGCCACCTTGATGCCGCCGACATCCTTGGCCACCGGCCCCGAGCCCGCGCCGCCGCCGGCGGCGAGCGCGCGGCGCGCCTCGGCCAGCTCGCGCTCGAGCTTGCGGCGCTCGTCGATGAGCGAAGCGACGCGCGCCGGCACGTCCGCCGGCTGCGCCTTGAGCGCAGTCGCCGCCTGCTGCAGCAAATCCTCCTGCTGCACGAGATAGGTGCGCGCCGCGTCGCCGGTCAGCGCCTCGATGCGGCGCAGGCCGGCGCCGACCGCGCCTTCGCCGACGATATGGAGCAGCCCGATATCGCCGGTGCGGCGCACATGCGTGCCGCCGCACAATTCGGTCGAGAAATGCGGCTTCTCCGTGTCATCGCCCATCGAGACGACGCGCACCTCCTCGCCGTATTTCTCGCCGAACAGGGCGAGCGCGCCCGCCTTCACCGCGTCGTCCGGCGTCATCAGCAGCGTCACGACATCCTGGTTGGCGAGGATGCGGGCGTTCACGTCCGTTTCGACCGCGCGCAGATCGTCGGCCGCGATCGCCGCCGGATGGCTGATGTCGAAGCGCAGGCGGTCCGGCGCGACCAGCGAGCCCTTCTGCGTCACGTGCGAGCCGAGGCGGCGGCGCAGCGCCTCGTGCAGCAGATGCGTCGCCGAATGATTGGCGCGGAGCTGCGCGCGGCGCGCGGCGTCGATGCGCAACTCGACGATGTCACCCACGGCGATCTTGCCGCGCGCCACCTTGCCGTAATGGACGTGCAGGCTGCCGCCCTGCTTCTGCGTGTCGGTGACGGCAAACTCGGTGCCGCCGGCGGTGAACAGGACGCCGGTATCGCCCATCTGGCCGCCGGACTCGCCGTAGAACGGCGTCTGGTTGACCAGCACGGCGGCCTCGGCGCCCGTCTCCGCCGACTGCACTTCCTTGCCGCCGACCACCAGGGCTACGACCTTGGCCTCGGCGCTGTCGGCGTCGTAGCCGAGGAACTCGGTGGCGCCGACCCTGTCCTTGATGGCGAACCAGATCTTCTCCTCGCCGATATCGCCCGAGCCGGCCCAGGCCCGCCGCGCTTCCTCGCGCTGGCGGTCCATGGCGCGGTTGAAGATTTCGGTATCGACCGTGAGCCCGCGGCCGCGCAGCACGTCCTGCGTCAGGTCGAGCGGGAAGCCGTAGGTGTCGTAGAGCTTGAACGCCACCTCGCCGTCGAGCGCGCCGCCCTTGGGCAGCTTGGCGGTCGCCTCGTCGAGCAGCTTGAGGCCGCGCTCCAGGGTCTGCTTGAAGCGCGTTTCCTCCAGCTTCAACGTCTCGGTGATCAGCGGCTCGGCGCGGATCAGCTCGCCATAGGCCTGGCCCATCGCCTCGACCAGCGCCGGCACCAGGCGGAACATCAGCGGGTCCTTGCAGCCGATCATGTGCGCATGACGCATGCCGCGGCGCATGATGCGGCGGAGCACATAGCCGCGCCCCTCGTTCGACGGCAGGACACCGTCGGCGATGAGGAACGACGAAGCGCGCAGATGGTCGGCGATGACCCGATGCGACACCGCATGCGGGCCGTCGGCGGCGACACGGCTCGCCTCGGCCGAGGCCTCGATCAGGTGGCGCATCAGATCGGTGTCGTAGTTGTCGTGCTTGCCCTGCAGCACGGCGGTGATGCGCTCGAGCCCCATGCCGGTGTCGATCGACGGCTTGGGCAGATTGACGCGGTCGCCGGGCCCACGCTGCTCGTACTGCATGAAGACGAGATTCCAGATCTCGATGAAGCGATCGCCGTCGCCGTCGGGGCTGCCGGGCGGACCGCCGGGAATGCCCGGCCCGTGATCGAAGAAGATTTCGGAGCAAGGGCCGCACGGGCCGGTATCGCCCATCGCCCAGAAATTGTCCGAGGTGGGAATGCGGATGATCTTGCTCTCGGGCAGCCCGGCGATCTTCTTCCACAGCGCCGCCGCCTGGTCGTCCTCGGCGTAAACGGTGACGACGAGCCGGGTCTTGTCCAGGCCGTATTCCTTGGTCACCAAGTTCCACGCCAGCTCTATGGCGCGGTCCTTGAAATAATCGCCGAAGGAGAAGTTGCCCAACATCTCGAAAAACGTGTGGTGGCGCGCGGTGTAGCCGACATTCTCCAAATCGTTGTGCTTGCCGCCGGCGCGCACGCATTTCTGCGACGTGACCGCGCGCTTGTACGGCCGCTGCTCGGCGCCGGTGAACACGTTCTTGAACTGCACCATGCCGGCATTGGTGAAGAGCAGAGTCGGGTCGTTGCGCGGCACCAGCGGCGACGACGCCACGATCTCGTGGCCGTTTCGCGCGAAATAGTCGAGGAAGGTGCGGCGGATATCGTTGGCGCTGGCCATGCTCTACCCCGGACGACGGGTCAGGCCCGTCCGCTTTGAATCTGCGCCGCCCCTGGCGCCGGGCGACAGGCCCGACAAGTGACGGCGACGCTTGAGGATTTCGGCCTAGATGTAACGTCGCGGCGGAGGGCTGTCTAGCGCGGCGGGCGGCCAACGCGAGAGCCGGGCCGAGGGCCGCACGGCACGGCGTGCCCGCACACCCGGTTGTGCCAGGTCAGCCAATACTACACCCCCTCCACACGCACCCCCCTGTTCCGTTTCGTCCGATTGCTCCGTTTGGTCCGTTTGGTCCGGTAGGACGTAGCGTCTTTTCCGCGCGTCGATGCCGCCGCAGGACCCGCGCCGAAGCAGTGGGCTTCCGCAAAGTCGCTGGGCCGTTGGGGCGCTGGCGGCAAGTTGCCGCCTCGCGGGGCCGATACCGGGCGCTATCATCATCATCGTCTTCAGCCTCATTTTAAGTTCGATTTGGGCCTAATATGACCGTTTTGTTCCTAATTGTCAAGGCCTATCTGCATTAGACGCCACCTCTTTTCCTCTGTCATGCCGGCCAGAGCCCAAGGTCGAGCGGACCAAGCATCGCGAGACCGAGTGGGAAAGCCGGCACGACGATCAAAATGAGCGTCACCCCAACGCATCAACCCCCAAGGTGTCTCCCCGACGCAAGTCGCTATCGGATTCACACATCGGGGTTTTGGATTCGAAACCATCAAAACTGCCTCACGCTCGATTCTTTTTGGAATCCGCGACCCGTCTCCGGGGAAATTTTATGGATGGTTGTGGGCGGGCTTTCGAGATGTGTGCATGGGATAGCGACGCAAGTCGGGGTCCAGGAGCCGGACAGCGCGCACTGGCCCTGGGTGCCGGCCTTCGCCGGCATGACGATGAAAAAGAGCGTGGGCCTCTTGTACTGACTGTCACCCCGACTTGCGTCAGGGTGACGCGTCGGGGGGACGATCCGCCGATTCCGCCGATCGTGTCCCTGGGCGTAGCGTAGGAGCGGTGCTCCTGGCAGCGTTGGCTGCGCGGTCAGGCTGCCGCTACGGGGG